>NZ_JAMPPE010000005.1:0-224111 GCF_028480905.1 Providencia sp. PROV156 | reverse complement strand
TAAAAAATACAAATGTGGGAGCTTACTGAAATGAAATTTAAAAAACGGTCATGGCAAAGTGGCGTGTTCTTTCTCCTTCTGATGTCAACTTCTGCCGCGTATGCCGGAGTGACATGCCGACCGGGTAATAGTGTACCCGGCTCGACGGGAAATGCGTGGAACCCACTCCCTGAAGTCTATATTGATATGAATACAACCCCCGGCACCGTTGCTCCCGGCACGCTATTGGGCTCTGCCAGTAGTGGTTTCTTTTCATGGGCTTGTGTGTTTTCAGGCTCAAAGGCGGAGCGGACAATTTGGTTTAACAACCAAACGCCAACAACCATAAAAAATACACTTAAAAACAGCGGTGTTAGGCTTTATCAGGACAGTATGTATAGTGGCTCTGTTGAAATAACTGCGGCCAACACCCCGCAGTTAGAAGTGGGCGTCTGGGAAGCGGGCCCTAAAAATGTGCTATTTGGTTACACGTATCGAGTGGTCAGAGGTACGGGAGAGTTAAAATCTTTTGATACCGGTGTTTTTAATGTTGGTTATCACAGTGATTACCAGAGAAAAAGTTTAGGTGATATCTATCAGGCGAGGATTATCGGGAAATTGGTAAACTATTGCCCAACACCGATTGTCCGCATGAGCGATAAAGTGGTTGATTTTAAAGAGCTCACGGCTGAAAATTTTGAAGGTGGTCAAACAGTTAGAGAAAACTTTTCATTAGATTTAGTGCCCGATTCAACGTGTGATGCGGCATTAGAAGTCAGTGTTGCGTTCCAAAGCAACAGTGGCGTGATAAATAAAAAGTACATCGTCTTTAACAATGGCCTACAAGCTGCAATTACAGACAGAACCAATAACCAACAGGTTGCGTTTGATCAGTATTATTATAAAGGGAGTATCAGTAAACAACAGCCCGGCTATTTCCCTTACAGTATCGAGTTATCCAAGAAAGATGCTGAAGCCATTAAATCAGGGCAGTTCAGTAACACTGTGAATGTTTTATTTACCTACCGTTAGTGAGTTTTAGGTTTGTATTAAGTCAATATCACCTTTGTGCGGTGGTATTGGCTTAGCCTAAAATGGAGGAGAGATATGAGATTTTTGCCTTAATCTCTACAATGTCACTTACTATTAGTAAAAATAGTAGAAATATAAAGAAGGCGTGTGATATTAAGAAAGAGATAATTCAAATCAAAGATCCTCTACGCTCATGAAAAATATAATTACTTAATTCAACACCATTTACAGCTTAAAACTCAAGTCATAAAACAGATACTTCTCCCTCTCATCCCATTGTGGTGATTTCCGCCAAAGAAAACTATCACATTGACAAACTTGCTATACAATTTAATCATGCACTGCCCACCAACACCTACATATTTAGGTTGATAAACACCCATCGTAATTGAGGCTATAACCATGAACAACGCGCCATCTTTCCGAGACATCATTTATAGCCTTATAGGGAGTATCCCAAGAGGTAGAGTTGTCACTTACGGAATGTTGGCAAAAATGGCAGGTTACCCAGCTCATGTACGCCAAGTTTGCCAAGTTATTAGAACCATCCCTGCGGGAAGTTCTTTACCTTGCCACCGTATTATTAATAGTCAGGGTAAGTTATCAGTCAAAGGCGAGTGCTATCTACGTCACAAACAAGCCCTTATAAATGAAGGTATTATTTTTGACTTGAACGATAAAATAAAACTAAAGGACTATTTCTGGGAGGGACTTGATTAGCTCTTTCATTCTATTAAGTATAAAAATAATTTTTTACCGTAATATTGTAATTGTTGGTACTTAGTAAAATAAACTGTCTCACTCACAGCAGTTTATTTTCATAATTACTATCTAATCTAGTTCCTATGTTTAAAATAACAAAATCATAACTTACATCCTCATTGGTTGCCCTTCATCCAATGAATTAAAAATAGGGCAACCAATGGTTTTTCAATTAAATATCAAAACGCTAACTTCCCGGTGTGAAATAAATCGGGGAACCAGGCCCTACAGGAATCCCTAATACAAATACCCATACGATAAAGAACAATGACCAACCAATGAAGAAAATGATGGAATAAGGCAACATCATTGAGACAAGTGTACCAATCCCTGCATCTTTCTTATATTTCACAACAATCGCCATAATTAAGCCAAAGTAACTCATCATCGGTGTGATAATATTCGTGACCGAATCACCAATTCGGTATGCCGCTTGAATAGTTTCTGGCGCATAGCCCGCTAACATTAGCATAGGAACAAAAATAGGTGCCGTTACCGCCCATTGGGCTGATGCTGAGCCAATCATTAAATTAATAAATGCACAGATAAGAATAAAGCCAATAAACAGCACACCACCGTGAAGGTCGATACTATTTAAGAAGTTAGCACCTTTAACTGCGATAACTTGCCCGATGTTTGTCCAACCAAAGAAAGCAACAAATTGTGCGGCAAAGAAAATGATAACCAGATATAAGCCAAGAGTACTCATTGCCCCTGCCATTGCGTCAACAATGTCTTTATCCGAGCGCATAGTTTTAGCAATATAGCCATACACAATACCCGGGACGGCAAAAAACACAAAAATAAACACTACGATGCCTTTTAGGAAAGGCGAGTTGCTGACTAACCCAGTATCTTGGTTACGTAATATTCCATTTTCGGGTACCACCATTAACGCCAAAATTGCCGCTAATCCCCAGAAGGTAACTGATGCCCAGAATAACGCTTTTTTCTCAAGTGGAGTAACGTTTGCAGAAGCATAAAGGCTATTTTCATCTTCATCAACAGCACCACCTGTATATGGACCCAACTGGGGTTCCACAATTTTTTCGGTGATCAAATAACCTAAAATAGTGATTAAAAACGTACTGGCAAACATAAAGTACCAGTTTGCTTCTGCACCCACGATATAAGTTGGATCAATGATTTGCGCAGCTTGCTGAGTGATACCCGAAAGTAACGGGTCAACCGTACCTAATAGTAAGTTTGCTGAATAACCACCTGAAACGCCAGCAAATGCGGCGGCAAGACCCGCTAAAGGATGACGACCTAATGAATGGAAAATAATGGCAGCCAGTGGAATAAGCACCACATAGCCCAATTCTGCCGCGGTGTTTGACATGATCCCCGCAAACACGATAGCCATTGTGGTTAATTTTCGCGGAGCTTTGGTGACAATTAAGCGCATAGCCGCGGAAAGTAAGCCGGCCCGCTCTGCAATTCCAACCCCTAATAATGCCACTAATACCGTCCCTAATGGTGCGAAACCTGTAAAGTTGGTGACGACATTCGCAATAATTTTTCGGATCCCTTCGGCATCCAATAAACTTACAATATGAATAATACCGTCTTCTGCCCGCCCTTTTGCGCCTTCTGGGCGCGGATCTGGCACGCTTACACCAAAGTACTGACCAATTGCTGAGGAAACTAATAAAATTGCAATTAAAATAATAAATAAAATGACGGGATGTGGTAGTGCATTACCTAGCCACTCAACCGTTCGCAAAAAACGGCTTCCCTCTTGCTTCTTTTGTTCCATATTTTCTCCTTATAAACAAGAAAAACGGACATTACACAATGTTTTTGTTTTTTACCATTTACAAATAGATCATTTCAAATCAACAAAATTCACACGATTTAGACATAAAATTCAACATAATTAGGGATAATTCATTTTTATTAGGCATTAATATTATTAATTTAAATAAAGACGTTAATTAAAACCAAGGTAAATCAGATAAATTAATTTCTATAAGTGTGGTCAATATAACAATTTTCATATTATCCATGACGTTTATTCGTCATTTATCACTAATTAAATATTATTTTTTAGCAGTTTTATTTCATATTAATAGTAAAAACCTTATTTATAAACACTCGATAAAACCTTACTTATAATTCGGAATAACAACCCCAACAAAGAATAATCTACCAACTTTCTTTATATTGATATGGAAGGCTATAATAGTAAAAAATCAATTCATGGAGTCACATCATGTCAGTCATTGATCTTTGGGCAGAACGCCATATTCAAGAAGCTCTGAGTAAAGGGGAGCTTTCAAATTTAAATGGGGAGGGAAAAATGTTACAGCTTGAAGATGATAGTTTAGTTCCACCTGAACTTAGGGCTGGGTATCGAATATTAAAGAACTCGGGCTATTTACCCACTGAATTACAACAAAGGAAAGATGCACTAACGCTAAGCCATATGCTACAAGGTCTCTCTGTGGACGACCCCAATTATACGTCGGTGAGTAAGCAATTAGCTTTACTCGAACTAAAACTCAAACAAGCCAATGTAAATACTGATTTTTTACATGGCAACTATGCAAATTCAATTTCTGAACAAATAGCCAACAAGTCAAATACCAAATAATGTAGGTAAGTCTTACAATAAATTAATCCATTATCCGTTTACTATTTATCTTAATCATTCTTCCTTTATTTCTCTTTGCTTGATTCGTTATTAAAAATGCCCCTTAATAGTCATATTAAGACTATTTACCTCTTTTTTATATGGTTATCCAAGTATTATCAATCCCTATTTTATACTTATTAATAAGCAAGAGATGGAAAATGGAACAGAAACAATATTCTAATAAATGGCAAGAACGTTTCGACTTTTTTGATAAGCATGGTGCTCCTGATACGCCTGAATTCAAAGCAGCGTTGAAAGCCGCCTCTTTCGGTAAACGTATTCTCATTAATATGAACATTTTTGCCTTCTTCTTCGGTATTATTTACTTCTTGATTTTAGGGCTGTGGAAGAAAGGGTTGGTGATGCTTGGTATCACTCTTGGGGTTGGTCTAGTTTTGAATATTATTGATTTTATGATTGGTGGAACGATCCCTAATGCCGTCTTTACAGGGGTATCTGTCGGTATGTCAGCGCTGTGGGCCATGGTTGCCAATTATGCTTACTATATTAAAGAAACCAAAGGATTGGACAACTGGAACCCATTTGAAGGGATCCGCATGGTCTAAGCAGTAAAAAGATAAAAATTGGCTGCGGGCGAGGTGGCTAATTTTTATCTGGCAACGAAGCTCCCCAAAATAACCTACCGTAAGTGACTTCCCTGCAAACGATATTCATTCGGTGTTTTGCTATAAAATTGGCGAAATGCATGACTAAATGCCGAATGTGAGTCATAGCCCACCGCTAATGCAATTTGTTCTATTGATTTATTGGATAATAATAAGCGCCCTGCCGCTTCCATGCGTTTTTGTAATAGAAACTGCATCGCCGTTAACTGTGTTTCAGCCTTTATTTTTCGTTGAAGCGTACTCACTGACATACAAAAAGCCGTTGCCATATCTTCACAACTAATAGGATGGTGTAGACGCAGTTCCACCCATTGAGAAAGCTCATCAATCCATTTATTTTCAGGTTTTAACTGTGCCAACAATAGACGAGCAACCGTAAAATTATGTTCCGGAGCTTGTGGGAAGTTTTGCAACCAATTCAAAAGACCAATTGCGGCAGGTGTCAGAGTAAATTGCGTCATTTTTTCATTTAATGCCCATTGTGCTGTGGCAGGCATTTCTAATACGTAATTTTGATTTCCTAGCTGCCCGCGAAATGCATGGCTCACACTAGGCGGGATCACGACCCCCTTTCCTGCATTTAACAGAAAATGTTGCCGGTACATATTAATTTCCATCTGCCCAGATAACGACAAAACAACTTGCCACTGCCCATCATGATGATGAGAAATAACTTCGTCTGAGTATTGGCGAAAATGAAGCTCAGGCAATCGCAAAGGGTCATACTCCTACTAATACTGAAGATAGCAGTATAACCTTTTTATTGATGAATGGCAGTGATGGCACCGACTACGCTAGACGGCAAGCAAACGAGCCCCTAGGAGCATACAAAAGTATGTGACTAGGGCGAGCGAGTGAAGCCAACAACGCGATAACACGAAGTATGACGAGCATTAGGCTAAAAGCGCCCCATTCGGCAAAGGTAAGTTAAACTCCGCAAGAACAATCGCCCCCGTTTCATCAGGTGCCCCCGTGATCAACACTTCCGATTTAATGCCTGCTATACGCTTGACTTCAAAGTTACACACACATAGTACCTGCTTACCAATCAAATCATCTGGCGTATAATTGACAGTGATCTGTGCGCTAGAGCGCTTAATACCCAATTCGCCTAAATCAACTTCCATAACATAAGCTGGCTTTTTGGCTTTACTGTTGACTTGTGCACTAACAATAGTCCCAACACGCATTTCAACACGGGTAAAATCATCCCATTCAATAATTTGCATAAATCCATTCCTAAATTAAATTACTTATGTGTAATAAATTAACATACAACAGACTTTGCGGTTTATCGCCAGAACGTCATTTTATGTAGCCAAACCACCACAGGGCTCAGATGATAAGCAAAAAATAACCCTCATAAAAATGAGGGCTAAAGATAAATAACAGAAAGTATGTTGAAGTACGGCGTTTTCTTTTTTACTACATCGTTGAAAATGTATTCATAATGATCCCACCAGTGATAATGAGGCCCATCGCAAATACTGCTGGGAAATCGGGTTTTTGTTTATATAAAATCATAGAAACGAGTGTCACACCGACAATACCAAACCCACACCATAATGAATAAGCCACACCGACTGGGATATAACCCATTGCACGGGTTAGTGCGAAATAACACAAGCAATAAGCAACAATGACTAATACAGATGGACCCAATTTGCTAAAGCTATTGGTCTTTTTTATCATTGAAGTACCCGTTATTTCAGAGCCAATAGAAAGCGCTAACCATAAAAATCCAGTAAACATAATATTCCCCTTAACTTTGAATTAATGAGCTGTGTTATTTTTTGTTGATAATAATGAAGACTCAGTTTCATCTTTAGATGGTTCAGTTTCTTCCAGATCATCGGAGCCCATTTTGGAGAATAGATTCATGATCACAATGCCACTCGCGATCACGGCCATACCGATCATCGCCGCAGTGTCTGGGTGTTGCCCATAAAATAGCATGCCGAGGGTAGAAACCATTAAGATCCCTGTACCTGACCATGTTGCATAAGCCAAACCAACAGGAATATATTTTACTGCCCGAGAAAGTGAATAGTAACAAATAACATATAGCACAACGATTAATGCCAATAATAATGATTTAGTCATACCTTCACTATTATCAAACATTTTTAAGGTCGATGTTGCTGAGGTTTCAGAAACAATAACCGCCAGCATCCAAAGCCATGACTTTGCTTTAGGGGACATAGATAATACTCCTACAATAAATAGAAAGATTAATTTTTAATTTGATTAAATAACTTTATTTTTTAAGAGACTTTAAATAATCGATTGCTGAATCTGTTAATTTATTTTCATTCGCGCAATACCCCCTAGGGTTATTCATTACTTCCTTTAAAGTAATATAGCGATTTGGATATTCATTATTTATTTCAGGTTTTAAATTTTCAGTAATATCACGAATTAAAAATTTATTTTCTATTTCATTAAATGAATCAAAATAAACACCTAACTTGATTGCTTTAGTGATATTTTCTTTAATCAACTGATTATAATTTTCATTTTTATTTAAACCTAAAACCTGACTTAATTCACTTTCAGGGCAACAATGGTATTTCAGTGCCAATATCGGCATGTTTTGTGATAATGCATGAAAGACTAACTCACTTTCCTCACTCATAAACAAACCATTGGCTATCTCACCAACGACTTTTGCATCAATAAACGGTAAAAACAGGCTGTCATAATGATTTAAACTATTTATTGATAAGGTGCTTTTATTTATAACACTTCCCAATTCAGCCCATTTTTCAACATCAAAAGACTGGTGCATTGATGCGGTGGCATAAAAGGAAAAAGAAACAGAATCTAACTGTGCCAGTCTTTGGTAAATAGCTTGCTGATACCCCTCAACAGGCGATAGCACCACCAGAACTTGTCGCTTTAACTGACGTAAAACTTGCTGCACAATTCGCTCGATCAGTTTTTCGTTCATTCTGCCACCACTCCTTAGCCCGCGATAAATACGCTATCGTTATTGCGTAAGCCCGCGGCATTTGCTTCATCGGTATCAATATGAAACTCAAGAGAAAAGCGTTCATCCACTCTCACGACAACTTCATCAAACACTAAGCTGCGTTCACCTTCAGTACGGATATTCACCTTTTGCCCATTCACCACATTTAATGCTCTTGAGTCCATCACACTCATATGAATATGACGCTGAGCACAAATAACCTGCGACTCAAGATTGACATGCCCCGCTGGGCCAATCAGTAAAGCATTGCCTGAACCTGCCATGTCACCTGACTCTCTTACCGGCGCTTTTATACCAAGCGCAAAGCAGTCGGCCTTAGACACTTCTAATTGCGTTTTTGGGCGAACAGGCCCTAGTACTCTGACTTTGCTAATCGACCCTTTTGGTCCCACCACCATGACGCATTCTTTCGCCGCAAATTGCCCGGGCTGTTTTAAATCTTTAAATGGCGTCAGCTGATATCCTTGGCCAAACAAGGCTTCAACGTCCTGTTGTGAAAGATGAACATGGCGGTTAGATATTCCGACAGGGATAGCAATGTTGGAAACGCTGCCTTGTGCTGGTGTATAGGCTGAAAGCCGCTCCAATATTTTCCCCATTAATTGCTCATTCATCATGATTTTTTCCCTTTACGCGGGTCATTCTTGATGTCTTTCACATTGATGTCGGTTTTAACTTCAACCACAGGCGCTTCTGTTTTAGCCTCAACAACCGCTTTTTCCACTAACTTTTCTGCTTTTACTTCTGGCTGAAGACTTTTCTCTAACTCACCTTTTTTACTTTTCACTGTTAGCAATTTACTGATTACGCTTTCTTCAGGCCGCGCAATCACTAATGAGCCGACGAGTAGCTGACTATTGGCGATCACTTCAATACCATGGTCAACTGCGGTGCGAACAGCACTGATTTCGCCTTGGAAACAAACGGATACCAGTCCAGAGCCGATTTTTCGATAACCTACAATTTCTACACTGGCGGCTTTACACGCCGCATCAGCAGCCTGTATTGCGGATGTCAGTCCCCGAGTTTCAATTACGCCTAAACTTTTCATCTGTCTCTCCTACTTAGTGACGAACCAGTCGAATATCGAAATCAAATTGTTTGAAGAATGCTTCAAGTTGGTCTAATTCTTCTGCACTATAGGTTGGGTCTTGCTTAACAGGATAAATCATATCCAGTTTGTCGTACTTACCGCGGCCCAACTGGTGATAAGGCAGAATATCGATGCGTTTTACATTGCCGCGTTTGGATAATTCCATCGCATAGTTAATCGCCCCTGTAATGGCATCAAACGAGTCGTTATAGCCACGAACTAATGGCATTCTGACAACCACGTTCGCGCCGAGATCAATCAATCTTTCGAGGTTGCGGCGAACATTTTCATTGCCAATACCGAATAGATTTTTATGCTGCGCAGTATCAATATGTTTAATGTCATAGAGGAATAGGTCGACAACTTCAGCTAACTTTTCATAGTTTTCTAACGATGTTGTACCTTGGGTTTCTATTGCGGTGTTGATCATCATTTTTTTACACTCACGCAGTAGAGCGACTGCAAAATCGGTTTGTAGGCTCATTTCGCCTCCACCGATTGTCACACCACCACCGGAAGAAATATAAAAATCATAATCTTGCATGATGATATCCATCATTTCGGCCACAGTGACATCTTTACCCATGATGTCTAATGCACCGCCAATGCATACTTCTTCACATTTACGGCAACCGATACAATCAATGCTGCGATTCACGCGGTGAATTTGCTCACCTTGCTCATTAATAGTTTTGTAGTGGATCCCTGTCGGGCAGACATCAACGCATTTCCCACAATTGACGCATTTATCGTGGGAAAACATCACTTGAAACTGGCTACTTAACCCTTCTGGGTTAGCGCACCATGGGCAACGAATATTGCACCCTTTTAAGAAAATCAGTGTTCGGATACCGTCGCCATCATAAATCGAGTATTTTTGGATATTAAATATCCGACCTTTAATCTCTGCCGCGCTCATCATTGCACCTCTAACACTATGTTTATAAATCAGAATTTATTATTGTTGTTATAAAATGGCAGGTATAAATTCATACCTGCCTACATGGGTTTAGAACTTCTCAATTACAGTACGGCTAATAATTTCATCTTGAACTTCTTTACAGAGTTCAACGAAGTAGGCGCTGTACCCCGCGACACGAACGATTAAATCACGGTATTTTTCAGGCTCTTGCTGGGCTTTTTTCAGCATTTCGTTATCGACATAGCTGAACTGCATTTGACCGTTTCCTAAGATAGACGCGGTTCTTAGCAAGGTGATTAAGCCGTGGCGGCCTTCTGGTGTGTCCAATAAGCCTTTTAAGAACTTAAAGTTATGCACCATGCCAATGTTCATCGTTTCAACATTCATTTTGCTGATTGATTTAATGATGGCAGTTGGGCCTTGTTTATCCGCACCTTGTGTTGGGCTGATACCATCGGATAACGGCATCCACGCTAAGCGACCATTGGCACTCGCTGCGGTTAATTCACCAATCGGCGTGTTGTTGGAGATGGATAAAGTTCCGTGACTCAGTGTTGAATACAACATGTCGTACTTACGACACTCACGCTCTGTCCACTCCGTAATATCCAGCGCATATTGGTCAACATAGTCATCATCGTTACCAAATTTAGGCGCATTTAAGCAGTCACGGCGTAATTCGTCATAGCCTTCAAAGTTAGCTAATAATCCATCACGAATTTGCTCAAGGGTGTAGCGACCATCTTCATAAACCAATTTGCGAATCGCGACAATGGAGTCAACATAGGTTGCAAGACCAGAGAAAATCAGCCCTGGGCCGTGGTTGATCATCGCCCCACCCGCTGCAACGTCTTTCCCTTTTTCCATACAGCCTTCCACTAGCAAAGACATTAAGGGTTTTGGTGCCACATCACGGTGAACTCGCTGGCTGATAACGGTACCGATAGCGGATAAGCGAATAATATGAGCAATCTGCGCTTTCACTGCATTATCAAAGTCTTCGAATGTTTTCAGGTCACGTAAATCACCGGTATCTAAGCCTTGGTAGCTATCGAATAGCACCATGCGACCACGGTTTAATACAAACTCAATCGCGATTGGCCATTGGGTGTAACCAGTTGATGTCCATTGATAAATACGGCCTGATTTCTGTGGCTCAACACAGCCCATCAAGCAGTAATCACGCGCATCTTCAAAGTCAAAGCCTTTACGCAGCATCATTTTGATGTGGGAATCGTCGAAGTGACAGGCAGGGAAGCCCATACCTGCTTTCACGACATCAACGATTTTTTCCATGTATTTCTGTGGTGATTGGTTATGAATACGGCATGCCAACGATGGCTGATACACTTTAACGAAACGAACCGCATCCATAATTAAGTAGGTCAAGTCGTTACAAGCGTCACCGCCTGAACGTTTTTGACCACCCACTGTTAAGTTGATAAATGGCTGATAACCGGCGAAATATTTCGCACCTAATTCGCTCGACATCCACATTAACTCAGCACACTTGATGATAAACGCCTGCATCATTTCTAATGCTTGGTCTTGAGTTAAACGGCCTGTTTTGATGTCATTTTCATACATTGGGAAGCAATATTGGTCGAGACGTCCTAAAGAAAGACCTGTTTGGTTTTCTTCGATTTCAAACAGTGACTCAACAGTCCAAATGCTTTGTAATGCTTCTTGCAACGTCGCCGGTGGGTTCGCTGGCACGTTTTCATTGACTTGTGCGATAGTCAGCAATTCTTCGCGACGTTTTTGGTCTGACTCCAGCACGGCTAATTCACGAGCATGCGCAGCAATACGGTGTGAATACGCCACTACCCCTTCACAGGTTTCAATTGACGCTTTATAGAAATAAATACGGTCAATATCTTCTGGGTTTTCCATGCTTAACTCAGCCAGTTTCGCCTGAGCATCTGCTTTAATGCCATTCATTCCCTTGGTGAATAACAGCACGTCATAACCCGGACAAGTATCTCCACCACCGTTGATTTGGTGATAAGACAAATCACTGACAAACGTTTCACCGCTGAATTCCCATACCCCCGCTTCGCGGTATTGAGCCTCACAAATTTCATCCAATGAGCGCCCTTCCCAGAATGGCGCGATTTCCTCGCGGATCACTTTTTTGTCTTCTTCTGAGATAACAAATGGATCTTGTGGGCGCGTACTCATGGTATCGAGTTCTTCGACCACCCAGCGCCATGCGATATCTGGAGAGAAAGCACCCGCACGGGCTTTACCACATGGATGGCCTACAATCAGTTCTTCCGGCTGAATTAAGATTGGCGCAGTTTCACAAGCGCGGCGGAATGCTTTCGCACGCAATAGAATTGGCGGTAAACCAGGGTTATTTTTGACAACTTCAGTGAAGGCGAGTGCACGATAGATAGACACACTTGGGCGTGCTTCTAAGTAGCGGTTACGCAAGCGTTGTAAGCGAGGCGTTAACCCTTCCATCACTTTGAATTCAGTTTCCGCTTGTGCCGTTGGAGCAACATAGCTGGCATTTGGCGCGGCGTATTGCGGCTGAATGCTGTTTTTTCCGCAATATAAACGAACTTTTAAGCCGTTATTGATGGCACTGATGTTTTCATGAGCAGATAACATCATAGCTGATAATTCGTTAATGCATACACGAGGGTCATTCAGATAAATACCGTCTTTTAATGCATCGAACATTGGGTAACCATCGACTTGCTTGGTTGAGCGAACTTCAGAGAGCTCAGCCAGTTTCAACCATAAACTTTCTACAATCTCATAAGCTTGTGCTTGGGTTAAGCGGCCTTGTTCAATATCGCGTTGGTAGAATGGGTAAACTGCTTTATCGAACCCCATTGGGTTAACTGCATAACTGCCATTTTCTAAATGTAGGATAAGTTGCAGTAAATAGAACGCTTGGCAAGCTTCTTTGAAGGTTTGTGCTGGTTTTGCTGGCACATTACGTAAAATTGCTGCGCTTTCTTGTAACTCTGCGCGACGGTATTGATTAGACTCTGCTGCTGCCATGCTCTCTGCTTTAGAAGCTAAAGCTTGCGCAAAATGGATAGCGGCATCACATGCGTAAATTGCCGAGCGGCAGTTATTCGCCTCATCAATACTATTACGGCTAACTGCACTGCCGATATTTCTAACTTTATTTTCTAATTGCGCTTTGATAGCTAAAAAACCGATGTTTAATACCGCTAAGTAATCGGGTGCATCAATGGCGCTATCGCCAGCTAAAAACGTATAAATGCTGTGGCTGTTGATTTCATTTTCAGTATGGAAAATCGCCCCACGAGGCGTTGATGATTGGCTACCAATAATCAACTCATCTTGGGCAATAAATGCAGGAAAATGACGGATAAATTCATAAAAACGTTGTGCAGGTTTAATCGCCTGCGGTGCGCCAGACAGTTGGTTGCCAAGCGCTTCTAAAATATTGGCACGTTCAGTAATAATTGAGCTATTGCGGGCACTTAAGCGTTCAGCCAGCATTTTTACGCGTGGGGTCAAAGCATATTTATTCATGTTAGCCTATCCTGATGTTCTTTCTAGTTTGTTGTTCATCACATAAAAGCGTTAACTGTTAAAAAGACTGTCTATACAGCACTTCCAGTTGCACCTTGCTCACATCCCGTGGATTGGTCGGAGTGCAACTATCGCGCAGTGCTTGCCCAACCATTTCCCCTAAACGGGCGTTAAAATCGAATTCATTAATACCGGTTGCTTGAATGCCTTTTGGCATATTCATTTCATCTTTCAATACGTTGATTGCCATAATTAAGCTCTCAACGCCTTCACGTATTGTTGAAGCAGGTAAATTCAAGTTTCTTGCAAGACTCGCGTAACGTTTCGCGGCTTCGCTATCACAGCGGCCTTCAAAATCCGCATTGAAAGCCACGACTTGAGCCATCAATAAGGCATTGGCACGACCATGTGGAATATGAAATACGCCGCCTAATGCATGGGCTAAGCTGTGAGTTATCCCAAGTGATGCGTTAGTAAAGGCCATACCGGCAATACATGAAGCGTTGTGCATTTTTTCGCGTGCCACTAAGTTGCTACCGTCGCGATAACAATCAATTAAGTGACCAAAAACCAATTGCACTGCTTTTTCTGCTAAGGCATCCGAAAAATCAGATGCGGTGCGAGAAACATACGCTTCCAGTGCATGACACAGCACGTCCATACCTGTATCTGCAGTAATCGAAGCTGGTACGGATTTCACCAGTACAGGGTCTAAAATGGCGACATCTGGCAGCATGAATTCGTCAACTAAAACCAACTTTTCAGACTGTGACTTGATGACTGAAAATGAAGTCACCTCTGAACCCGTCCCACTGGTGGTTGGGATCGCGATAAACTGCGGTTTGACTCGATTGACGTCCTTTCTTGTGTGCCAGAGGGAGTAAATAACAGCTTTCGCAGCATCAATCACCGACCCACCACCGAGTGCAATCACCACATCTGGATATTGCATATCCATGATTTTCATGCCGTTAACAATGGCTGAAATGTCTGGGTCCGGCACAACATCGTCGTAAATCGAAAATGTGATGCCACTTTGGGTTAGCCTGCGAGTGACTTCATCAGCTAAGCCAAACTTCACCATCGCTTTGTCAGTGACGATAAAGGCATGGTGAGCACTCATTTGTGAGATAAAATCCAATGCGTTAGCACCGAATTGGACTTTAGGTTTAATCAAAAACTGGTTCATGCTGTTTTTACTCCTTGGTATAAACCTTCTCAACAATGGCAACCACTGACATGGCTTTGTAATTGTCTTTATTCAAAGCGAAGTAAGCTTCAGCTAACACAATGTCGTTAATACCTGCGCCAACACTGTCGACTGCCACATACGTTTTGTTTTTCAACGGTTCAAGGTCATCCCCTAGCTTGGTAACCATTAATAAGTTACTGCCGCTAAGTTCTTGGCATTTCTGCGTTGCAACAACATGTCCGACTACCTTTGCGAGGATCATGGTTTATACCGCCTTATTCCAATGAGTTACTTATTTAGGCGCCCGAGAACGGCCTTGATGATTTGCTCAACATTTTCTTCAGTGATGTCACCTTGAGAAACCACCGCCTCAGCAGTCGCAGCCGTTGTTACAGTGCTGCCAAATCGGTTATCGCCAGTTGGGTTAGCCGCGGCTGGTGATGCTGCCGTAACAGGGTTACGGAAACGGTTGTCATCAAAAATACTCACTTGCGGTTGATTTACCGAAGTTGATGCCGTTGGTTGTGCAGGTGCACAAGGCTGAACTGGCTGTCTTAAATCATCAATGGAACGTACGCCATAACCTACTTTACGGATATTGAGTAAGTTCATCGGGCCGACGTTATCTGAACTAGAACCGCCACCAACTGCCCCACAACCGAGCGTTAAAGCAGGTGTGATATTGGTCGTTGCACCAATTCCGCCCAGTGCCGCTGGTGTATTGATCAAAATACGATTGACGGGTTTTTCCAGAGAGAATTGACGAATAACATCTTCGTTCTGCGTATGGATCACCAAGGTATGACCGAGGCCTTCGTTGGTCAGTAAGTCAACCACACGATGGCAAGCTGACTGCCAATCTTCCTCGATATACATCCCTAAAATTGGGCATAATTTTTCGCGGGAGTATGGGTTTTTCGGTGATACGGTGTCTTGTAAAGCAATCAATACGCGCGTATTCGCCGGAACCGTAAAACCTGCACGTTGACTCAGTGTGATAGCATCTTTACCAACCACTTCAGGGTTGATAGTACCGTTCGCTCTAAGCAACATGGATGCCATGCGTTTCGCTTCATCTTCATTCATGAAGTAAGCGCCTTGAGCGAGCAGTTCACGATGAACTTCGTTGTAAATGCAGCGTTCTACAATGATCGATTGTTCTGAAGCGCAAATGACACCGTTATCAAAAGTTTTACTGGTGATGATGTCACTCACCGCTTGCTTGATATTGGCACTACGTTCAATAAATGCAGGGCCATTACCTGGGCCACCGCTGATGGTTGGTGTACCGGATGCGTAAGCGGCGCGTACCATGCCTTCACCTCCCGTTGCCAAAATTAAAGAAACATCTTTGCTGTGCATCAGCTCTTTCGTTGCTTCAAGAGTTAGCATCGTGACGCCATCGACAATTCCTGCTGGCGCACCCGCTTCTAATGCGGCTTTTTTGACAATTTCTAATGTGCGGAAACTGCAAGCTTTGGCATTTGGATGAGGGGAAAAGACAATGGCATTACCCGCCTTCAAGGCAATCAACGTTTTGTAGATGATGGTAGATGTTGGATTAGTAGAAGGAACTAACGCCGTGATCACACCAAGAGGAACCCCCACATCCATGACTTTGTTGACTTTGTCATCATTAATGATGCCAACGGTTTTGAGATCTTTAATGTGTTCATAAACACGCATTGAAGCAAAAGTGTTTTTCAGGACTTTATCTTGCCACTTACCAAACCCAGTCTCTTCATTGGCCATTTTTGCCAGCTCTTCTGCATGAAGTGCGGACTCAATTGCAATGTGTTTAACGATATTATCGATTTTTTCCTGCGAAAATGTCGCAAACTCTTTCTGCGCTTGTTTCGCGTTTCTAACTAGCTCTCTTGCCAGTTGTCTGGATTGCAGATCTTTGTCTAATGCAACCATGTCTTCCCCCGTATCGGAGCCAAAATTAATTCATTAACTTGTCGTGTGATTGGCTTTATCAGCCAATTACTTAGGCTTTGTGTTGCTGTGCAATTTTGCCAATATCGTTGTGTGGTCTCGCAATCACGCGTGAAGTCACCACGGTTCCGATACGTTTTGCAGCCTCAACACCTGACTCAACCGCTGCGTTAACGGCACCGACATCGCCTTTAACCATCGCTGTTACCAGACCTGAGCCAACATTTTCATAACCGATTAACTCAACATTTGCGGCTTTACACATGGCATCAGCAGCTTCAATACAAGCCACTAAACCTTTGGTTTCAATTAGACCAAGTGCTTCTTTCATAAGTAATTTCCTGTTTTATTCCGTGACTTTATACTGGGCGACGATTTTCTGAATATCACTATGAGGACGAGCGATAACCAGTGATGTCACGACGGTGCCAATACGAGAGGCGGATTCAACACCTGAATCCACGGCAGCTTTCACCGCACCTACATCGCCTTTGACCATGGCGGTAACTAAACCTGACCCAACATTTTCATAACCAATCAGCACAACATTTGCGGCTTTACACATCGAATCTGCAGCTTCAATACAAGCCACTAACCCTTGAGTTTCAATAAGACCTAATGCGTCACCCATGTTTTTTTCCTCCGGAAAAAGTTATGCCTTATGCTTAATAACGATTTTATTGATATCGTTGTGTGGACGAGCAATGACTAGTGAAGTCACAACTTCACCAACTCGCTGTGCTGATTCAACACCTGAATCGACGGCTGCCTTGACTGCTCCGACATCGCCTTTAACCATTGCAGTAACGAGGCCTGAACCGACATTTTCGTAACCAATTAGCTCTACATTCGCCGCTTTGCACATCGCATCAGCCGCTTCGATACAAGCCACCAGACCTTTTGTTTCAATAAGACCTAATGCATCACCCATTGTTGTTTCCTCCGAGAAGCCTTCTTTATTTTTCTTTACCTTCGATATTCCAAGCTAATGTGTCCGAGTACATGTCCCTTGAAATATCTGGGTAATCATTTACGCCAATGGTGTCTGCGCGGTGATCTATTGAACGCAGCCTTTGGCTTCAAACTCACTATAGAACCGAAAAATAAAAACAAAATATAAATCCACAAAACGACAATATTTAGTCTTTTAACCTGAAAATTAGAGTAATTAATTAAGCTATTTACATATTCATACTGAAAAAATTAAAAATTCACGCATCTGTGTTGCAGATAAAAATGGGCTAAATAAAGATTTAGCGTTAGCTAGGTAGATTGTTAATAAAATATTATTGAGCTGATAAAGGGGGGTAATTTGTGAAATGATAACTGTGGGTCTGCTCACTCGGTTATAAGCTTTGCCTACATCAGATATCCGCGAGTTAGGTTCTAACCAAGAGATAGTCTACCTGTCATGATGTCAATTTATAGCTAAATTGAGGATATTGCAGTTTGTGAATACTACAGCAGGGAATACGACAAAATAGGAAATAAAGGGAAGTGGGATTGTCAGTTAACGATGAAGTGAACGGCTTCACCGCTAAGCTTATTTATTTAATGAGAACTGAATTAATCAAATTTGCTGCCAGGCTTTAACGTGCAGATATAAAGTGGAGAGTTAATTGAACTGAGTAATAAAGCTTTGTCATTGAGCTTTTGGGCATTAAGAAATAGCCCGTCATGGCTATCTGACATTTCTCGCATAAAGTAATCAAATATCACATCTGGTGATTCATCAATAGAAGAAGCACTTGCTTCCCATTGACTGATATTATAATGGCGCTCTGTGGGAGAAACTCGTTTTGTTGTATAACTAAATTTCACATAGCGCTGTAAGTACAACCAGCCCGCTTTAGAGTCGGTATATCCTTCAACAACGATGGCTCCTTTGCCATTGGCACCAAAATTGAAATGAATATTGCCATTAACGTTTTCATCCTGCATATTTTCAAAACGCATAATGCCTTTTGTCGAGCACATTAATAAACCATCTTGTTTATTAGAAAGTAAGACCGATTGAGTGTAAATCACAACAATAATAAATAGCAAAAAGCTCAGTAAACATAATACTTTTCCTGATATCTTCATGATGGTTTCCAAGAATAGTAAAAGTAATTATCGCAATAGCTAAATGGGTTATCTTCATTTACTGCACAATGTGCAAGAAATACTCGACCCAATCCATTAGTCTGCAATTTATCTCCATAGAAAAAAACAAACCGTTCTTTCTCGGCACAGGCTAAATTTAAGTTATTTCTAACCTTATCAAAATTTTGTACATAGTTTAGTGCGACAGAGTTATTGATCATTTTTTCATTCGATAGCACATCACAATTAGTGTGCTCAAGTACTGTCATCTTAATCGGTACTGACGGCTGGTTTGATAAATAAGCCATGACCGCGAGTAAAACGGAACACAATAAAAAGACACCGCTAGCGAGATACCAACAGATTTCTTTTTTTTCTGGCGTCAATGTTGATTCTATTTTTTTGAGGTCTGCAGGCTCAGAGATAGGTTTGGGAATTGGAGATAAAACAACCTTAGCCTCTTCTATTTCACTTAAGCTAGGGATTAACTCAGAGGGAGGAATTTTAATATCATCAATTAATTCAAGTGAAACATCTGAATTAAACTCTAATCGCCCCCTCGCCACCGTCACAATAATATTTTCAATACCATATGGACGAAATGCTTTTCTTAATATACTTAGATATTGGTTTAAATTACTGTTCGATGAAACTAATCCATTATCATCCCATACCGCTTTTAACACCTCATCTCGGGAAACAACACCTCTGTGTTGAATAAAATAAAACAACAACGCATTAGCCGTTATCGACAGTTGTGCATCCACCTCATCTTCTTTTAAAGATAAAGTGCCATCAACTGCATCATATAGAATGAAAGCATTGATTTTATATTTCACTGTCGCCTCATGTGCTTATTTTATGAATAAAATTGCACTATCATTACCACTATTATTTTTACTTACGTGCTATTTTTACTTATGGAATTTGTTCAAATGATATTGTCGTTAACCGGCTAACAATCGCATCACGTTCTTGCTGTAATAACGTTTCTCCCTCAGTCAATGATGAAAGCCACAACCCATCAGCCGCATAACGCACTAACGCGCCTAAATAACTGTTATCGAACTCATCCCCCTTTTCCAAATGGTTGGTTACCCAATCTCGCCAGCACTGACGTAACACTGGCTCAGTTGGCATAGCCAAAGACAATAACGCGAGCTGAAAACTTTCATCAGATTCTTTTAACTCACCAATATAGTGCAAATAAGCACGAGAAAACCGCCCATAGGGATTTGGGTCATTATCCATAATGGTATGTATTCTCTCATCCATAATCCCCAGCAATTGCACAAACAGTGCATGAATAAGCTCTTGCTTCGTTGGGAAGTGGTGCATTAACCCGCCTTTGCTAACACCCGCTTCCCTTGCCACTGCATTAAGTGAGAGTGAAGAGATCCCTTCTCTGCCAGCAATAATACGAGCAGCTTTCAGTAACTCCACTTGAAGCTTAATAGGATCTTTTTTTCTATGCTGAGCAGATTTATTCATGCAATGAATGATACCGACCAGTCGGTATGTTTCATTTTGACTAAAATCAAGTAACCCTGATTTGTTCATGGGTAAATCTAAATAGTGGAAGAGGACTCACAATATCGAATTATGATAAGTTGTAACTCCATAATTAATTTAAAAATATCAAATATTTTTGATGTTTAGTTATCTATTTTAATTTCACTTAGTTTTGCACATCCTCAGATTATGATGTTTAATAGTGAGAGTGAAACAATGCTCTATTCAATAAATAGCGGTTTGCAGTATTCCTAATTAACTCCCCGTGAAAGAGGTTTTATCATGTCAAATCAATACAATATTGGTGTCATTGTGGGTAGTTTGCGCGCTGATTCATATAATTTAGTTGTCGCTAAAGCCATGACTAAATTATTCCCCACAAATTTCACGTTTAAATTTATCAATATTGGTGAACTCCCTCTCTATAACCAAGATGCAGACCAAAATGTGTCTCCTGTTGTGGCTAATTTCAAATCTCAAATTAAAGCCTGTGATGGCATTATTTTCGCCACCCCAGAATATAACCGTTCAATGCCTGGCGTATTGAAAAATGCGATTGACCAAGGCTCTCGCCCATGGGGAGATAATTCATGGGATGGCATCCCTGCTGGAGTACTAGGGGTATCTATTGGCAATATTAGTACAGCTATTGCACAACAACATTTGCGTAATAGCTTGGCATTTTTGAATATGCCGACAATGAACCAACCAGAGTGCTATTTGAAGTGGTATGAAGGAATGGTTGATGAACAAGGTAATATTTCACCCAAAAGTAAAGATTTCCTACAACCGTGGGCAGATACCTTTGTGAAGTTTGTTGGTCATAATGCCAAACGTTAGCCATTAAAAAAAGGCATCACAATCGTGATGCCTGAGGTTGTTGACAAAGCGGGATAAAAGCGTGGTTTTTCCCACTTTGTGTTATCAGCCGAAAATCAATAAATTGATTTTCCTAATTTATTTTCAAAACCTATTTAGCTTGCGACTAAAACAATAATTAACGTCCTGCTTTTAGCTTTTGGAAATACTCTTCATAAATAATATTGGTATTCCCCACATCACTTTGCCATTCGCCTTTTTGCAGAACTTCTTCACTTGGGTAAAGTGATGGGTCATTAGCAATTTCAGCAGGTAATAATTTTTTAGCTTCTAAATTTGGTGTTGGGTAACCAATAGATTCAGCCACTTGAGCTGCAATTTCTGGACGCAATAAGAAATTAATTAACTTATGTGCCCCTTCCACATTTTTGGCGTTAGCAGGAATAGCTAAGCTATCCATCCAGAAAATCCCACCTTCTTTTGGCCACACCACTTCAATCGGTAAGCCAGCTTGCCGCGCGACGAATGCAGAGCCATTCCACAACATTCCCACATCAACCTCACCTTCAATAAATGGTGTTGCTGGGTTGTCAGAGTTGAAGGCTAAAATATTTGGGCGTAATTTTTGCAACTCTTTATACGCCTCTTCAATTTGTTTCGGATCAGTCGTATTACCTGAATAACCTAATTTAGTGAGCGCAACTTGGAAAACTTCCCGTGCATCATCCATCATCAGCAAGCTATTTTTATACTCAGGTTTCCAAAAATCTGCCCACGAGGTAACAGATTGTGGGTCAACAGCTTCACCATTAATACCTATCCCTGTTGCCCCCCAAATATAAGGCACTGAATAATCATTATTCGGGTCGAATTCTTTATGAATTAAATTTGGGTCAAGGTTTTTAAAATTGGTTAATTTGCTTTGATCAATCTTTTGTAGCATTCCTTCTTTACTCATTTTGGCAATAAAATAAGTAGAAGGCACCACCAAGTCATAAGCCCCTTCTTTATAGGTCTTTAACTTGGTATACATGCTTTCGTTTGATTCATAGGTGGAGTAAATCACCTTGATGCCCGTTTCTTTGGTAAATTGCTCTAATAAACCGGGGGGAACATATTCTGTCCAGTTATAGAAATACAGTACGTCTTTGTTATCGTCAGCGGCAGTTGCCGTGCCAATACTTGCAGCCATTACCCCTGCTGCCAGTAGATAGGACCATTTTTTCATTACTGAGTTTCCCTCAACAAAGTGTTTTTATCCCTTAATGCATCAAGTAACCACTTGAATTATTTAGGGTATATATCTTATAGGCTAAATAAAGCCCACCCTCTCGCCGTATGGCATCAAAAAGGCGCTGTTATAGAAAAAACCAACACCATCACTCATTTATGATTTCGCTTTTTTCGAGTATTTATCCCGCATCACCCATTGGCTTAAACAAACGAGCAGTAAAGACATAATCAACAATACTGTCGCCAATGCGTTTACTTCTGGGGAGACCCCGACTTTTACCATTGAATATATTTTCAATGGTAAAATCTCATAACTTGGCCCCGTAACAAATGACGAAACCACCACATCGTCCATCGACAATGTAAAACTCAGTAGCCACCCTGCCACAACCGCAGGGAGCGCTAATGGCAAAATGATTTTCCTTAAGATGGTAAACTCACCCGCTCCGAGGTCACGTGCAGCTTCTAGCATCTTCACATCAAAGTCCTTTAACCTTGCATACACCGTCACCACTACAAAGGGTAGACAGAATGTAATATGGGAAAAAAGCAATGACCAAAAACCTAGCGAGACCCCAAGGATCATAAATAGAACCAATAACGAAATCGCCATGACGATATCAGGGGACATCATGACCACAAATAACATGCCACCAACAAAAGGTTTTCCTCTAAAGCGATAGCGAAATAATGCAACAGCGGTTAATGTGCCAATGGCTGTCGCGAAAGTCGCTGACAAAACCGCCATGGTTAATGAATGCCCCGCAGCTTCTAATAAGCTATCGTTATTAGCTAGTAATTCATACCATTTGGTTGAAAAACCTTGCCACTGAATACCAAAGCGCGACTCATTAAAGGAATTAACAATCAAAATGATGATTGGAATATAAAGATAAGCGTAGATGATGGCCATAAAACCACCACGCAGAGTACGTCCGATCATTCTTCATATGCCTTTTTATTCAGAAGCTTAGCTGCTCGGTAATACACATACAGCAATAACCCCATCATCACCGTGAGGAAAATGCTGGTTGCTGCCCCGAATGGCCAATCACGAATATTTAAGAACTGGCTCTTAATTACGTTACCGATCAGTAGATTTTTCGCACCACCCATTAAATCCGCGACATAGAACAGCCCCATTGCCGGTAATAAAACCAGCAAACAGCCTGCTATAATACCTGGCATCGTTAAAGGAATGATGATTTTCACAAACCGTTGAAATTTATTCGCACCGAGATCTCTTGCAGCTTCTATATATGACTTATCCAGCTTTTCAATACTTGAATACAGCGGCATCACCATAAACGGCAACAATATATAAATGAGACCTAGTATGACGGCTTCAGGTGTATACATAATTTTCAACGGTTTATCGATAACACCAACCCACAGTAAAAAGTCATTTAAGTACCCTTTGGTACTGAGAAAAACTTTTAACCCATAGATACGAATCAATGAATTGGTCCAAAATGGCACAATTAACAGAAACAGCATCAAAGGTTGCACCCGTTTAGGTAGCTTTGCCAATATAAAGGCAAATGGATAGCCAATAACTAAACAGAAAAAGGTCGCGATCACCGCCATATTGAGCGAGTGCAGCATGACCTCTGCATACATCGGGTCAGACAAGCGAACGTAGTTATCCCACGTAAAAACTAAGTCAACTAAGTTGGTGTCGCTACGCGTCAAAAAGCTAGTGCCAATAATCATGATATTAGGCAAGAAGACGAATAGCAGCAGCCAGGCGACCACCCCAGTGATAATAACGTTCTGCAAAATTTTATGTTTACGAATGATCATCCAGAACTACCTCCCAACTTTCAACCCAAGTCACAGCAACTTTTTGGTTAAGGGAGTGGTCGACATCGGGGTCATCTTCATTAAAGAATTCGCTAACCATGACAATTTTGCCATCTTCCATTTCAACCACTGAGTCTAACGTCATGCCTTTATAGTTACGCTCACGAACGTAGCCAATCAGCCCCGGATGGTTATCTGCATCATTCACTTCTTCAACGCGCAAGTCTTCAGGACGTAATAACACACTGACGTGTTGCCCTTCTTTGACAGAGAGCTCAGTGAAAATATCACATTCATGCCCTTCAACATTGGCTCGAATACGTTTATCATCAATGCGATACAATACTTTCGCATCAAAAATATTAATTTCACCAATAAATTGAGCTACAAACAGATTTTTCGGTTCCTCATAGATTTCGCGAGGAGTACCGTCTTGCTCAATTTTCCCTTCACGCATCACAATGATACGATCAGACATAGCCAAGGCTTCTTCTTGGTCGTGGGTCACAAAAATAAACGTGATCCCCAGTTTTCGTTGAAGCGCTTTTAGCTCATTTTGCATTTGTTTGCGCAGTTTATAATCAAGCGCAGACAATGATTCATCCAGTAGTAGGACTTTCGGGCGATTCACTACCGCACGGGCTATCGCCACGCGTTGTTGTTGACCACCAGATAGTTGGTTGGGTCTACGCTCAGCAAAATCTTCTAGCTGCACCATACGCAAGGCTTGGTCGACACGCTTTTGGATTTCAGCCGCAGGCGTTTTTTGCATGCGCAGGCCAAATGCCACGTTGTCGAAGACTGTCATATGAGGAAATAAAGCGTAGCTTTGGAAGACGGTATTTACAAAACGGTTTTCCGCTGGAATATCCGTAATATCTTGACCATCAAGAATAATTTGACCGCCATCGGCATCTTCTAGCCCTGCAATAAGACGTAAAACAGTCGTTTTACCGCAACCAGAAGGCCCCAGAATGGTCAAAAACTCACCGTTCTGAATGGTTAAGTCAAGCTCAGAAATAATTTGTTTGCCATCAAAACCTTTACTTAAAGATTTTAATTCAATGAGTGGTGTCAGAGAGGTTGTCTCAGTCATTTATTATACACTCTATCCCTAGGAATAATGCAGATAGAACCGCCACCGTTAAAGACTGTATAAGCTTGTCGGAGGTTTACTCTGTCGACTTAAGTAACATGAGTAAATAATTTTCCCCAGCAAAGCCCAAAACCAGTAGCGCCATTTAAACTTCATAAGGCATGCATGATAAACACTGTTTTTGCAAATTGAAAGCCATTTTCACAACTTCGTTTGCCTTTCATTATGAATTCTCAATAAATAAAACAGATTTTTGAGAAAAATAAGCGACATAGCGATATATAGAATCAGTCTGTCCATATCTATAGATTTACATGATACATCCGAAGATAAAACTTAAGTCAAATCCAATGAAATTCATAGAGTTAAAACAGTTCACAATAAAAATAATAATAATTATGGAATTAATAGTTTTTATTATTTTTAATTTTTTAATTCATATATTTAATGATATAAATTTTAAAACTTCATGCGAGATAAAAATACAATAAGCCTTTACCATAACTAACTCGTCGAGTTTTGATGGTAGTTATATCCAGTAGATATATATCGTGATTATATATAGAACAAAGGCAATAACTGGTAACATCTATAACAAATAATTAAAGTCGCAGTTGATAATATTATTATGTGATTTAAATCTAATTTTCATTAATCCTTATTTTTTATCTCAATAAATTTAACCAATATCATATTATTCTTTGCATCTCTTTGAATATAATAATCAAATTGATATAATTTCAATCTAAACTGTAACTTTTAGTGACTTATTTTGTGATTTTTGTTTCATTATTACACCTATAAATTTTACTTTGTATCTTTCGAGTTAAATCAATTAAAGAATAAACATAAGCCTTCGGGTGATTACCTTTGGAAATTCCACTGAAATTAATATGTGAGTGAGCAAAATGGCTAATAAAGAGTTTTTTTACCAAGAACCTTATCCATTATCTGAGGATAAAACTGAGTATTTCCAAGTCTCTGATAAATATGTTTCTGTAGAACAATTTGCTGGTAAGCAAATTTTAAAGATAGAACCTGAGGCATTAACTCTCCTTGCAGAACACGCAATTTATGAATCCCAGTTTTTTTTAAGAGCTGCGCACCAGAAACAAGTCGCCGCTATCTTACAAGACCCAGAAGCCAGCGAAAACGACAAATACGTGGCGTTACAATTACTTCGCAATGCTGAAATTTCTGCAAAAGGTATTTTGCCAAACTGCCAAGATACAGGAACGGTTGCGGTTGTTGGGAAAAAAGGCCAACAAGTTTGGACAGACTGCAATGACGAAGAGTACCTCTCTCGAGGGATTTATAATGTCTTCCAACACGAAAACCTGCGTTTTTCTCAAAATGCACCGCTAGATATGTTTAATGAAGTTAATACTGGCACAAACCTGCCAGCACAGTTTGACATTTTTGCGACCACAGGCGATGAATATCACTTCCTATTTGTTAACAAAGGCGGTGGTTCAGCAAATAAATCAGCACTTTACCAAGAAACAAAAGCAACATTAACCCCAGCCAAGTTAAAAAATTTCTTAATTGAAAAAATGCAGAACTTAGGAACAACAGCTTGCCCGCCTTACCATATTGCCTTCGTTATCGGCGGTACTTCAGCGGAAACAACACTGAAAACCGCCAAACTCGCCTCTGCAAAATACTACGACAACCTGCCAACCACAGGTAATGAGTACGGCCGTGCTTTCCGTGATATTGAACTAGAAAATGAGTTATTAGAAGCTTCTCGTCATCTTGGTTTTGGCGCACAATTTGGTGGTAAATATTTTGCTCACGATGTACGAGTTATTCGTTTACCTCGCCATGGTGCCTCTTGCCCAATCGGTTTAGCCATTTCTTGCTCTGCCGACCGTAATATTAAAGCTAAAATTACCAAAAGCGGTTTATGGCTTGAAAAAATGGAGCATAACCCAGCCCAATACATTCCTGAATCTATGCGTAACCAAGCTGAAGGAAAAGTGGTACACATCGACCTCAACCGCCCAATGAAAGATATTTTGGCTGAGCTGAGTAAACACCCGGTATCAACACGTGTTTCTCTCAGCGGGCCACTGATTATTGCTCGAGATATTGCGCATACTAAGCTTAAAGAACGTTTAGATAACGGCGAAGAATTGCCTCAATATTTTAAAGACCACATGGTGTATTACGCAGGACCTGCCAAAAAACCAGAAGATATGGTTTCCGGTTCTTTAGGCCCGACAACCGGTAACCGCATGGACCCCTATGTTGACCTGTTCCAATCCCACGGTGGTAGTATGCTGATGTTGGCGAAAGGCAACCGAACTCAGGCAGTAACCGATGCATGTAAAAAACACGGAGGATTTTATTTAGGTAGTATCGGTGGCTCAGCTGCGATTCTCGCTCAAGAATATGTGAAAAGTTTAAATTGCCTTGAGTATCCAGAATTAGGAATGGAAGCAATTTGGAAAATGGAAGTTGAGGGGCTGCCTGCATTCATTCTCGTTGATGACAAAGGCAATAACTTCTTTGAACAAGTCCAAAATGAGACTTGCAGTAAATGCGTTAAATAAGATTTGCCACTCTAGCGCAAAGGAATGCGCTAAATTTCGTTAGCCTATATCACTGCATAACGATGTAACATAGCAAAGAGCAGGCTTTTGGCCTGCTCTTTGGTTGTTGACAACGTGGGATAACAGTGTGATTTTTCCCGCTTTGCGTTATCAGCCGAAAATCAATCTATTGATTTTCATCATGTATTTTTAGTCATCTCTTCGGATTAATGTTAATAATAGTTAATACGGACAATCGTTGAGGCGCTAAATGGTCCTGTTTTTACCGCTCCCACCTTTTTAACCGTCGCACTGTAGTCACGTGTAATCGATGTACTCCCTAAGGGGAGTGTTCCGAAAAACTGGAAGTAATTAAATTTTATTTTTTCCGCTTTATCATCCGAAATAATTAAATTAGTCCCGTTTTTTAGATCAATGGCATACTCTCCATTTAACGGGTCTGTAGTTTCGAAGTTAATATTCATGGAAAAATTATCTAAGCAGCCCCGCTTCACCGCTTGTATCTGAAAATCTTTTTTAAACTCTTTTCCTTGATTAAGCTCAGTAATCATTAACTGACCATAGTCAATTTGCTGTGACTCTGGGTAAACTTTAATATCAGCCCCACACTTGAGGAAGCGAATACCTCGTAACCCAGTAATAGAATACTTCAAGTTTTTTGCACCATTGGTATGGTTTATCCCACCACTTCCATCAAACTGGAAAACCGTAAATTGGTTATCCCCTGTGTAGTTACCTGAAGGAGGAACAATACCCGTCACTTTGATATATAGTGTAAAAGTCACTGTTACCGTGACATTCTCTCCGCGGCGAATAGGTGGAGTCCCTAAGTTGACACGCTGCTCATTTTGTTCCAATTGTTGGCCTTGGTAATTCGCGCCTAGTAATAACCCTGTCCCAAGTTTTTGAGATTTCGGATTAAAATACATATGAACAACGTCAACAGCATTACCAAGTACATTGTCACAATAAACGGTTACTGTTAAAGGGTCGGATTGCCAAATAATAGAACCTGCCGTTGTATCAGCAGGAATGGCCAATTGACCTACAGGAACTGCGGGTTTTTCGACGACTCCAGTCCCCTTTTCCACACAATCTAATGCAAAGGTTTTTGGGCTAATAAAAACGAATAGAAATAAAATATAAAAACCATATTTTTGAATAAACTTGTGTATCATGATTTATACACCTTATATGTAAGTAATATTTAAGGTAATTTGCGTTTTAATATTACCCACTGTTAATTCATTTCTTGGTAGATAACTCTCTAGCATGGAATAAATCGTAATTTGCTGGTTATCATCAAAATAGATTGGATAACTACGGTATTCACCATTGGGGACAATATTGCCATCTTTATCCATTAATCGAATCCCATAACCATTTAGAATGGTTTTACCACCAAATAAATTACGGTCTGTACTTTCAGTTGGTTCTGAAATAAACATGATCCGAACAACCGGAACCCTATCATCGCGATTGCGTTTTGGAAAAATACAATCATCAAACTTTAGTTTGATTTCATGCTTAGGGCTTCTGTCTCCAATTTCATTAAAGTAATTCAGAGATATTGGTCCTAATTCAATATTTTGATCTATCGAGTAAAATGAAATCTTACAAGGCAATGCCACCACATTTCCCGTAAAATTAAGATCACCTCTCATCATGCTACTATCTGCATAAGCTTGGCTTCCACATAGAGATAGCATAAAAAGACATATTGAAAAGTAGCAATTTCTCATATCTAAAATCCTATTGGCTCTCTTTTGACAGCTGGCAGGTCGACGCAGCGCATTGGTAAGTCAACATTTTCATGCCACCGTAATCATCCATATAACCGGTATATAACTGATTAAAACTGCTTGCTGGTACGGGAACACTTTCCTTAGAAAGCGGGGCAATCATCACACTTTCAAAACCAGGAAAATTTTTCTGGTTATTATTACTGAGATAACCCAATGTCACATAATATTTAGTTGGATTTTCAATAAGTAATTGCCCACCTGTGTGCGTATATTTCAGCTCTTTAGCCCATACTTTATCGCTGTTATTTTCGATTTGAGGTGGTCGATAAAACATTTTTAGACGGCTTTGAATCGCAATCTGTACGACATTTTCTTTATCTGTCACCGGTGGAATTTCACGCACATTTAAATAGAACAGAGATTCTCTATCTTGTGGAAGAGCATCAATTCCCTCTGTTTTAATAATTTTTATTTGGTTTTTAGCATTCGGCTCAACACGTTGCATTGGAGGTAAAACTGTAAAAGGTTCAGAAACCTTATTCCCTTTTTCATCTTCCATCCAAGATTGAGCTAAGTAGGGCATTGTTTTGCTTTGGTTATTAATAACCAAACTGATTGATTTATCTTTGCCTGGAAAAATGATCCGTGTACGGTCAATATTAATCGCAGCAGACGCAACTTGCATGCCGACAAAAACTAATGAAAATCCTAAAGCTACTACATACTTTTTACTCATACATCATTCCTTTATTGGCAAGGGATCAGGACTTTCCCCTGATTTTTTTCGGCAATATTAGGTAAATTCAAACTACATTGGTTTGCGCCAGCAGCCCATTTCACTATGTAGCTTTCTTCTGGAGCCACACCCGTTAAATAAGCAACACCACTATCTGCAATAATTCCGACTTCTCTTCCTGTACTTAATTCAGTCACACTGGTACCAAGCGGTGGATAATTCCCATTATTCAAACGGATAACTGCTAAAATACGTTTTCCTTGGTTCGCTTTTATTCTCTGAAAACCAATTGAACCCTCAGTTAATGTTTTACCAATAATGTTGTCATTGACATCCACATCGTCAGGCAGTGTATTCATATCAATGTAAACATCTGAATTAGAAAAACTATTTAAGCTTGTCGCAACACCAATCCCAAATCGGTTCGTGACAGATTCACCATTATTAATAGAAATCCCAGCGACATTGTCACTATCAATCATCACTCGAGGTTCGTTGTTAGTCCCGTTACGGTGCATAGCTGCGCCATATTTCGTTGCTGTCATGGAGCCATACCAACTACCGCCAAAAGCACGATATGAGTTCACATTTTCTGTCGCATTAACACTCAATACGCCATAAGGCGATGAATATTGATAACTACCGCTGATATTTGGCTCAGCACGTCCAAGTTTGTGCTGGTCACCACCAACACGCATACTCCAGTAGTTATTATTCTCGTTCGGGCTGTAATAACCTACCGATTGGCCAAAGCTATGGTCATTATCTGCATATTGAGCGTCGTAACTGACTGACGCACCATTTTCAAGTGGCATGGAGAAAGAAAGGTAAATTTGATTATCATCCGTCTCTTCATATTTAATTTTATTAAGTGATAAGGTGCCGGAAATGTTTTTAATTTGCCCTATGCTAAATAACTTACTAAAACTCATACCAAAGTTTGTTGTAGATTCACTATTCCAAAATTGATGGTGAGAAGCATTAAAATAGACAGTTAAGTCCAACGGACTGATATATTGGTTAAAAGACGCGGTATACACGTTTTTGTCACGTCTAAAATCAAGCACACCATTCGCTGCATCAATGTATTGAGGCATAGTTAAGAATTCTTTTTCAGAAAACTTATAACCTGCAAATGTGACCTGCGAATTGGTAGATTCAAAACGTTTAGAATAATTTAAACGGTAGCTGTTACCCGAGTAAGAGCCAAAGTTATCTACATTTGCATGAGTGCGAGTAATATCAAAGGAAATAGCCCCAAACATATTCATGTTTTGCCCTATTCCTAAGTTTATCGCTTGGTAATTGTTATTATCTACCGTAGCAATTAACCCGCCAAAGATGGATGTGTCACCAAATAAACCATAGGAAGCTTCCCCTACAATAAACTTAGGGTCAACTTTCTGCGAGCGGCCAAATGGGTCAGATTGCCCCATGGTAAATTTATAAAGCAGCTGCCCCTGACGAGTTAAAAACGGCAGCGATGCCGCCGTCACTTGATAAGTGGTTTTTGAACCGTCCTCTTCCTCAATGGTGACATCTAAAGTGCCTTGCACCGCTTCAGTAATATCTTGAATATTAAATGGCCCTGGAGCGACTTTAACTTGTTTAATCACACGCCCATTCTGTGAAATAATCACCATTGCATTCGTTTTAGCAATACCCGTCACTTGAGGCGCGTAACCACGTAGTGACGGTGGAAGCATTCGATTATCACTAAAAATAGATGCCCCTATAAAGCGAAAACTATCAAATAAGTCAGTCTTCAAATAAGACTCACCAAGTAAAACTTTTGCACCCATTTGAGGCAAAGCACGAAAGGCATATAACTGAGTCCAATCAAACCGTTCATTCGTTTTACCTTGGGAACGATTATATTGATATTGATAATCAGCGCGGAAACGCCAAGCCCCTAAGTTAACGCCAGCGGTACCGTTACTACTACCACTGAATGTTTCACTATTATTTTTAGGAGCGGAATAGTTGGCAAACAGGTTATAATCAAGAAATGCACCCATAATTCCATTTTCCCATTGGGAAGGTGGAACCCAGTACGGGTCATCATATTCTAACCAAGCTTGAGGAATAGAAAATAAGATATTCTGGTTAGCTTTGTCGAAGCGATAATTAATATCTAAATTTTTAGATAGCTCAATACACTGGCCATTATTATTTTGCAGAAGTTCTTCCTTAACTTTCTTTTTTAATGCAAAAATATTTACCATCTCTGGTGTAACACAGAGTGTTGAGGTATCTTTACTCTCTTCAATAAATTTAATTAAATATTGCCCTGATAATTTTCGACCATTTAATGTAATATCCGTTAGGTATTCACCTGCAGGAATAAAGTCTGGGTTAGAAAACTGACTTAAGTCAATATTATCTCTATCCTTAGCATCAATAATATTCATATTAAATTCCACTGCATTAGACATTCCAGAAAAGGAAAATGCCAAAGCAATCGAAAATAATATTTTATTTATTTTAAACTGAGGAAATAGAGACATGATGTTCCCTGTAAGAAAAATAAAAATAAAGAAAGAAAAATAACAGGCAAATATATGCCTGTTATTTTAAATAAAAAATTACAGGTAGTTTAAAGCGTAAGTTGCTTGAGAAATGATGCTACCAGTTTCAACTTTGCTACCATTTGCTTCAACACGTGCACTGAATACTAATTTATTTGGACCATCCGCTAATGGCAGCTCAACACTGGTATCACCAACTTTCATTGTTGCGCCATCTGCGTTGATTAAACGAACACCAACACCTTTAGAAGTACCTGTATTAGCCAGTAATTCTTTTGCTGTAGTATCTGGAGTACCCGTGAAAGTTACTTTAACTTTGCTAACTGCAGGGAAGACAACTACATCGCTAGCATCTTTAACTTCACCTAAATCACAGTTTTCTAACTGGATATTATATTGAACGCTTTGGCTATATTTGTTACCAGTTTCTAATACTTTATTTGCAACTTGGCCGAGGTCAACGTTAATTGTACCGTCACCTGGGATTGAGCAAGGTGCATTAATAACTTTACCAGTAAAATTGATGACACCACTACCTTGATCTACAGGTGCTGCCTGTGCAATACCAAATGAAGAAGCGATAATTGTAGCTAATGCAATCTTAGTTAATTTCATTTATATTTTCCTATAAAAAGACGACAGATGTACCAATCACCTAATAATCAATAAATTACTAGGTTGATATTTATTTGCTGAGAATGTAAAGGTAAAAATAAGAAAGTTAGATTTTTACTAAAAAAATAAAAACACTACATTTTTATTTTTTTAGATATTTAGTTAACTTTAAATATGAATATTTTTATAATTAGATTACTCTTAATTTTTTAAATTAATTACTTTCTTTATTGATAAAAACATCATCAATAAAAAAGCAAATCATTTCTGTATCTAAAGCGTTAGCAAGGGTGTGCAAGTTTTCAATATTTATATTGCACTCACCCCTTTCATAACGTGAAATCTGTTGTTGGCTAACACCAACAAGATTAGCTAATTCGATGCCTGAAAGCCCTAAATGCTTTCTTCTTTTTCTAATCTCTCTGCCTACTATACGATTTACATTTATCATCAACAATAGCCCAAAATAACCTAAAATATTAAATGGCTAAATTATATTACAAATCAAAAAATTTCACATAATAAATTGCACTGATTATATAAAAAATCAAAAAAGAACAAACCAATTAAAACACGAAATTTGAGTTAATTATAGTTTTCAATATATAAAAGTAAAACTGTTTGTAACGATCGATAGAATAAATTAAAGCCACTGAAACCTATCAATATTTCATTTTTTTAGTTTGCATTATCATATAAGATAAAAAACACATAATTCATATTAGTTATTATTCTTTTTTAAATAAACAAATAATATACAACTAATTGATATTAAAGAAAAATAACAAATTACCACTATCAATGGTAACATCCAAAAATATAACAACGCCTTAATTTATAATGGAATGAAGGCATTTATAATTAATTTTATATGGTATTCATTGATTCCTAAGTATTTTTATATACTTATTTTTATAAATTAATTTATTTTTTACATTTTTAATGTTTGCTTCAAAAAAACAACTAACAATGGTTTTTTTATTCTTATCATTTAATTTAATTTAATAGTATTTTTAATTACTCACAATAAGAGTTATAGGATATAAAAAACTGCAATTTTTTTTTATTGGTCGCTATCTACTCATAAATAAATCAAGTTATTCATATTAAGAGTAATAACAATATTAATAGCCATCGATAACTCACATTTCGAGTAAAAAACAACAATCACCAACAAAAATAACGTATAAATAACAATATGTTATACTTGTTTCCAATTGTAACAAAACACAAAAGTCTATTGCAGATCAACAAGGTAAAAATGAAATATAACAAAAAGAAAACATAATAATTGCACTACAGGGAGCTATAAAACGAGTAAAACAAGAGTTTTACCTCGCACTTTCACAAGAAATCAGTCAAAACAACAAGGTAAATGCTTACTATTATTGTATGTTTCACATATAGCTTAGGTTAAATTTGTGCTTTTAATACCGAGAATAAAGAGCATTTGTATGCTTGATTCACTAAATGAAAGCATTTCATTGAGGAATAATTGACCTGATACGCTTTAAACCAAAATGGACAACCTAGGAAGATTACACTTAACTAGGCTATTTTTCCGTATTATATATATTTCAACATCTCTTTTTACGTTAATTTATGTATAAAAATGCTAATATTGGTGACCAGACAGATTCATTCAATAACCTATCGTTATGGAATGAGAAAATAACTCATTATTTTTAGCTCAAATTACATGTTTTTATTTCCCTAACTAAGGAGATAAAAATGATGCCAGCACAATCACAGCTTCGGGTTGCAACTGTCCAGTTCCAACACCGTCCTAGCGACAAAACCTACAATTTAGAACGTATCCATGAGTTTATTACTCAGGCCGCCCAAGAGAAGGTAAAAATACTGGTTTTACCTGAAATGTGTATTACTGGTTATTGGCACGTGCCGAAGCTACCAGATGATGCCGTTTATGCTTTAAGTGAAACTTTACATGATAGCCCGTCATTAGCATTAATCCGCCAACGGGCTATTGAATTAAACATGATTATCGGGGTTGGGTTGATTGAAAAAGGATTAGATGGCAAATGCTACAATACTTGGGTCGCTTGTATGCCAGATGGCCAATACCACGCTCATCGTAAATTACATGCCTTTGAGCACCCCGCCATTCATAGCGGAGACAATTACACTGTTTTTGATACGCCATGGGGGGTAAAAGTCGGTATTTTAATTTGTTGGGATAATAACTTAATTGAAAATCCACGCGTCAACGCGCTACTTGGTGCAGATATTATTCTTGCCCCCCATCAAACAGGTGGAACTCATTCGAGTAGCCCCCATGGCATGAAACCGCTCGACCTTCGTCTCTGGGAAAATAGAAAACAAAATCCTCAAGCATTATTAGATGCATGTCTAGGGGAGCATGGGCGCGGATGGCTAATGCGCTGGTTACCCTCCAGAGCCCATGATAATGGTGTATTTTATTTATTTAGTAATGGCGTTGGCTTAGATGATGATGAAATTCGAACCGGAAACGCCATGATCATAGACCCTTACGGACGAGTAATTAAAGAAAGCTGCGCAATAGATGATGATATCGTCATCGCGGATCTTGAATTAGATTTATTGCCTACCTCGAATGGCCGTCGCTGGTTAACCGGAAGACGCCCTGAGCTCTACCGAATCATCACTGAAACTCTGGGTTACGAAACGGATATTCGCCATGTCCGTTTTGCTTCTGAGAATTCCCCTTATCATCAAGAAAAGCAATAATAGTTAAAGTCAATGGCTCGCTATAGCATTCATAATAGAAATGTTATAGCGTCTTCTATTATCAGGAACTGGCTAACAACTATGGATACTCGACTACTCCGTGCATTTATCACTCTCGCAGAGACAAAAAATTACCGCGAAGCTTCATCACGCCTATATATTAGTCAGCCAGCCTTAACAAAACAAATTCAACTTCTTGAGAAACAATTGGATATAGTACTATTTGAGCGGGGACGTCATGGTGCAATATTGACTCCTCATGGGAAAATACTTTTTCCCTATGCACAACAAGTACTCACTCAAACCACTGAATTTTTACACCAATCCGCAGTGCTTCGAGAACAGCCCCCTATAAAGTTAACCGTCGGGTTTGGTATATCAACATTTCAAGAAGCCTCTTTCTTTGTGGCACGGCTACGTGAAAAATTACCAAATATTCCAATCCAACTGGATGATATGCCTTCTCACGAAATGGAGAAACAGCTACAAGCCCATGGATTGCATATTGCTTTTACTCGTCAATTTGCTTTTAAAACAACCGATAACTTAGAGAGCAAAACATTAAAATCTGAAGTTCTTGCCTTAGCAGTAGCACAAAAATCGGTCTCCTTATTATCAATGAAAGAATATCTAACCCATTTTCCTTTATTGTTATTACGCGCAGAGCGTGGCTCAAAGCTTCATCAGCAAATTCAGAGCTACCTACAATATGAAAGCTTATCAATTACGCCCTCTCAGGAAGCAAATGATATTCAAACATTAATTGCCCTTGTGGCCGCTGAGGTTGGCATAAGTCTTTTACCCTATAGCGCAAGAAATATTAGCTCAAAAGACATCCGCTTTATTCCAATTCAACATTGTGAACAAGCCCAATGGGGGATTGATGTGGTATGGCAGGCTTCATTGCCTAAATTATGGCAAAACACCATCAATGAATTGATTGATGAAGTTTATGAAACATTTTCAAGAGAGAGTGAATCAGAATAATTCCGTAATTCCTCTCCGTAATTCCTATATATTAAATATTTGAACTTTGATATTTATTGTCAATATTATGATGAGATAGGCACTACTTATATGTCTGGTAATAGGTCAATCACCCCACTAAAAATCATTGCTTCTGGTGTGGCACTACCTGAAAACAAAATTTACTCCTCAATGCTTGATGAAAAGCTCAATAAACCAAAAGGTTTTGTTGAAAAACATTCAGGTATCGAATATCGCTTCCATGCAAGTCATACCGATTCACAAGCAGTGTTAGCTTCCCTGGCGATTCAAAATGCATTGCATGCGAACCATATCGCACCAAGCAGTATTGATATGCTAATTAATGCGTCTGCAATTCCCGTGCAAGCTTTGCCTTGCTCCGCAGCGCATATCCTTGAACAATCAAATTTAAATCAAGGGATTGCCTGCTTTGATGTTAATTCAAGTTGCATCAGCTTTATCACTGCGCTACAGGTTGCTGCGGGGTTATTAGCCACCAGTGCTTATCAACGCATTGCAATTGTTTCTGCGGATATCGCCTCGCGTGGTATTGATTGGCAAGATAAAGAATCATCGTTGATTTTTGGTGATGGTGCAGCTTGCGTTGTTGTGGAAAAAGGGGATGGGAATAGTGGAATTATTTCTTACACACACACCACTTATACAGCAGGCATTGATTTTTGTGAAATTCGCGCAGGTGGCACAAGACGCAATCCACGTGCAGGGATGACCGATGATGATTTTCTATTCCATATGCAGGGGAAAAAATTGTTTCGCCTCGCATCTTCTTTGATTGAAGATTTTATGCAACAGGTTTCCAGTGAATCAGATATACAACTCAAACAAATTGGTACCGTGATCCCACACCAAGCAAGCCATCTTTCTTTAGAACATATGCGCCAACGTGTGGGCGTAACAACTGAGCAATTAGTCGATATCTACTGCCATCGTGGGAACCAAGTTGCGGCCTCTATCCCTTCAGCATTACACGAAGCAATTATCACAGGCCGTTTCTATGAAAAGCCCAGTGCCATGCTAATTGGCACTGCCGCTGGGTTAGCGCTGTGCGCCATGGTATTAGTGCCATGAAGATCCTCGTCACAGGTGCCACGAGTGGCCTTGGTAGAAATGCAAGTGAGTACTTACTGGGGCGAGGTTTTGAAGTCGTCGCTTGTGGGCGAAACCCGCAAGCAGGAGAACAGCTAGTAAAAATGGGAGCTGAATTTATCCCTTGTGAACTGGCTCAGCTTTCTTTGCAACAGGCCAAAGAGATGATGACTGGCTGTGATGCCATTTGGCACTGCGCTGCTCTTTCTTCACCTTGGGGCAAACGCCAAGATTTTGAGACAACAAATATTCATGCGACTCAAATTTTGGCTACCGCCGCGGGGGAAGCCAAAGTCTCACGCTTTATCCATATTTCCACCCCAGCCATTTATTTTAATTTCACCCACCAGCAAAATATTCATGAGTCCACGGTTAATAAACATTTCGCTAACCAATATGCCAGAACAAAATATTTAGCCGAAACTAGGATTGAGCAGTGCGTTAAGCAGTTTCCGACAACTCGTTACACTATTTTGCGCCCTCGAGGTTTATTTGGCCCCCATGATCGCGTTTTGCTACCGCGTTTGCTCGCCCAAATAAAATCACGTAAGGGAAAATTGGTGTTACCTAATGGGGGAAATAACCATTTTGACCTCACCTATGTGGGAAATGTGGTTCACAGCATGCAGTTGGCGACTTTCAAAGAAATACTCCCTAATGGCGCCATTTATAATATTACCAACCAACAGCCCCAAGCACTAAAACAGACATTAAATCAGTTATTTAGTGAGCTAAACTTAGATTGCGAAATTCGTTCAGCCCCTTACCCTTTACTGTATGTTATTGCCAGCCTATTAGAAGCCATTGGCTATTTAACGGGAAAAGAACCATTACTCACACGCTATAGCCTTGGCGCAGCCTATTTCACCATGACATTAGATAACCAAAAAGCACAGCAAGAACTGGATTACTATCCTTTATATAGTATGCAACAAGGTATTCATTTGACCGCTAAATGGCTGAAACAACAGGAGAACCCATGCTAAAAATTCATCAATATGAAGTGGGTTACTGCACACATCCAGGCTGTGTGGCTTTAAAAGGTGCTAGTTTTAAATCCTGTAAATTCCCAGCAAGAGCATGGCTGATTGAAGATGAACACCAGCGTTGGCTATTTGATACGGGTTATGCCACCCATTTTTATGATCACACGCGCCATGGCATTATGCGGTTATATCGAACTGTTACCCCAGTGTATTTCGAAAGCAAAGACGCCCTTGTCAATCAATTGGCTAATGATGGCTTAAAACCTAATGATATCAATGGTGTGATTTTGTCCCATTTTCATGGTGACCATATCGCTGGGCTACGTGACTTCCCTGACATCCCCATTATTTGCTCAGGAGATGGCTGGGCTAAAACACGCCCTTTAACAGGGTTTGCTGCATTGAAAAATGCCTTTGTCAGTGGTCTTCTACCAGAAGACTTTGAACAACGTACTGTATTTTATGAAAGTTTCCCAAAGGTGGCGTTACCTAATGAATTACAAGTTTTGGGCGAAGGCTATGCGGTAAATCAACAGAAGACGTTATTCATTGTGCCGCTCCCTGGGCATGCTGCAGGGCATATTGGTTTGTGTGTACTAACTGACTCAGGCTGGATATTGCTCGCAGGTGACGCAGCATGGTCTCCCACTAATTACCGTGAATTGCGCGGCCCTATGGCCATTGCCAATATCATCATGGATGATAAGCAGGCTTATTACGAAACACTCAATAAATTACATGAAATTGATAAACGCAATGTGGTTATCCAACTGTGCCACGAAGGGGATTTATTGTGATCCTCTCGATGCTTTGGCATTACTGGCGCGCTCGTCATTTGACGTTTCGCAACCGTGACGAGCTAGAAGCTTATCAACAAAAACGTTTGGCACATTTTAAGCGCAAAGTGTTATCGAAAAGCCCTTACTTTCAGCGATATATCAATCAGCCATTATCGAATTTTCCCATTATGAATAAACAAGTCATGATGGATAATTTTGATGAGATGAATACCGCCGGGCTTTCTAGCCAAAAACTTCTAGAATGTGCACAAAAAAGTGAGCAATCTCGGGATTTTGCCCCTAAAGTAGGGCGCTACAGTGTCGGGTTGTCCTCTGGAACCTCAGGCCGTCGAGGCCTTTTCGTTGTTAGCCCAGAAGAACAAAATGTTTGGTCTGGCAGCATGTTAGCTAAAATGCTACCTAAAAGTCTGTTTAGTGGTGAACGTGTTGCTCTATTTTTACGTGCTAATAATAACCTGTATGAAAGTGTCAATAACCGTTGGATTTCACTGCGTTTTTATGACCTTTTTGCAGATTTTGACCTGCAACTTACTGCACTTGAACAATATCAACCATCAATTATTGTTGCGCCAGCCCAAGTGCTATGCGCAATAGCTGACGCCATTAACCAACAGAAACTTCAACTAAATGTGCAGAAAGTCATTTCCGTGGCTGAAGTATTAGAACCCCATGATAAACAAAAATTACAGAATTGCTTCCCCAATGTTGGAGAGGTCTACCAAGCAACGGAAGGTTTTTTAGGCTGTACTTGTTCTCATGGTACTTTACACTTAAATGAAGCGTTTGTGCATATTGAGCCTAATTGGCTTGATAATAACCGTTTTTCGCCGATTATTACGGATTTTACCCGTAAAACACAGCCTATCGTTCGTTATCAACTGGATGATGTGTTAGTGGTGAAAAAAAACACCTGCCCATGTGGCTCCCCTGAAATGGCGATAGAACGCATTGAGGGTCGCTGTGATGATTTGCTTCAACTTCCGGGTTATAACGGCAAAATGGTGACTATTTTTGCAGATCCCTGTGCGCGGGTTATTGTGAATCACTTACCTGTTACTGCTGATTTCCGCTTAACACAGCAAGGCAACTCATTATATTTACAGGCTGAATGCTCTCCCATGGAGTTATCCCATTGCCAGCAACAGCTAGCAAGTTACTTTGCAAGCCAACACGTTGATATTACGCAATTAGATTGGCAATTATCATCAGCCGCTATTACGCAAGCACTCTCGGTTAAAAAGCGACGTATAACCCGTAAGGAAGTAAAATGAACAACAGGGAATTATTCACTCGCTTTATTTATTGCCTACTCGGCTGGGGAACCGTAGGTATTGTTTACCAATATACCGGGCAAGTGACTGGGCAAGCTCATATTTTACTCCCTAGTAAACTAGATAATGCCGTCCCATTTTCCCCCGATGCCATCTGGCTTTACCTCTCCTTTTTTCTGTTTATCCCACTTGGGTATTTTCTCTGCCCCCTAAGAAAAGCGCGCCCACTTATGTATGCCATGCAACTCTGTGCGCTGGTTTCTGGGGCTGTTTATTTGTGCTACCCCACGACTATGCTATACCACGATTACGACTTATCAACCTTATCCGGACTGGCTTTATCTGCTTTAATGAATATTGATAGCCCACAAAATTTACTCCCTTCTCTACATGTCTCATTGACTCTCGTCGTACTGAATGCATTATGGTCAACACAACAAAAATTTCGCACGGTTCTAGCCGTAATTTGGGCCCTTGCTATTTGTGCTTCTGTATTGGTGTTAAAACGCCATTTATTTATTGATGTGGTCACTGGCGCACTCACCGCTTGTGGGGCATTAGTGATTGTTCACACTGCGAAGTTTGTCTTAAAGAGAAACACTGATGAATGAATTAACCTTTCCGATTGTTTTCATGTTAGCGGTCGTGGTCGCAGAAGGTTTAGTGATCGCCAAAACGCAAAAAGGAACCGTTAGCTGGCAAGAATTGGTGTTCAACCTGAACTCTGGCCATATTATGTTGTGGTTATTTAGAGGGTTAGAGATTTTTTGTTACGGCTTTGTCGTGACCCACTACTCATTCAACCTCGTTGAAAACTGGCCAACCGCACTGGTGTGGGTGTTTGCGATTTTTGCTTGGGACTTTGGTTTTTACTGGCTACACCGTTTACACCATACTTACCGTGTTTTATGGGCCGTTCATGTGGTACATCACCAAGGGGAGCACTATAACCTATCATTAGGCGTACGTAATTCGTGGTATTCATCACTTACATCAATCCCATTCTTTATGTTGCTGGCACTAATGGGGATCCCATTAGAAGTGTTTATCACCGTTTCAATATTGCACTATACCATTCAATTTTTTAACCACAGTGCGCTGATCCCGCGTTTGGGTTGGTTGGAGAAATTTATGGTAACGCCACAGCACCACCGAGTTCACCATGTGAAAGAAGGACACTATTCCAACCGTAATTTTGGCGGCAGTTTTATTTTTTGGGACAAACTATTTGGTACGTTTTCCAAATTACCTGAAACGGAACACCATTTTGGCATCAAAGGGGCTCCTGCTTCTGAAAACCCATTTATTGATAGTAATTTGCCTTTTTGGCGTATCATTAAACGTCGCAGTCAACCCAAGGAAAAACCCGCACCATTATTTCGCGTGAACCAAATCGCATTAGTAATGGGAACACTTCTCCTATTTAGCCTAGTTATTGGTTATGTCTATATTTATGGCTATGGTTATCAGGGAACGACTCAACAGCAAGTGATTTTATTTATCTTATTAGCCTTAGGTACCGTGGCACTATCAGGTATTTCAGATGGCCGCAAAATTGGCCTGATGAGCTGGTTTTTTATCGCTTGCTTACTATTAATTTGCATTTTATTTATTTGGCAATGGACAACGCCATTTTGGGTAATTTTTACCACGGCTCTGTGGCTGCATAGTTTATTAATGTTACTTGGTATCGGCAGAAAACCCATACAGGTGCGTGATGTCGCCTGAGCCGCTAAGGCCGTTAGGCTACCAACACCGCCATGATCAAGCGTTCCAAAAAGCGTTGAACAAGGCCGCTAAACACTATTTACAACAGCGTGCAGATCACCGGTTCGCTGACTTACGCTTTTATTTAAAAAGCTTGGTTTTAATCTTGTGCTGCCTAGGCAGTTACGGCATAGCGCTATGTGTTAACGCGTCTTGGGCTTTTTTTATTTTTTATCCCCTGTTTATCTGTTTCGCATTATTATTGGCAATTAATTTAGTTCATGATGCTTCCCATAATGCGATTTTCAAACAGGCCAAAGCCAATTATTGGCTCAATTTTTGGGTCACTATTCCGTTGGGTTTAGACCCTGAATGTTGGCGAGTCAGGCATATTATTTTTCACCATGCTCACACCAACATTCGTCATTATGATTTAGATATCGAAGAAAATTTTGTCTTGCGCCAAACCCCTTATCAGCGCTGGTACCCGTTTATGCGAGCTCAGCATCTGTATTGGCCATTAATTGCCGCAATGACTTTCCCTGCATTGATTTGGTTCTTTGATTGGATGGATAGATTTCATATGACGCGCGTCGCTCCTCATATGCGCCATCAAGGCCGTCGTGGTATTGGGGCATTTTTATTGGCTAAGTTACTACATTTGATTGTTGCAATAGTCATACCTGCGTTTGTTATCACTGATATCAGTTTAGGTACCTTGCTACTCACTTACTTATTTAGCCAAATGCTTGCCTCCCTCGTATTTGTTGTATTAATACTTGGCACCCATTGGGCGAAAGCAACTTTTTATACGCCCCCCAAAGAAGGCAATATGCCGCATGGTTTTTATACTCATACTTTTTCAACCACTTATGATTGGCAAACCACACCTCGTTGGCTAACCTATTGGTTAGGCGGGTTAAACTTACATCTTACACATCATTTATTTCCGAATTGGAACCACCGCCATTACCCTGCACTTGCTAAGATCATTGAGCAAACCGCCGAACAGTTTTCGATGGATTATCATTGTATTAGCGCGAAAGAATTGTTTGTTTACCAACAACAATTTTTAAAAGAGATGGGAACGGGCAAGCAAGCGGATGAGCACTGAGCCAAACAACCCAGTGCTTACTTCGCTATATTGATTATCTGTCGATAATAATATTTTGATTTATGACGCTTTTTTCACTATTACCTACCATCTGAGCAAATTTCTCTAATGGGTCAGTCCGAAAAGCATACAAACGTTTGAGCGCAAAAGGGTTATCCCCCAATTTAACTTTTCCTTGAATGGTCGTTAGGGCAAGATGTAGCCCCGCATCTTTAGCTGCATCTATCGCTGATTGGTTATAACCACCAAATGGATATGCAAGGTAACGCTGCTCAGGTTCGAAACGGCTTAGAATTCTCATCGACCGTTTGAAATCCAACATGATCGTATGTTCTTTCCGGCTAAATAAAATGGGTGAATTATGATTATCTAAACGATGTAAAAAGTGAGTATGAGATTGGATATTAAAAACGTCTCGGCTATCTTTTATCTCTTGTTTATTCATAAATTGTAAGTCATGCGCTGACCATTTTTGTGGCTGTGTTTTAATCCGCGAAGAAATAATAAATAGCGTCGCCTGCTGGCGGTTATGCCTTAAAATCGGTAATGCATAGCGATAAACTGATTTTAAACCATCATCAAATGTCAGCACGACTGCTTTACCTGGTAAGTTAGCAGATTTATTCAGATAATCTTCCACATCGGCAAGCGAAAGCGTTTGGTAACCCGCCTGTTTTAAATAATTCATTTGTTCACGAAATGCTTCCACGGATGTCGTCGTTGACGTGTCACGAAAATGCTTATTTTCACTGTCTTTGAGGATATGGTGATAAGTTAAAATTGGAATGCCTTTATCTAATGCTACATCATCTAAACGCACATAGCCCAGCCTATCCCCTAGGCGAATCGTTAGCCAAGCAGTCTTTTCTCCTGCTTTATCCGTTTTAATCATCCGTGCTAACACAGGGTAGCGCAGGTTTTCCCATAAAGAGGCAATTTGCTTACTATTACTCTGAGTTGAGTTATATACCGCTGTTTTTTGGTGCGTGACCAAATAATCATAAATGGGATTTTGTAAATCATTTAGCCTATCCACTTCAGGTACATAACGCGGTTTTTGGTTAGAAAACGATACTGTTTTTACAAAGGCATACCCATTGCCAAACTGCATTGCACAATAATCCCCCGAAGGAGAATAGGCATAAAAACCGTGTTCTGCATTGAGTTCTGCGACGGCTCGCATTTCTCCAGCAATCATCGCAAAAATAATTTCAGGCTGTTTTGTTTGCACTAGCTTTGGTGGGATGTCTGCCAACTGCCAATCGTCAGTGTTGTTGACGGTCTCAGAAGCCAAAGATTGGGGAAGATAATTCGTAAATAAAATACAAAGCAATAAAAGAAATCGTTTAGACATGTTTTATCCACTATAAAGCTGGGTTTCCGCCATTATTCTAAACCTACTCTAGATTGAACCCCATACCCTGATAAAAATTTTTATTGTTCCCTGCTTCCCACTATTTTCACCTATTAAGCTGTTATACCAATTTTAAAGATACGCCATAATCTATCATACAAAATAAAGAGATCTAGCTCATATTTATCAGTAAAAAGCGCCATACAGGCACAATCTGTAAATCATTTGACAGTTTAATCCACTTCCCACTGTTAGATTGGCATTCAACCACCTTACAACACCTGGGAACAACAATGAAAATAAAAGAAATTAGTACTTTTATCATGCACGTACCTGTCACTAATGACCTAATTGGTGACTCAACTCACAGCATTACCCATTGGGGGATGCCGGGTGTCATGATCAAAACAGAATGTGGATTAGTCGGTTATGGCCACACAGGGACACATGCCGACATCACCACTGACCGTTTAATCACCACTATTATTGAAGATGTTTTCGGCCCAATGTTACTCGGCGAAGACCCAACAGAAGTGCGCTATTTACATCGAAAACTCACTCGCAGCTCAACCAATATCTGGGTAGGTCGTGGTGGTTTGATGCAAATGGCGATTTCTGCCATCGATATCGCCCTTTGGGACCTTAAAGCTAAAGCCGCGGATCAGCCGCTATGGCAACTGTTTGGCGGTTCAAAACACAATAAAGTTAACGCCTATAACACCGACTGCGGTTGGTTAGTGCGTAGCCAAGAAGACTTAGTCGATGATTGTAAAAAAATGATCTTTGAAGAAGGCTTCAAAGCAATAAAAATGAAAATTGGTAAACCAGATCCACGCGAAGATCTACAACGTATTGAAGCTGTTCGTAACGCAATTGGCGACGATATCGACCTAATGGTCGATGCAAACGGTAAATGGGATATCAGTATTGCCAAGCAATATGGCCACCGTTTAAATGATTTCAATATTAAGTGGTTTGAAGAACCATTATGGCATGATGATGTCGCCAGCCATAAACAGCTTGCCGCTTATATGGATACACCTATCGCATTAGGTGAATTACTTTATCACAATGATTCATTTAAAGAATTTGTCTTGGCGGGTGCCGTTGATTACTTACAACCTGATGCAACACGCTGTGGCGGTTTAACAGCGGTATGGGAAATTGCTGACTTAGGTATGGCCTTTAATTTACCAGTGACACCACACCATGGCGATATGATGCAGGCACAATTGCATCTGGTAATGGCACATCCCGCTTGTTCTTTACTGGAATTTATTCCATGGACACTGGATTGCTTTGTTGACCCAGTCGAAGTCATTGATGGTGTTTATACCACACCAACCGCGCCTGGGGCAGGTACGACGTTAAAACCTGAAGCATTAGCCAAATTTAACGTGAAATAATGATCATTCCCTTTTTCAATATTTCATTTCTAACAACATGAAAAAGGGAAATTAATAACAAGAATTATTCATTTTAAATTACTTATTTATACTCTGAATAATTCATGGTGCAATCAACAACACTGCAACTTGAAGTATGACGAGTACATTAGCTCTATACTCTACTCTGCTGGTTATTCAGCGGCGGGCTAAACACATAATAAAAATGAATAGATAACATTACTATCTTACAAAAAACTGGGGTGAACCATGTCCACCAATACGGATCATTTATCATCGGCTACCAGCAAAGCAATACGAAAAATAATACCTATGGTGGTATTAATGTTCATATTGGCTTATTTAGACCGTTCAAATATTGGTTTTGCAAAACAAGAGTTTCAATTAACAACTGGGTTAAGTGACGCTGCATACGCATTTGGCGCAGGGATCTTTTTTATCGGCTACGCACTATTTGAAGTGCCAAGTAATATTCTGTTGTACCGAATTGGCGCTCGGGTATGGTTATCGCGCATTATGGTCACATGGGGGCTAGTCTCTGCCGCCATGATGTTTGCTCATGATGAAACCACCTTTATTGTGCTGCGTTTCTTACTTGGTGTCAGTGAAGCTGGCTTCTTTCCGGGGGTTATTCTGTATTTAACCTTCTGGTTCCCACAAAATATCCGGGCACGGGTGACAGGCTACTTCTTATTTGGGGCACCACTGGCGTTTATCATTGGCGGCCCATTATCTGGCTCATTATTGTCGTTGGAAGGAACTTCATTTGCCTTCGGTTTATACGGCTGGCAGTTAATGTTTGTCGTAGAAGGCTTATTAGCATCTATTGTCGGGATTTGGGTGTTCTTTTACCTTGATGACCGCCCTGAAAAAGCCAAATGGCTGACAGCTGAGGAAAAAAGTGCACTTTCCGCTAAATTAGCCTTGGAAGAAGATGCCAAAGCAGGCCATAGCCCGAAAGGCGCCTTGAGAGCATTATTAGATATGCGCGTTCTCTACCTGTGTCTGATTTGGTTTACCGTTCAAATATGTGGCTATGGGATTTATTTCTTCTTACCAACCCAAATCGGTACGTTGTTGGGCAGTAAAGTCGGCATACTTGTAGGCTTTGTTACCGCCATTCCACCACTGTGTGCGGCAATTGCGGTTTATTATGTACCTCGTATTTCAGAACGTCTAAAAGAACGTCGTAAAGTCGCTGCCATCACCTTTATGTTAGGTGCGGCGGGAATTGCGGTTTCTGGTTTATTCGATAGCATTCCCGTCATTGCGATTATTGCCCTGTGTGTGGCAGCGGCTGGTCACTTGGCGATGCAGCCTCTGTATTGGAGCTTCCCATCTGCATACTTAGGCGGCACCGCAGCTGCATCGGGTATTGCTTTGATTAACTCAGTGGGTAACTTAGGTGGTTTTGTGGCACCAAACTTACGAGTTTGGGCTGAAACTACCTTTGAATCTGCCCGTGCAGGACTCTATTTTATCGCATTGGTCACCTTTATCGGTGGTCTGTTGATTCTGACATTAAAAAGATTAGGTATTGAAAAACGATTTGAAGATTAATTAATTATCTTTTAAATCCCTCCCGAGCCACATTAATGGCTCGGGTTTTCTATTACCTTATTTCTTATTTATGAGGTTTACTCGAATATTACGGCGGTTCATGATTGAACATAACCCTACCAAATGTCATGATAAAGTTAGCCAATCATGCAGGGAGCATTCAGATGAACATTGCGGTACAAAACAGCCAATTAGTTCTAACGCATGAAAATATTCTTGAAATATTAAAAACAAATAGTTGGTTTAGTAACTTACCTGATTATTTGATTTCCATCTTAATGACATGCGCCACATTACGTTTCTATCCAGATGGTGAAATGGTTCACTATCAGGGTGACCCTGCTCGTGGTCTATATGCGGTGATTCAAGGTTCAGTAAAAGTAAGTTCAATTTCCTCAGATGGCCGTGAATGTGTATTTCGCTATCTTTCACCAGGCAATTGGTTTGGCGAAATTGCCATGCTAGATAAATCAGCGCGCACCCATGATGCCAAAGCGATTAGCCCAACCATATTACTGACGATATCACCGAAAGACTTAACCATGATCTTGGAAAAACACCCCGTTTTTTACCAATTTCTGAATATTTTACTCTGCAAAGTGATTCGTAATGCCTTTACCATTATCAATGACAGTGCCTTATTATCTGTTTCAGCCCGACTCGCCAAACGCTTATTGAGCTTAGCAGAAGGCTATGGCGAACCTCATGAAAAAGGAATTCAACTAAGCTTATATCTCACACAAGATGACTTAGCGACCATCATTAATACCACACGGCAAACCATCAATAAGCGTTTAGTCGCATGGGAAAAACTAGGCTGGATTGATGCAAAATACGGGAAAATTATTTTAGTTAACCTCCCCGCGCTGAAGCAAATATCGGAAGATGATGAGGAATAACTAGCTGTTATCATCCATGGTTGGGCTATCTGCGAAGAAATAGCGATCCATGGTGAATTCGAAGTCATCACTGGTCGCATTGAATAACATTTTTTTGGTATTTTCCAAATGTTGCCACATAGCTTGCCGCGCCCCTTTAGGGTCTCGACGCGCTAACGCCTGCAAAATTTGGTCATGTTCATCGCACCAGCTCTCAATCGAACGGTTATCAATATGCTCATGAAGCTTGAGCCAGTAAGGGTTACGTAAGCGTTGGCTCCACATTTGCTCAACGATCACCACCATCGCACTGTTATGGGTCGACGCGGCAATTTGCATGTGAAAAGCAAGATCCCATGTTGAATCACGAAAACGATCCTCTTTGCGAGCATGCTTTTGAATATCAACTAGTTTTAAAATATCTTCTTTGGTGGCTTGGGTCGCGGCAAACTCGGCGATATGGCTTTCAATCAATTGCCTTGCTTGTAAGAGCTCAAACGGCCCACAGCGGCTAAACTCTAATCCTGTTTCTGTATTGACTGAGTTATTAGACCGGTTACTAATAACATGTATGCCAGATCCTTTGCGTACATCCACATAGCCTTCTACTTCTAACATAATGATGGCTTCACGGATCACAGTACGGCTCACCTTCATTTCGTCAGCAAGTAACCGTTCCGCAGGTAATTTAGTGCCAACTGGGTATTCGTCATTTTCGATACGTTCTTTGACCAGAGCCGCAACTTGTTGGTATAGGCGCGGTTCACTCTCTTGTGAGCTCATTATTTTCTCCTTTCACATAACCACCCGACTCGCTGGCCATCAATGTCCACAGTATAACGAAATTTTTCGACGATGGGTGAAATAGAACTTCACTAATAAATAAATCATAATAAATTGGTATAACATCTTTTAAAGTTGTAAACCGGATCGTATAATGAATGAAATTTAGACAACAAAAGATCATTCATACTTTTTATGGCTGATCATGCTTAATCCGATTTCCAGTTCAGGGAACGCAATATGATAAAAGATATAATTAAAATACATCCCAATGACAATGTCGCCATTACTTTAGTTAACCGACAAGCAGGGGAAACCATTAGTGTTGCAGAGCAATCAGTAACATTAAAACAAGATGTTGATCGAGGGCATAAAATTGCCCTCACCTTGATTGAGTCTGGCAATAATATTATTAAATATGGCGCTCCCATCGGCCATGCAACGACGACCATAACGGCTGGAGAGCATGTTCATACTCATAATACCGCCACCAATTTAAGTGCCTTAAATGATTATGAGTACCGCCCTGAACACAACACAATTGCCGTTACACGGCCGGATCCAGAAGTGCAAATCTATCGCCGAGCAAATGGTGATGTCGCTATCCGTAATGAAATTTGGGTGATACCAACAGTCGGCTGTGTTAATGCACTGGCGAGAAAAATGATCGAACGCTTTAATAAACAACATAATGGCGCTTCTGATATTGATGGTGTTTATCTTTATAACCATACTTTAGGGTGTTCCCAGCTCGGTGATGACCATTTAACAACCCGTACTATTTTACAAGATATGGTTAAGCACCCTAATGCAGGTGGCGTTTTAGTCATCGGTTTAGGCTGTGAAAATAATCAAGTCGCCGCCTTTAAAGAAACATTAGGTGACTATGATGATGAACGAGTGAAATTTATGGTATGCCAACAATTAGATGATGAAATTGAAGCCGGTGTAGAGCACCTTAATGCACTTTATCAATTAGTACAGCAAGATAAACGTGAGTCAGGCAAACTGAGCGAAGTGAAATTTGGTCTTGAATGTGGTGGTTCTGATGGCCTTTCAGGGATCACGGCTAACCCATTGTTAGGCTGTTTTTCTGATTTTTTAGTCAGTCATAACGGAACTACGGTGTTAACCGAAGTACCTGAAATGTTTGGTGCTGAACAAATTCTAATGAACCACTGCCATGATGAACTGACGTTTGAGAAAACGGTCAATATGATCAATGACTTCAAACAGTATTTTATTGCCCATGACCAGCCAATTTATGAAAACCCATCTCCAGGTAATAAAGCCGGAGGCATTTCGACACTCGAAGAAAAATCCCTCGGCTGCACACAAAAAGCTGGCACTAGCCAAGTAATGGATGTTTTAAAATACGGGGAGCGCCTGACAACCCCAGGATTCAACTTGTTAAGCGCGCCGGGTAATGATGCCATTGCCACCAGTGCCTTAGGAGCAGCTGGCTGCCATATGGTGTTATTTACAACAGGTCGTGGCACGCCATATGGTGGCTTTGTTCCCACCATGAAAATTGCGACCAATAATGAATTAGCCGCCAAAAAACCCCATTGGATTGATTTTAATGCAGGTGCCTTATTAACAGGAAAATCCATGGATCAGTTATTAGATGCCTTCATTCAGTTGGTTGTCAAAACCGTTAATGGTGAACCTACAAAAAATGAAATCAATGATTTCCGTGAATTAGCAATTTTTAAAATGGGCGTCACACTTTAAAAACAAACTGATCCCTATTGCTTTGGTTATTATTAAGCAATAGGGATATAACTAACTATTTATATTTATTAACTTTTTCCTACCGACCTTACTTTCTATCCTAAGCCATAAGCCCATTTATCGTGATACGAAGACAATAAAGAAAAGTCACCATTTCCCTATTTTTAAGATATGGTAGGATCCATTTCGTAATGACGAATTTTAATTTATTAGCAGGGTAAATAATGATAGACCTAAAACTTAGAGAGGCCAGAGACAGCCTTTCCACCAAAGAAAAACAAGTCGCTGAGTACATTATTGCTAATAAGAAAAACATGCAAAGTATGAGCATTCAATCCCTAGCCCAAGAAAATAAGGTCAGTACCACCACTATCTTGCGCCTGTGCCATAAGTTAGGCTACCAAGGCTTTAGCGATCTAAAAATTGATTTAATTTCATCGATTAATCACAAGTCTTACGGCACTCTACTACAAGAAGATATTGATATTAGTGATTCAATGGAAACCGTTAATCACAAAGTAGGATTGATTGAAAAATCATCCATAGAAGAAACTTGCGCTTTGGTCAATTTAAATGCCTTTAAGCTAGCAAATGAATTAATTAGTAAGAGTAAAAAAATTGTCATTTATGGTGCAGGCAGTAGTGGATTAGTTGCAAAAGAATTTGAATATCAACTAATTAAAATAAAAAAAGATGTTAATTGTCACCTTGATTACAGCATCCAATTCAGTATTGTGAATACATTAGATCAGAACGATCTTGTCATTGTCATCTCTCATTCTGGTGAAAACCACGAATGTATCAAACTACTCACTCTTGCCAGAGAATTGAAAGTTCCGACCATTGCTATCACGAAAATGGGGCAAAGCTCGGTGTCATCGCTAGCAGAAACAGTCTTGCACACGATCTCCACGGAGCACGTTTCAAGGCTTATCCCTATTCGCTCAAAAATTTCGCAACTGACTGTAATTAATATGTTGATTACTAACTTATTTATTAAACAGTACGATGAACGAATTCAAAAACAAATTAGTACTCGTGCGGAGCGCTTTTCTCGCTTAAATAGCAATAACTAATCGGCTTTCTCCTCCTTAATATCTTCTATGTGGCTCTAAGTAGCCACTTCGATCTTGCTCACAAAAATGACCCTTTCTAGGAACTCCCCCTTTTCATTCCCCTTTTTTGTGATATTGTTACTTTAAAATAAATATATAAAAGTAATTTTATTACTAAAATAAAAAAATAAATATAAGGGGAAAAAATGAGCTCTCAAATACCTATCATACTGGCTAGCCATGGGCCTTTTGCACAAGGGTTATTGGAATGTGCTGAAATGCTAATCGGCTCTCAAGAAGATATCAGCGTGATTTCCATTCAAAGAGAAAGCAATATTAATGAGGTAAAAAAACATTTATTTGAAACATATCAAAATGTTAATAAAGGCGATGGCGTTTTAATTTTAGTGGATTTATTAGGCGGTTCTCCTTGCAATTTAGCCAGCGAGCTCGTTATTACCCAAAATGATGTTGTGCTGTACTGCGGAATCAATGTTCCTACTTTTCTCGAAATACTCAGCAACCGAGACCTCCCTTTACATGAACTTCATCAAGTCATTAATGATGTATTCCCTGACAGTTGCCTTAATGTCGGTGAACAACTTAAACCATTAGCACAAAATGATAGCGAACTTTAGGAGAATCCCATGCCAATTAATGTTGCTCGAATTGATGACAGACTTATCCATGGCCAAGTTATAACCACTTGGGTTAAAAATTTTGATATTGAACAGGTGATTATCGTCAATGACAAAGTTGCCAATGACACCGTTCAACAATCAGTTCTTACTATGGCTGCTCCACCAGATCTAAAAGTAGTCGTTTTTGGCGTCGATAAATTCATTGAAGTCTTAAAAAAAGCGGAAATTAAACGCCGCACTATGCTGCTGTTTACTAACAGTATTGATGTGAACAGGCTTGTCGAAAGTGGCTTAAAACTGGAAAAACTGAATGTCGGCGGGATGCGTATGCAAGAAGGCCGTCGTAATTTATCCCGTGCAGTTGCCGTCACACCAGAAGAAGAACAAGCCTTTAGGTCACTTATCAACAATAACGTTGCCGTTGAAATTCAAATGGTTCCTAAAGATCCCATTGTTGAATTGAAAACATTACTCAATTAATTCATTTAGTCATGCTTATTTTCACTTAATAAGTGAGGAGCCTATTATGTTAGTAGAGGCCATTTTAATTGCAATTTGGGCAGGCATTTGCTCATTGGATGATGTCGGTCCGCAAATGCTAAGACGCCCACTGCTCACCGGTACTGTGGCTGGTATTATCATGGGCGATATGGTTCAAGGATTAGCCATTAGCGCCACATTAGAATTGATGTGGATGGGAATTGGTAACGTCGGCGCTTATTCTGCACCCGATATTATCGCTGGTTCAATTATTGGAGTTGCACTCGGTATTGCTTCCAATGGCGGAATTGCAGCGGGTATCGCCCTTGCCGTGCCAGTCTCTATTCTATGTCAACAATTACTGATTATCTGGCGTTCTTTTGCCAGTTTCTTAAATGTCTGGGCCAGTAAATCCATTCTTGATGGAAACTACAGTGGCCTAACAAAAGTCCATTATTTTTCGACGCCACTGTGGTTTTTTATTCGCGCCATTCCCTGCTTTATTGCCGTTTATTTTGGTAGTGACTTAGTCAATAGCATATTAAATGCCGTACCTGAAAGTATTCTTACCGGTATGGGGGTCGCATCTAAACTGATCCCTGCTGTCGGTATCTGTATTCTGCTACTCATGTTGCTTAAAGGCAGAATGTGGTTTTTCTTTCTGCTCGGTTTTATGCTCACAACCTATTTAAAACTGCCAATTATCCCAATTACTTTTATCGCTCTGGCATTTGCAGTGCTTTATGACATGGCATTTGCCAGCAGTTTGCGCCAAACACCAGAAGAAAAAACAGCACCAACCTCCCATAAAAATGAAGAAGAGGAGTATGACCTATGAGTGAAGTAACCACCTCTGAAAATAAAAAACTCACGAAAAAAGAGCTTAATGGTATGTTTTGGCGAATTCAAACCATGTCATTCTCATACAACTACGAAAAACTGCAAACTATTGGTTTTGCGCATTGTATGGTGCCCGTTCTCGATAAACTGTATGAAAAAGCAGATCAAGAAACACGTATTAAAGCCATGCAACGCCATTTCGAGTTTTTTAACACGCAAATTAACGCTGGCGCATTAATTCTCGGTGTCACCGCTGCATTAGAAGAAAAAACAACAGAAGAAGAAAAAGAAGCTGTCGTTTCTGTAAAAGCCGGTTTAATGAGGCCATTTGCAGGCCTAGGTGATAGCTTATTAAAATTTACGTGGTTGCCTATTTGCGGCAGCATCGGAGCCGCATTTGCACTGCAAGGTAATATTATTGGCCCTATCTTAATGTTTATTCTGTTTAATATCGTCAATATCGGCACCAAATATTTCTTTATTCATTATGGCTATAACAAAGGCGTTGATTTAATCGAGCAATCGAAAAAATCAAATATTATTCAGCGAATTACTAATATAGCGAACGTTGTCGGGGTCATGGTCCTAGGTTCCTTGATAGCGACGACCGTCAAGCTTTCCACTCCGCTAACCATTGCCGTCGGTGAGCAATCTATCAAAGTACAAGAGATGTTTGACAAGGTAATACCTAACTTACTCACTCTTCTCTTTGCCCTCGGTATTTTCTTCCTTGTTCGTAAATTTCAAGGGAAACATACCGTTGCACTCATTGTCGCCATTATGGTTTTAGGTGTTATTTGTTCTGTGTTCGGAATTTTAGGATGATAAAGGGAAATATATGGAAATCGAAGTCAACAGAGTGAGTGAATCAACACTCGAAATAAAGTTTAGTGAAATTCCATCCTCTCCTCTAGCATTATATTGGACGGATAGACCTGATACTCAAGTTTATCCTGAGAATTTCATTACAGATAAATTAGAGAATACCATTACAGTTCAAGACCCATTAAATGCTAAACAACGTATCTATTTTATTTTACAAAATGCCAACGGACGTAGATTATTCGCTGAAAGAACATTGCCTATTGAGGGATTAAATAACTTCCGTGATTTTGGGGGTTATACCACAACAGACGGAAAACAGGTGAAATGGGGAATGTTATACCGTTCCAACCATTTGTTTAATTTGAATCAACAAGCGGTCAACTATATTTCCCACCTAGGGATTAACAGCATTATCGATTATCGTACTCAAAATGAAATTAATAAATCGCCTAATTGCTATGTTGGTGAAAAGGAAACTTATCATCTTGATGCAACGGCTCAAACTGCTGAATTAGCAGCGCAATTTGCCGCATCACCAGATAATGAAGACAAAGCACTAATCGAAAGTGTTATCCAACACATTCCGAAAGAAATGATTAACGGCGATGGGTTACAAATATTGGAACAATATCGCCAATTTGTGGTGAGTGATAAGTCAAAAGCTGCCTTTAAGCAAATGATAGAGATTTTATTAAATAAACAAAATGCCCCAAGTATTCAGCATTGCCGTGGAGGAAAAGACCGAACTGGTTATGGTGCATTACTGGTACTTTCCATGTTAGGAGTGCCAAAAGAAACCATTGTACAGGATTATATGATCACCCATTTTAACCGGCTTGAACGTAACGAAATTAAAATGGCGGGATATCGAAAAATAACCCAAGACCAAAATGTACTGGATTATTTACTCTCACTAATTGATACTCAAGAATCATTTATTTTAGAAGTCTTTAATACAATGGAAGAAATATCTGGCTCTGTTGAAAGGTATATTAAAGATGAACTTAAATTCACAGATAATGATATTAAGCAGCTTAGAGAGATATACTTAGTTTAAATAAATTTAATTATCTTATAAACAACCACAGGCTTAATAAAATAAACCTGAGAAATTGCTTTATTTAAAATAACAGTAAAATAGCCACATAGAATATTCATTGTGGCTATTTTATTGACGAAAAAAATCCATTATTGATCATAGAATCAATAATTACTCTCGTTCGCCAATTCTATTTAATTAATTTTTTAGCTACTTTATTTTTGCCCGTAATATGCATTTTTACCGTGCTTACGTAAATAGTGTTTATCTAATAATACTTGTTGCATTGAACCTACTTGTGAACTTAATTGACGGGTAAATAAATTCATATAGGCAATTTCTTCTAACACTACGGCGTTATGCACTGCGTTATCGGGGCTTGTCCCCCAAGCAAATGGGCCATGGCTATTCACTAATACGGCAGGAATATCTTTTGCTGACAGGCCTTTTTCCTTAAAGGTTTCAATGATCACATGGCCCGTTTCTCTTTCATAATCCCCTTCAATTTCACTTTCTGTCATTTTACGGGTACAAGGAATTTCACCGTAGAAGTAATCGGCATGGGTTGTCCCTAAGGCGCTCAATGGCTGCCCTGCTTGAGCCCATATCGTGGCGTGACGGGAGTGAGTATGAACAATACCGCCAATTTCAGGGAATGCTTTGTACAGTGCCAAATGCGTGTCGGTATCTGAAGACGGTCGATATTTCCCTTCGACTACTTCTCCACTTTCTAACGATACCACCACCATGTCTTCTGCTTTCATGGTTTCATAGTCAACGCCAGAAGGTTTTATCACCATTAGCCCAGCTTCGCGGTCAATACCACTCACATTTCCCCAAGTAAATGTCACTAAGTTATGTTTGGGTAAGGCAAGGTTCGCTTCAAAAACCTGTTGTTTCAATTGTTCTAACATAACAACTCCCTAGCTTGCTTAAATATGCTTTAATATCAACAACAAAAATTTATTATGGTGATGTTTTTTGTGTGTTGATAACCTTTATCTGGCTATTAAGGTAAACAGATTTAGGCCATTTAAAAAGCACCTCACTTTACAAATTCGTAACAAAATCGCCTAAGTCGGTCTTATTCGGGCATACTCAGTCAAATAAAGTCATAATAAAGATATGGTTAAATGACCGAGTTAGCCCAATATTTTTTGTTTATTAAGAGAAAAGCAAAAAAACACCGCAAATATAGTGATTCAAATCTAATTATTATGTAACAAGCCACATTGGCACTCTTAAAATTAAGATCAAAATCACTTTAGCAGGCTTTGTTTTTTTCAAAAACAGATTACTTGAATCCAATCACGACAAAAAAAAAGCAACACGGGCAGAATAAATATCGTGGAAAGAATAGGAGTTAAATATGTTACAAGCCGAACGCCATAAATTAATTTGTTCTCATGTTTCGCAGAATGGTTCGGCGTTAGTACGTGATTTAGCTCAATTGTGTCTCGTTTCTCAAGAAACTATCCGTCGTGATTTAACTGCCCTTGAGCGGGAAAATAAGATCATCCGTAGCTTTGGGGGCGCGGTAGCCATCGACCAAGAAGAAATGTCGATGGTGAATGTTATGCCTTCTTCGGTCAAACTCAGTCAAATGGTTGATGGCGCAGAGTCTTTTCGCAAAAGAACCGAAGAGCACCCTGATGCCAAGATGAAGATTTCAAAGGCCGCACTAAAATTAATTCAGCCTGGTGACTGTATTATGTTAGATAACAGCAGTACTTGCTGGTTTTTAGCACGGCAAATACCTGATATCGACATTACGGTAGTGACAAACTCGGTCAAGATTATCCAAGCCTTGGCCTGCCGTGACCGAGTACGTGTTATTGGTATTGGCGGGGAATATTCAGAACGCCATGATGATTTTCATGGCCCAATTGCAGAAAGTATTATCCGTAGCTTTCAGATAAAAACCTTATTTCTTTCATGCCAAGGGTTCAATATCGAAAATGGTATTCGCGATGGCAGTGAAATAAACTCAAAATTAAAAAATATTATGTTACAGGTTTCCGAAAATAAAGTTTTGCTCGCGGATAATAGTAAATTAGGAAAATATGCATTTAGCCAGGTTTGTACATTTGATGATATTGACGTATTAATTACAAACAAACTAAATGATAATAGTTTTCAAGAAAAGTTCTCTAACCTTAGAATTATCGAGTGCGATAAATAAGTTATAAAAATAAAAATCATGTAACTGTGATGTAAGTAAAAAACAATAAGTTCTATTTTATTTTCTGTATTAAATAAGCGCAGGGATATTATTTACCCATAATTCCTTGGCACTTAATTATAGGCATATCTAAATATAAGAAGTTCATTATTTCTAAATAATGGAATTTCTTGATTTAGTATCCATCTACACTAAGGAATACAACTATGAACATGAAGAAGCTAGTTTTACCTTGTTTAATGAGCGTTGCACTATTTTCAAATGTCGCGATGGCTGAATCACAAAAAGCACAAAAGCCCTTTACCATGGGTGTCGTCGTTAAAGTCGGTGGTATTCCTTGGTTTAATGTGATGGAACAAGGTATTACTGAAGAAGGCAAAAAACTCGGTGTAAATGCCTTCCAAGTCGGTCCAACAACGGCTGACCCAGCGGAACAAGTTCGTGCTATCGAAGATTTAATCGCGAAGAAAGTGGATGTCATTGGCGTTGTCCCTAACGACGCTAAAGTTCTTGAGCCTGTATTAAAACGTGCTCAAGATGCTGGAATTAAAGTCATTACCCACGAATCACCAAACCAAAAAAATGCAGATTGGGACTTTGAATTACTTGATACCCAAAGTATGGGCGCTAACCATATGAGAGATATGGCGGCATGCATGGGCGAAGAAGGCAAATATGCCATGTTTGTGGGAAGCCTGACAGTACCATTAGTGAACGAATGGGCCGACGCTGCAATTGCTTACCAGAAAGCGAACTACCCGAAAATGCAAATGGTCGATGACCGCTTTGGTGTTGCCGAATCCGTTGATGACTCAATGCGTACAGCTAATGATTTGTTATCTAAGCACAAAGACTTAAAAGGCATCATGTCATTTGGTTCACAAGGCCCTATCGGTGCAGGCCGAGCCATTGATAAACGCCGTAAAAATGATGAAACCTGTGTATTCGGGACATTCACACCTGGCCAAGGCATCAAATTACTGGAAAAAGGCGCAATTGATGGCGGCTATATTTCGAATCCAAAAGTCGCAGGACAAGTATTTGTACAGGTGGCGACTGCCATGATGAATGGTGAAGAAATTAAAGATGGCGTGTCTATTGGTGATATGGGTGAAATCAAAGTCAGTGGCAACACGATTTTGAGTGACAACCCCGTTAATTTGAATATTGAAAATACGAAAAAATTGGTCGAAGTCGGTCTGTAATTTCACCTTGTCAAAATAATGTTCAAAACAAAAATACAATATTTATCAAGATATTAATTTTAATGTTCTTTGAGTTCGAGTCGCCTGCACTAACGCAGCGGCTCGAACTCATCACGAACAAGCCAACACCAATTTATTTGCAGTAGGAATTGTACTTATGACAAGCACCTCAAAAGCTGACAAATCCGATCCACTCATTACCTTGCGCGACCTTTCCAAAAGCTTCGGTGGTCACCGTGCATTACGCAATATCGATTTGACGCTCAACAAAGGTGAAGTGCACTGTTTAGCGGGCACCAATGGGTGTGGGAAAAGCACATTAATTAAAACCATCAGTGGTGTCTATGCCCCTGATGACGGTAGCAAAATTGAAATTGATGGAAAAAGTTATCACCGGTTGACACCAGATAAAGCGCGTGAATTAGGCGTACAAGTTATCTACCAAGATTTGTCGTTATTTCCAAATTTAACCGTTGCCGAAAATATCGCCTTTGAGCTGAACCTCAAAGGCTATTTTGGCTGGTTTCGCAAAAAACAACTGCGCGAAAAAGCGCTAGAAATCCTCAATGAACTGGCTTTCACCATTGACCCCGACACACCTGTGCAATTTTTACCCATTGCTCAACGCCAACAAGTTGCCATCTGCCGCGCCCTAGTTGCCGATGCACGTCTGGTCATTATGGATGAACCAACAGCTTCATTGACCCGTACAGAAGTCAACCAACTACTCTCAACGGTTAATTACCTAAAAGATAAGGGTATTACTGTTGTTTTCGTAAGTCACCGACTAGAAGAAGTGAAAGAGATTTCTGACCGCATCACGGTGATCCGCGATGGCCAAAAAATTGGGACTTGGCCTGCTGAAGGCTTAACTACCCGCAAAATTACTGAGTTAATGACTGGCTTAGACATTGTCCATGAACGCAAGCCACCAAATAACGCGGAAGACCGACGCACAGTACTTGAGCTAAAAAAACTCAGTCGAGCTGGGCAATATCGTGATATCAACTTAAATTTAAAACGCGGTGAAGTGTTAGGTTTATGTGGTTTGTTAGGCTCAGGCCGTACCGAATTAGCATTATCGTTATTTGGCATTACCCATCCAGATAGCGGCGAATTATTTATCGAAGACAAGCCTGTTAAGTTAAAAAACAACACCGACGCCATTAAGCGTGGCATTGGTTATGTCTCTGAAGACCGCCTGACTTTAGGTGCCATTTTACAGCAATCCATCGCAGACAATATGGTGATTTCGATTCTTGATCGACTCAAAACACCTTGGCATTTAATCGATGAAAAACAGTGCCAAGAAATCGTACAAGAGTGGATAGCCGACTTAGATATTAAAGTCACCGACCCCAATAATGCCCTTTCAACACTTTCAGGCGGTAACCAACAAAAAGTAGTACTCGCCAAATGGATTTTAACGCGACCTAAAGTGCTGATTTTAGATTCACCAACCGTTGGTGTTGATATCGGTGCAAAAGACAGTATTTACAAGCTGATTCACCGTTTATCAGGTGTTGGTATCTCCATTTTATTAATTACCGATGAAGCCTCCGAAGCTTATTACAATTGCGACAGAATTTTACATATGAAACAAGGCGCTATCGTCAAAGAAATTGTGACAGATTCCATCAATGAGCAACAATTGGAGGAAATCATCAATGGCTAATTGGCAAAAATTACGACCACAATCTGTCGAAGGCTGGCTGACTTGGGTCATTCTTATCATGGTGGTGTTCTTCACATTGATGAGCCCACAATTTCTGACTATTCAAAATTTACTCGACCTCAGTGAAAGCTATGCGGTGACGGGTATTTTCGCCTTGGGCTTATTTGTGGTTCTTGTCACTGGGGGTATTGATATTTCGTTTGCCGCTGTGGCTTCCGTAGTGCAATACGTGATTGCGACTTGGTTATTGCAAGGTTTTATTGCAAGCCCTGCCGTTAGTATCACATTGGCGATTATCATCGGTATCGCTTTTGGCTTAATCAACGCCATTTTGATTTACTCGCTGAATGTTGTGTCAATTATCATCACCATCAGTATGCAATCACTGCTGTTTGGAATGCTGATGTGGTTAACCAACGGTCACAGCATTTATGACTTGCCTGATTGGTGGGTTGACCCTGTGACTATCCTGCCTTTTGAAGTGGATGGCGAATATTACCAAGTTGGCTTGCCGTTAATTGTAATGCTAGGCATTGCCTTCTTAACGTGGATTTTAATGAATAAAACCCACATCGGCCGTCAGTTATATGCTGTTGGCGGCAGCCAAGAATCTGCATCTCGTATTGGTATTCGTGTTTGCGTGATTTATCTGTTTGCTTACGGCTACCTTGGCGCGATGGCAGCGATTGGCGGCATGTTGCAAACCTACCGAATGAGTGAAGTGGTACCGAGTGCCCTTGTGGGAGGGGAGCTGGATGTGCTTGCCGCTGCTGTATTGGGTGGAGCCAGTTTATCCGGTGGCAGAGGCTCGGTGATAGGTACATTAATGGGGGTTTTCCTGATTGGTATCTTGAAAAACGGCCTTAACCTGATTGGTGTTTCAAACTACTTCGTCAATATCGTCATCGGGCTGGTTATTCTCATTGCGATTTGTATTACCCACTATAAAAAACGTAAAGAGACGGACGTAGGTTTTGTTTAACAGGAATATCACCATGAAAAAAAATGCTTTTTTTAAAATTGATGGCTCTGTTATCGGACTGCTTTCAATCTTTGTTCTGGCTATCGCCGCGTTTAGTATTGCCATGCCAGGGCACTTTTTTACTCAAAATACCTTTTTGAGTATCACTTTTCAGTTACCTGAATTGGGCTTACTCACCTTTGCCATGTTTGTACCTATGTTAAGTGGCGGCTTAAACCTCGCCATTATTAGTACCGCTAACTTAACTGGCCTGTTTATGGCTTGGGTGTTTATCAATTACCTGCCAGTGGATGCAGGGACGGGCACACAGCTGATGTGGCTGGTCTTCGCATTGATCGGCGCAACTGTAATTGCGGTCATTATCGGTAGCTTAACAGGGCTGATGATTTCCCATATCGGGGCACACCCTATTCTAGTCACTCTCGGTACTATGACGATTATTAGCGGTATTGGCGTTTACCTCACCAAAGGAGCAGCGCTGAGTGGCATGCCGCCCATTGTTCGTGCCATTGGTTCCGATACGGTGCTTGGGGTACCAATTGCGATGATTATTTTCATTGTTACCGCAATTCTCTTAGCGCTGTTTCTAGGCTGTACGCGTTTAGGTAAAAATATCTATATGAGTGGCAGTAACATCAATGCAACGTGGTTCAGCGGTATTCGTACCGACCGTGTCATGATTGCGATATACACCATTTCTAGCCTGTTATGTGTATTAGCTGGGCTCATCATGATGGCTCGCTTTAACTCTGCACGTATGGGCTACGGGGACTCCTATTTACTGCTCACCATTCTTGCCATCGTATTAGGTGGAACTAACCCATTTGGGGGGGTTGGTAAGGTTAGCCGAGTGTTCTGTGCCTTATTGGTTTTACAGGTCATTGCGACAGGTTTAAGCCTGCTTGGTGTAAGCCTGCACTTTAACCTCGCAGTTTGGGGGATCACGCTCATCTTGGCACTAGCATTCAAGTTCTTCAAAGAAAAATGGAGTGCTAAACGTGCGATGAACCGCAACCAACGCCTTAATAAAGCATCGACACAAAGTTAATTTTTCAAGGGGAAAACCATGCGCAAGCATCCAATTGGTATTTATGAAAAAGCATTACCGAAAAACAGCAGTTGGTTAGAAAAATTAGTTATCGCAAAATCTGCAGGTTATGATTTTGTGGAGATGTCAGTAGATGAAACTGACGAACGTCTAGCTCGGTTAGACTGGAGCACCGCTGAACGTCTGGAAGTGGTTAGAGCCATTCAAGAAACAGGTATTCGCATTCCAAGTATGTGTTTATCGGGCCATCGCCGTTTTCCTTTCGGTAGCCATGATGAAGGCACTCGCATGATGGCCTATACCTTAATGGAAAAAGCCATTAAGCTCGCTCAAGACTTAGGCATTCGCACTATTCAGCTCGCGGGTTATGACGTTTACTATGAAGAGCAAGATGCCGAAACGATTGCCAATTTCGAAAAAGGCATGCAATGGGTCAGTGAAATTGCGGCCGCTTCTCAAGTGATGTGTGCGGTAGAAATCATGGATACGCCATTTATGAATTCCATTAGCAAATGGCAAACGCTTTCCGATAAAATTCGCTCGCCTTGGTTCAAGGTGTATCCTGATGTCGGCAACTTAACGGCATGGGGCAATGATGTCGAAAAAGAATTCACCCAAGGAATTGAACACGTCGCAGCAATTCACTTAAAAGATACGTATGCGGTGACTGAAACCTGTAAAGGCCAATTCCGTGATGTGCCTTTCGGTGAAGGCTGCGTGGATTTTGTTAATTTATTCAAATTATTAAAACGTTTAAATTACCGTGGCTCCTTCCTGATTGAAATGTGGACAGAAAAAGCCGATGAGCCACTGATTGAAATTATCAAAGCTCGTCATTGGATGGAAGACAAAATGCAACAAGCAGGCTGGCACAACGCCTAAAGGAGCCGATAATGAATGCATTTTTTATGGGTGTTGACCTTGGTGGTACCGTCATTAAAGCGGGTATCTACACCGCAGAAGGCCAAGAAATTACCGTTGCTGAACATTCTTTTCCCACTGAGAGTCCACAAGCAGGTTTTAGTGAACGCAATATGGAAATGCTGTGGGAAGCGGCTTGCAGCGTGATTCGCCAAGCGATTCAAAATAGCCAGCTCAACGCCGCCCAAATTTCCGGTGTCAGCTTTTCTTCTCACGGCAAAGGGCTGTATTTACTCAATAGCCAAGGAAAACCGGTTAGGAATGGGATTGTGTCATCTGATTCACGAGCTCAATCTATTGTTGATGAATGGCACCAAGACGGCACCGCGGATAAAGCTTATCCATTGAGTTTGCAGCAATTATGGGCTTCTCATCCTGTGGCGCTGCTACGTTGGTTAAAACAACACGAGCCCGATAATTATCGCGATACTCAACATGTTTTGATGGTCCACGATTACATTCGCTACCGTCTAACCGACCAAATTGCCTGCGAAGAAACCAATATTTCTGGCAGCCAATTATTTAACCAAACCCTGTCGAGTTATGACCCTAAATTATGCCAACTATTTGGTATTGATGAGGCAAATGACAAACTAGCACCGGTGATTAATTCGGCTCAACTTGCAGGAACGGTAACCCACAAAGCCGCTGCTGAGTCTGGACTTGTAGAAGGAACCCCTGTATTTGGTGGCTTCTTTGATGTCGTGGGTGCAGCGTTGGCGTCAGGGGTGAGCCAAAAAGATAAACTCAGCGCCGTAGCCGGAACTTGGACCATTTCAACCCGTGTCTTCGATGAAATTGTGCCTTCAGATTACCCATACGTATGGAGTAAATACTGTATTCCAGGTACCTATTTTGTCCACGAAGGCAGCCCGACTTCCGCCAGTAACCTCGCGTGGTTCACTCGTCACTTCTTCAATCAACGTTTGCAAGATTATAACGTACTGAATCACTGTGTGGCTGAAGGGGCAACACGGCCAAATGATATTCTGTTTTTTCCTTGGCTGTACGGTTCTAACTACCACAGTAATTTGCATGGTGGTCTACTCGGTTTGAGCTCACACCATACGGATGCTGATATTGTTTATGCTATCTATCAAGGAATTGTGTTTTCACATTTGCTACATCAAGACCGTATTGTTGGCCTTGATAATACAACAGAATCTATTCGTTTCACGGGTGGCCCAACACAGTCACCACTGTGGATGCAAATGTTCTGTGATGCCAGTAACTTGCCGTTAGATGTCGTCAATGTACAGCAATCAGGTTGCCAAGCCGCTGCACTTTGTGCCGCAGTCGGAACAGGTTACTATTCAGGTTTTGATGTCGCTATTGCGGCAAGCACACCCAAAATCACGACTTACCAACCAAACGCCGTTGGGTATCAACAGTTACGTGATAAATTTGCCCGCTTTAAAGCAGTTGCAGATGCATTGAGTCAATAACTTGTTGAATAAAAATAAAGGCAGAACTGATAGCTCGGTTCTGCCTTATTTTTTGACATATTAATTGTCAGCGACAACTTTGGTATTAACTGTGGCTGGTGATAATACGGTATCCTGCGGCAAGCTATCGTACTTCACAAACTCGTCCCGTGGGAAAACAAAGACATCGATATCTTTTTCAGGTGTGATAGTCTCCGCCACGATACTTTTCGCTGGGGAGGTTAGGTTAGTTTCTACTCCTAACCACGACGCGAAGTAATCAAATAAATTCCACTCACTTAACATTTCATCGCGAAATTCACGTTTAGTATCATCCGAATTGATGACCACTAATGGGACTTGATATGCCCCTTTCACGAGTTGACCATGGCGTAAGTATAAATTTCCGTCTTTGATATACCCTTTATACTCTGCTTCCAGAGCTTTTACGTGCTGCTTATTGGCTTTGACTAGCCCTTGCCCATGGTCAGAAAAATATAAAATGGAGAACGGGTAATCCCCATTTTTATTATTTTCTTGCAAGATACTATAAATATCGCCAATAAAATCATCACTCAGTTTAATCGCTGAAACATAACAGTTCGCTATACTTCCCCAGCCAGTATCAAATTGCTCAGGGTTAATGTTGTAATTATTTTTAACGAGTTCGCAAGCTCCTTTCGGCCAACCATCATGGTGAGGCCCCCACATATGAACAAAAATGACTTTTTCTTTCTCTGACGGGTTATTTAACGCAGCTTTAAAGGCAGGTAACATTTTAAAATCATTGGTGAGTTTATTCACACTGTCATCAACGACAAACTTTTCTTGCACGAAAAGGTTTTCAAAACCAGGCTTGCTGTCTCTAACCGGTAAAAAATAATTCGCCTTTAGAAAATAATTTGTAAAGCCAATTTCATCATCACCAAAACTGCCATTATTACCGATATAATAAGTTTCATAACCCGCTTTGTTGGCTAAATCAACAACTGAATTATTATTGTAATACGGCTTTTCATGGTGCTGAGTGATCGTCTTTAAATCATTTTTCGCTAAAGCTCGCGTTAAGGTCGGTACCGTATTGGATGCCGCACTAATAAAATTATTGAAAAAACGCCCATTTACCGATGAAAGAAACGGTGTATTTTCTAATGGGTAGCCATAAGTATTCATATAATTCTTATTGGTACTTTCACCAATAATGACAACTTTTATCTTATATTTATCATCGTTTTTTTTAGTAATTTGAATATCACTAGCCGTATTCACGCCATAGCAAATATCTGCATTGCTTTTTGCTGCTTGAATTAACTCAGGTGTACAGGCTTTTTTATAGACGCCGGCACTTTCATTGGTATTTGCTTGAGCCCATGAAACGCTAGCTAACAGAAGCGCACTATAAAGTGCGGTTAATTTCATTACTTTCATACTCAGAACCTCATCTTCGTAACTTATTATATTTATGAGTTGCTGTGGTGTAGCCAGGGTAGAGTTTGTGAAATAATGTAGCATTGCACTAAAATTTCACACCTTAATTAATATATTGAAATATTATTTCATTAAAAGACGAAGAAGACGAAATTGAGATACAGCTAACAATAATTAATTATGAAGAATCACGCATTTACTAGGCATATTTTCATGTTAGCTGTATATCAAGAAAGATAAAAAATTAGTAATCAACTAGTTATATACCATAAATTCATTTATCAGAATGAATAATAAGCGTTACACCCATTACATCTAGAGTTGTGATAAAGATCTGCAATTAAACATTAATCGCCATTTGATTAGTGATACAGCTCTAATTTTGCTCTTTCCTCACTAGAAAGCATTATGGAACCGGTTCCATAATGCATTATTCGCAATGACAAATGGGCAAAATGCCCTTTAATCAGACAGAGGAAAGTCATGAGCAAACACATTATTGTTGTCACTGCGGCCTATGGGGCGCAAACCGTAAAACAATTAGGCGGCCAACAAGCCTTATTCGAAATGATTCAAAACAGCCATGCAGATGGCGTGGAGATCCGCCAAGAGCTTTTGCTGCCGAATGATAGCCTGACGGATATTGCTGATAAGCTACAAACAAGGCAACTAAAAGCTGTCTATTCTATTCCTGATACCCTATTTCAACAACGAGCTCCTATCGCAATCACCAAATTACAAGGCTATTTCGAAGATGCCAAACAACTCAATGCACGCTTTTTAAAACTATCACTTGGTGAGCTACCTGAGTGCTATGACTTATCCGAAGTTATTGGTGTCATCAATCAATACACCACCCAATTAGTGATTGAGAACGACCAAACAGAAGCCGGTGGTCATATTGCGCCTCTTGAACGCTTTTTTGCTGATGTCAAAACCCAGAATATGCCCATAAAAATGGCGTTTGATATGGCGAACTGGCATTGGCATCGGGAAGATCCGTTAAAAGCCGCACATATTTTTGCTCCCCAAGTCGCTTACATTCACGTTAAAGCCTGCCAATTGCGTGACAACAAACGTGTTGCTGTAGCACTTGATGACAGTGATGGCACTTGGAAAGAAGTGCTAACCGCCCTACCGAATGACGTTCCTTGTGGTATCGAGTTTCCACTCGAAGGCGATGATTTACGTGCAGTCACTGAATACTATGTTTCTCTGTTAAAGACTTTCTAGGTTAGAGGGAGAATTAATTTTATGAAAAACCAATTAGATGTCGTAACTCTTGGTGAGGCCATGATGATGTTCGTCGCCACACAAACAGGGAAATTACATGAGGTCGAAAACTTTGTTCGCCGTGCCGCAGGGGCTGAACTCAACGTTGCTGTTGGCCTTTCACGCCTTGGGTTAAAAACGGGATGGATTAGCCGCTTAGGTAATGACTCTTTTGGGCGTTTTATCCAAGCCACATTGGATAATGAATATATAGATACTCAATGTGTTACGGTAGATTCTCGTTACCCAACTGGCTTTCAACTCAAATCTAAAGCCGAAAATGGAACCGATCCCATCGTAGAGTATTTTCGTCAAGGTTCTGCGGCAAGTCACTTAGATTTAACAGACTTTAATGAAGATTATTTTCTATCCGCACGCCATTTACATTTAAGTGGCGTGGCAGCAGCACTTTCACCCACCAGCTACCAACTGTCACTGCATGCCGCGAAATGGATGCGAAATGCAGGAAAAACACTATCATTTGACCCCAACTTGCGCCCTTCTCTATGGAAGAGTGAAACAGCGATGGTAGAACAGCTCAACCAACTCGCGTTCCAAGCTAATTGGGTCTTACCAGGCTTAAAAGAAGGCAAAATTCTGACGGGCTTCGACCAACCCGAGTCTATTGCTGACTTTTACCTCGCTCAAGGTGTTGAAGCCGTTGTGATTAAAACCGGAGAACACGGCGCATATTATAAAACTGCGGGTAACCAACAAGGTATGGTTCCTGCCGTGCATATTAAACAAGTCATTGATACCGTCGGTGCCGGCGATGGTTTTGCCGTTGGCGTCATTAGCGCCTTACTTGAAGGCTTAACACTACCGCAAGCTGTTGCAAGAGGTAATTTTGTTGGAGCTAGAGCCATTCAAGTTATAGGTGATAGTGAAGGCTTACCAACTCAAGCGCAATTGCAGCATGAAATGGCATTACTCTCCGCCACCACCACTAAAGCTGCATGTTAAAAGGAAATCGATTATGACAATGAATACTCCAGCAGCGTCACGTTGGTGGCGCATCATGCCAATCGTGTTTATCACCTATAGCCTTGCTTATTTGGATAGAGCAAACTATAGCTTTGCCGCCGCTGCAGGTATCAACGCTGACTTAGGCATTACCAAAGGGATGTCGTCACTACTCGGCTCATTATTTTTCCTTGGCTATTTCTTTTTCCAAATACCAGGCGCTATCTACGCGGAAAAGCGCAGTGTCCGCAAACTGATTTTTGCCTGTATTTTTCTCTGGGGAATGTTTGCCAGCTTAACGGGAATGGTCAGTAATATCCCAATGCTAGTGATTATTCGCTTTAGTTTGGGTGTCGTTGAAGCCGCCGTGATGCCAGCGATGCTCATCTATATCAGTAACTGGTTCACTCAATCAGAACGCTCACGCGCCAATACCTTTTTAATTTTAGGTAACCCAGTCACGGTGTTGTGGATGTCCGTGCTATCCGGTTATCTCATTCAAGCGTTCGGTTGGCGTGAAATGTTTATCATTGAAGGGGTTCCAGCGATTTTGTGGGCTTTTTTCTGGTGGAGAACAGCACGTGATAAACCAAGCCAAGTGAATTGGCTAAGCCAGACTGAAAAAGAGACATTAGATAAAATTCTCAGTGACGAACAGAAAAACATCAAACCTGTCCGTAACTACCGTGAAGCTTTTAAATCACGTAACGTGATTTTACTGTGCGCCCAGTATTTTTGCTGGAGCATCGGTGTGTATGGCTTCGTACTGTGGCTGCCATCTATTATTCGTGGAGCATCTAACCTTGGGATGGTAGAAACAGGCTGGCTTTCTGCCGTTCCTTACCTTGCGGCAACCTTAGCGATGATCCTCGTATCATGGGCATCTGACCGTATGCATAACCGCAAACTATTCGTTTGGCCAATGCTTTTACTCGGTGCGATTTGCTTCCTCGGTTCGTACTTACTCGGTAGCACGAATTTTTGGTTCTCTTATACCTTATTAGTGATTGCGGGTGCAGCAATGTACGCCCCATATGGGCCCTTCTTCGCTATCATTCCTGAAATGTTGCCAAAGAACGTTGCAGGTGGTGCAATGGCATTAATCAATAGTATGGGCGCATTAGGTTCATTCTTTGGTTCATGGTTTGTTGGCTATTTAAATGGAGCAACAGGTAGCCCAAGTGCTTCGTATATGTTTATGGGACTCGCATTATTAGCCTCGGTTTTCTTTACCTTGATAGTCAAACCAAGCCAAGAACAAAACAATGATGTTGTCATCACGAAGCATGCTTAAAAGGGATACTATGAAACAGAATATTATTTTATATAAATCCATTCCTACGGATCAACTTGAACGGCTACAGCAACACTTTAATGTTACTGTATTTGATAGCGTTACACCTGAAAATCTCGCTAGCTTTAAACAAGCGTTATCCCGCGCTGACGGCATTATCGGGGCCAGCTATCCTATCACGGCAGATGACATTGCCAATGCTCCGAATTTGAAAGCGGCATCGACCATTTCCGTTGGTGTCGATCAATTTGATATTGATGCAATGAATGCTAGAAAGATTGCATTAATGCATACACCTAATGTATTAACCGAAACCACCGCCGATACCATTTTTACGTTAGTGCTTTGCAGTGCACGCCGCATTATCGAAATGGCTGAGATGGTCAAAAATGGCCAATGGACTCAAAGTATTGGTGAAGATGCATATGGCAGTAATGTGAATGGGAAAACTATCGGTATTTTAGGCATGGGCCGCATTGGCTATGCCGTTGCCAAACGCGCTTATTTAGGCTTCGGGATGCCAGTTCTCTATTACAATAACCATATCCACCCCGATGCAGAAACCCAACTTAAGGCACGTCGTTGTGACCTCGATACGTTGCTGGCAGAATCGGATTTTGTCTGTGTCGTGCTGCCATTATCAGCGTCAACCGAAAAGTTGATCGGTAAAAATGAGTTGGCAAAAATGAAACCCAGTGCATTTTTGATCAACGGTTCAAGAGGCCGTATCGTCGATGAAGCCGCCCTGATCGATGCATTAGAAAGTGGCACAATTCGCGGGGCGGGTTTAGATGTGTTTGAAGTTGAACCCCTTCCAAGCAACTCTAAGCTACTCACGCTGCCAAATGTGGTTGCTCTGCCGCACATCGGTTCTGCCACCCATGAAACCCGTTATGCTATGGTCGAATGTGCCGTTGATAACCTAATAGCGGCTTTAAAGGGTGACCTAAGCCAAAACTGTGTTAACCCTGAAATAGCAAAATAGCTGGAATGCCCTAATTTATTAGGGCTCTTTGGCTCTTTAACCATCAATGCGCATGAGCGTGTCCCGGGCGAGCAACATTGCTTCGCTCACACTCGGTCAAAAATTGGATAGAATTCAGTTTACTGGTTGATGGTGCTAAATAATATAATCCGACGGTTTTTTGACTGGGTGAGTAAATCTCCAACATGCCATTGACATCAGAATAATAATCACCTTTATTTATCACGATGTTAAAATCTTTTATTTTCTCAACGCGTCGCTGTTCCGTACTTTTCACTAACGGATAACTCATATACTCATAGCCAACAAAATCAACGATATTAACCTGATTATTATTGAAAAAGACTTGTACCTTACTTGCACCCGTTGGAAAGATAAATTTGCCATTTCGCTCTAATGTGATGTGATTATAGCTTTGGTCAACTTGGCAGGTATATTCTTTGATACCGCTTCTGGTGCTACACCCCGCTAGAACAATGCTAGCTAGCAATAATATCCCTATCTTTCTCATATGTTCCCTATGCCCTCAAAATGGTTATAACATAATCTGCATATCAGTATACATGCAACAAACCTTAAGCCAAATTGAGAAATAGTAACGAAATTTTAAGAACCGAATAACTTAGCCCCAAAGACTACAATGTCGTCGATTTTCGGATCAGCAATTCCCCATTAAATAAGTATTGCATCGGGGGTTTATCTGGGTTTTCAAGTTTTTCCAATAAGCACTCCACCGCTTTATGCCCCATTTCCGCTGTCGGTTGAGACACTGAGGTTACCCCTTGCCCAGCCAATGCCGCCCATTCGAGGTTATCGAAACTCAAAAAGCCAATATCCGTTCCCCAACGTAACCCTTGTTTATTCATGACATATGCCAACTGCAAAGTGAGCACTCCATTAGCGGCAACAATCACTTTGCGCATACCACGATGTGCAGTACAAAAATCGGCAACAATGGCCTCCAATTTTGTAGGGTCAGGCAAGGTCACTTCATGAAATTCGCTTTGGATATGTTGATGGCTCTGCGATAACGCTTGAAAGGTCTGTAAGCGCTCTTGGCGTGCGCTGTTATACACAATGGGCTCAGTCACGAAGCAAATCGCTTCAAACCCTTGTTCAATCAGATGATTAAAGGCCATTTGTGCAGAAGCGGGGTTATCTAGCCCCACCATGTCACTGGGAAAATTGTCGATTTTTCTATCTAACAAGACGAAAGGTAGGGTGGTTTCTTTCAGCACTTCAATGAATTGTTCGTTAACACCCGCTGAATTTATGATAAGCCCATCAACGCGGTAACCTTTTAGCAATTGAATAAATTGACATTCACGCTCAATGCTGTTATCTGCATTGCAAACCACGGTCATGAAACCTTGTTTGATTGACTCGGCTTCTACCCCTTTTAATACTTCAACAGAGAATGGGTTACCGATATCGGCAATAATCAAACCAATCAAGCCTGTCCGCCCATGTTTCAAGCTACGCGCCATTTGGTTTGGGCGATAGTTTAATTCACGAATGGCGCTTTCAATGCGTTGACGTAAATTATCAGAAAGCAAATGAAATTCACCATTCAAATAACGTGAGATACTGGTTTTCCCTGCCTGAGCTTTGGCAGCGACATCTTTGATCGTGGCAACTTTTTGCGTTTTCGGGGCCATAGCTTCAGGTTTTTCCATTCTCTAGAAATATCACCAAGAGGTTATCTTACTCGAATAAGCATCATTTTACTTGTGGTATTGCGTTAACTTACTGTTTTAACCATTGAATAAAAATATCCGCCTTTGGGTTTCGTTTATCATTTAGCATCGCAAAATAGTGGCGCTGTTGACACTTCAGCGAAATATCACCAAATGGCATTACCAGTTCTTGGCGCTTTAAGCGTTTTTCAACCAATTGTTTACGTCCCATCGCCACACCAGCATGGTTCATTGCGGCAACAATCGCTAAATCAGAGCGATCAAAGCATAGGTTTCGGCGATGAGGAAACAAGGTTAATTGGTAATGTTCACTCCACGCCTTCCATTCATCATAATCAGAGTTACTGCTCCAAGCTTGTCTATCATGTAGCAAAGTACAATTTTTCAATTGATGAATATTATTAAGCAAATCATGTTGTTTAGCATATTGTGGACTACAGACCGGAACAATTGACTCTGACATTAAATCTTCACAATATAAATTGGGCCGAGTAATATCATCATAATAAATAGCAATATCAATGCCATAGCCACGAAAGTTAACGTCATCGTTGCCCGTTAATAGATTTAACTGAATAGAGGGATATTGGTTAGCAAAATCCGCAATTTTGGGAATTAACCAGCACTGGGCGATGGATGGCCGTGAATACACCGTAAGTTCACCCGAGATTTCTTGGTTCTTGATATCAATAATTTCTTGGTTAATATCATCCAAATTTTTGCGTAGTGCCCAATAAATTCGCTCACCATCAATCGTCAGCTCAATACGCCGATGAAAACGCTCAAATAATTTAAAACCTAACTCCCCTTCTAACGTATTAATTCGGTGGCTAACTGCACTGGGTGTTAATGCCAGCTCCTCTGCCGCTAATGCAAAAGAGCTATGCCGTGCTGCTGCTTCAAAGGTATGTAGGCGCGATAGCTGATAACTTGATAGCCGTTTATTCCATTGAATAAATCCAGATTGCTCAAATTGATTGAAATTTTCTGACATCAACGCCTCCAATAAAAACAACGATACTCAGTGATTTCTACAATACCCTTTTTAAGATGAATTTATATGACCCAAAGACGCTATTCTCCGTTTTATATGACTAATATCACACCTTTGGGTTAATTTGATTCATCTAAAGCTCGTGTTTCATCGTTTGTCACCACTGAATATTTATTATCCAATAGAAAAACAATAACAAGATGATCAGAGGTAGGATATGGACTCTACAATGTGGATGATTGGTACTTTAGTTATCAGTATTTTACTAATCATCGTTTCAATTATTAAATTTAAGTTTCATCCCTTTTTAGCACTTTTACTCGCCAGCTTCTTTGTCGGTATCTCCATGCAAATGAATCCATTGGAGATGGTCAACGCTATCGAAAATGGCATTGGGGGTACACTTGGTTTCTTAGCTGCCATTATCGGGCTAGGAACTATTCTTGGAAAAATGATGGAAATCTCCGGGGCAGCAGAGCGAATTGGGGTGACATTACAAAAAAGCCGTTGGTTAACTCCCGATGTCACCATGGTACTCATTGGGTTAATCTGCGGTATCACCCTGTTTGTTGAGGTCGGTGTGGTGTTACTGATCCCACTCGCATTTTCCATTGCCAAAAGAACCAATACTTCATTATTAAAGTTAGCGATCCCATTGTGTACTGCGCTGATGGCTGTCCATTGCATCGTACCGCCACACCCTGCCGCTCTATTTGTCACAAATGAATTAGGTGCTGATATTGGTACGGTGATTGTTGCAGGGTTAGCCGTAGGCCTAGTCGCATCATTAGTCGGCGGGCCACTGTTCCTCAAATTCTTAGGTGACCGCTTACCGTTTAAAACTGTGCCAGAAGCGTTCTCAGATCTTGAGGTACGTGAAGAAAAAGACTTACCTTCTTTAGGTGCGACACTGTTCACGGTGTTATTGCCAATTGCCCTCATGTTAATCAAGACTGCCGCTGACTTGAACATGAGCAAAGATAGCCAGTTATTTACCCTCTTACAGTTTATTGGTAACCCAATAACCGCTATGTTTATTGCTGCTTTTGTCGCTTATTACATGTTAGGGATAAGACGTAACATGGGTATGAGCGTATTACTCAGCAAAACCGAAGAGAGTTTTAGCTCAATCGCTAATATTTTATTGATTATCGGCGCAGGCGGGGCATTTAACGGTATCTTAAAAGGCAGTGGACTGAGCGATTCCTTAGCGATGGTGTTATCTGGTATTGATATGCACCCAATTTTACTGGCTTGGCTAGTCGCCATTATTCTTCATGCCGCTGTCGGTTCTGCCACCGTTGCGATGATGGGCGCAACGGCGATTGTTGCTCCGCTAATGCCAATGTACCCACACATTAGCCCAGAAATTATGACATTAGCCATTGGCTCAGGCGCAATTGGCTGCACTATCGTCACTGATTCATTGTTCTGGTTAGTCAAACAGTACTGTAATGCGACTTTAGCCGAAACATTCCGTTTTTATAGTGTCGCCACGTTGATTGCGTCTTTCGTCGCGCTGGCCGGGACTTTTGCACTTTCATTTGTGATTTAAAAGAGAGTAATTATGACTCAGATAAATGTTGATAAGTTAATTGCTGACTACCCTTTAGTTCAGGACTTAATCGATTTAAAGCAAATTGCGTGGTTCAACCCAAAGGTCACGACGACCCAAGCGGGTTTGCCTTATGTCGGGCTTATCATTGAAGATGTTCAAGATGCAGAAGCGCGCTTAACCCGCTTTGCGCCTTATTTGATGAAAGCGTTTCCAGAAACTCAAGCGACACAAGGGATTATTGAATCTGAAGTTATCGATATTCCCAACATGCAGGCCGCGCTGGAAAAACGGTATCAAACGCCAATAACAGGGAAAATGTTACTGAAAAAAGATAGCCACCTGCCAATTTCAGGGTCAATCAAAGCCCGCGGTGGCATCTATGAGGTTTTAACCCATGCAGAAAAATTGGCTTTAGAAGCTGGTTTATTATCAACAGATGATAATTACGAAATTTTATTCTCAGAACAATTTCGTCAATTCTTTAGCCAATACCGCATCGCGGTGGGCTCAACCGGTAACCTTGGCATGTCCATCGGTATTATGAGCGCTAAACTTGGCTTTAGCGTCAGCGTGCATATGTCCGCAGATGCCAGACAATGGAAAAAAGACAAATTGCGTTCACATGGTGTGAATGTTGTGGAATATGAGCAAGATTACAGCATCGCCGTTGAACAAGGCCGTAAAGAAGCAGAAAAAGACCCAAACTGCTTTTTTATTGATGATGAAAACTCCACAACCCTATTTCTTGGCTATGCCGTCGCAGGCCTTCGCCTAAAAAAACAATTTGTAGAGCAAGGGATTACAGTGGATAACGACCACCCGCTATTTGTCTATTTACCTTGTGGTGTTGGTGGTGGCCCCGGTGGCGTTGCTTTCGGGTTAAAACTCGCCTTTGGGGATGCCGCCCATTGCTTATTTGCAGAACCAACCCATTCACCTTGCATGTTGTTAGGAGTACATACCGGGTTACATGATGGCGTGTCAGTTCAAGAGATTGGTATCGATAATATCACTGCCGCTGATGGCCTTGCCGTTGGCCGCGCATCCGGTTTTGTGGGGCGCGCGATGGAGCGGTTGATTGATGGTTATTACACTATCGATGATAGCGAAATGTATAACCTGTTAGGCTTACTCAACCAGACAGAATCTATTAAATTAGAGCCTTCGGCCTTGGCGGGTATGACTGGCTGTGTGCATGTCACGCAAAGCACAGATTATTTGCAATCCAAATCACTCACGCCTAAGCAACTGGCCAACGCAACACATCTGGTATGGGCAACAGGTGGCGGTATGGTACCCGCAGATGAGATGCAAAAATATTTATCACAAGCCAATCTAAGTTAACAATTAACATGTTCAAAGCCCTCCTCACGTTAAATGATATGAGGGCTTTTTACCATCAACCGCACATTATTCGCTTTATAATGATTGCCCCGGTAATGGCACTAAATCACTTTCAATATAGCGTCTTACTAACGTCGCGAGCGCGACTAATGAGTCCAAATGAGTCCTTTCCCAGCCGTGGGAGCTATCTAGTGCGAAACATGCTAAAGCCGCACGAATATCCCATCCTGCATCAATTGCTGCAGCACTATCCGAACGATAATGTTTAAACGTATCGCGGACGTGAGGAATATCATACTGCTGGCATAATTGTAATAAATGCCGCGTAATTGCTAAATCAAACGGGCCAGTTCTGTCGCGAAAAGCTAAGGTGAGGGCGTCATCCCTTGTGGTTTGGTCTGGCGCAGAAACGGAGTTATCAATCGCCAATAACTCTTGAACTTGCGGACCAAAACCGTGGGTGCCTCCGATACCGACCTCTTCTGAAATCGTGAACATCATTTGGCAAGATACCGCTGGCACAATACCGTCATCCACCAGTGATTTTAATGCGGCTAACATCACTGCACATCCGGCTTTATCATCCAAATGACGCGATACAATAAAACCGTTATCAATGAATTCGGGCTGAGCATCCACCGCAACAATATCACCGACGTTTAAGCCATGGGATTGCAAATCAGCAAAGTTATAACAGGGGGCATCAAGGCGAATTTCTAAATTATCCCAATCGGCTACTTGGGTATCTACCTCAGTATTAAAACGGTGCCCTGAGGCTTTTAACGGCAAAATCGTCCCACGATATTGGTGATCATCACTAAATACTGTCACCCTTGCACCTTCCGCAAAACGGGCTGCCCATGTGCCTGTATTACGCAGTGCCAAACGCCCATTCGGTTTGAGTTGTGTCACCATCGCCCCTAATGTATCAAGGTGTGCGGCTAATGCACGTTTAGGTTCTTCAGAACCGAGTGTGATATAGAGCACCCCGCGGCGTGTGTATTTTGGTGTAAACCCCAACTCCGACAACCATTGGTGAGTTTGCGCAACGGCTTGTTCAGTCATCCCTACAGGGCTAGGTGTGCATAATAATGTTTTTAATACAGAGGTCAGATATACTTTATCTATCATTATATTACCTATCTTCACTTAAGAAACGTTCTTGTAATGTGGCTTGTAGAGCTAACATGGCTTGTTCTGCATAAGCCATATGTGCTTCCATTACCGATTGAACTTTAGCGGCATCTTTACGGCGTAAAGCCTCGATTAATTGATATTGGTATTCGATGCCTTGGCGCCTGTCGACAGGCTCAGGTTTTAAATAAATGTCCTGACAAACGGCTAAGTCTTTGAGTAAGCGTTGTAAAAAATGGCAGATAAACACTAATAAAACGTTATCGGAATAGCTGGCGACCACCGCATGAAAATCCAGTTCTGCCATTCGTTGCTGCCAGCGTTCATTTTCATCTACGGGCTCATGGTCATAAACGGCGATGGTATCGTACAGCTTTTGAATTCCTGCGTTATCGATATTATCAATGGCACTGACTGCTACCACCGGTTCTAATAATTTACGTAACGTATAAATATCCTTGATTGATATATCCCGCGTAAATAAATAGTTCGATAACAAACTCATCGCTCGCGCTTCAGTCATTGAATCAATAAACGCGCCACCACCAGGCCCAGTTTTTGTTTTAATTAACCCTTGAACTTCCAATGACTTTAATGCTTCTCTCACAGTGCTTTTGCTAGCGTTATAATGTTCAATTAGCTCTTTTTCTTGTGGCAAACGGTCACCGGGTATGAGGTTATTGGCCATAATGGTTTCTTTTATCGCATTGACGATTTCATCAGTACGTTTAATACGCACTGACTCTATCGTCATTGGCTTATTGGTGCTCATATTAGCTTCTCAACTGGTTTAAATAAGTTTCTAATCGACTGAATCAACACGAATTCGTGGGGCACTTGCCAATAAATTTCGTGTATATTCATGCTCCGGTGCGGCAAATAAGCTGCGGGTATCTCGACATTCTAGCAAATCCCCTAAATAGAGTACGGCAACTCTATCTGCAATCGACTCCACTACCGCCAAATCATGGCTAATAAATAAATACGACAATGAAAACTGTTGTTTAAGTTGTTCTAATAACAATAAAACTTGCGCTTGTACCGAAACATCCAGCGCACTAACGGGTTCATCAAGTACCAATATTCGTGCATCCGCAGCTAATGCTCTCGCAATCGCTAACCGCTGTGCCTGCCCTCCTGAAAACTCATGAGGATAGCAAGCTAAAGCGTCGATTGGCATATTGACGGCTTCGAGTAATTCCGCCAAACGCTTCGCTCTTTGTGATGTGTTCATGTGCTTTAAGTATTTCAATGGAACCGTTAATGTCTCGCCTATCGTTTTACGGGGGTTCAAAGATGCAACCGGGTCTTGAAAAACGTACTGAATGGCTTGCCCAAATGCACGTGAACCATGTTGCAGCCATTCGTCACGAGTTTGCCCTAATACCGTGATTTCCCCCGAGGTTTCACGCTCCAACCCAACTAAAATACGCGCTAAGGTACTTTTTCCAGAGCCACTCTCCCCTACAACAGCAAGGGTTTCACCTTCATAGAGCGATAATGAAATATTTTTTAGTGCGTGAACTTGGCGTCCACGAGGGTGAAATAGGCTTCTTGGCTGCCCAAAGGTTTTCACCAACTGATTAACTTCAATCACTTTTTTCATTAAACCTCCTGTGCCGATGTTAAATCATTACCATTGGGCTGATGACCATAAAGTTGTTGGACTTGTTTTAAAAATCCACGCCCTTCCCCTAATTTAGGGACACTGGCGATCAGGCGTTGTGTATAAGGATGCTGAGGCTGGCGTAATACCGTTTGTGTCTCCCCTGTTTCAACTATCTCACCTTGCTGCATGACGGCAACACGGTCGCAAATTTGGTTAATAACCGCGAAATCATGGGTAATAAATAAGAGTGCAACACCACGTTCACGGCGTAGTTGGTTGAGTAACTCTAAAATACGCGCCTGCACCGTAACATCTAATGCGGTGGTCGGCTCGTCGGCAATAATCAACACAGGGTCATTAGCCAATGCCATCGCTATCCCTACACGCTGGCGCTGCCCGCCCGAAAGCTCATGGGGGTAGGCATCAAAACGCTCCTGCGCATCTGGGATCCCAACGCTATCCAATAATTCAATGGCTTTATTTTTCGCCTCATAGAATGACAACGATTGGTGAGCGGTAATGGCCTCACGCAATTGCACACCAATGGTAAATTGCGGATGGAGTGTCGTCAGTGGGTCTTGGAAAATATAAGATACCTTCGCACCGCGACGGCGTTGCATAACGGATAACGGTAATGACAACATTTCTTCATGTTCTACATAAATACCACCAGCGGTAACCAACGCAGGAGGCGATGCAAGCAACCCCATTACCGATAAAGCCGTAACACTCTTACCCGAACCGCTTTCTCCAATTAGCCCTAAACATTCCCCCGCACCAACGGTAAAACTGATCACAATAAGAAAGATCATAATACCAGGTACCAATGCCACATGAGGAGCAACAAACATTTGTGCGCGCCCTTGCCCTAGCATTGAACCTAAATCTGCATTCGGTGGTTGAGTACCTAGCCCTAAAAATGACAAGCCTGCCGTCTCTAAGATCATCCAGCCAATGGTCGTTGACATGGTAACCACAATGATTGGCAAGACATTCGGTAACACTTCCGTTAATAGGACTTGTAGGTGGTTTTTACCTGACAACCTTGCAGCTTGAATAAAATCTCTATCACGTAAACCCACCGTTAACCCACGAATATTCCTAGCAAAAAAGGGAATATTCACTAATGCGATAGCATACAACGCATTGAGTAGCCCTGGCCCAAGTACCGCTACAATCGCTAAGGCTAATAAAATGTATGGAAATGCCATTAGCATATCAATACAACGCATCAATAATGTATCAGTACGATGGCCTACATACCCAGCTACCAAGCCAATCAGGGTGCCGAATATTGCCGCAATTAGCGTTGCGGAAATACCAACCAATAGAGATACTCGTGTTCCCCACAGCAATCGAGACAAAATATCTCGCCCTAAATGGTCAGTACCTAATAAATGGCCAGATGAAAAAGCGGGAAGTAGCCGATTAACTAAATCCGTTTCATCAGGATTAGCAAGGGGGAGCCAAGGTGCTAAAAATGCCAAGAGCATAATGATAGATAACGTAAATAAGCCCAAAGTTGCTAAACGGTTCGCCAGTAATAATGAGCCAATCGATTGGCGATGACGATGCTGAATAACAGGGGTCACAGACTGGCTCATGATTTCAACCTCGGGTCTAACATGGCTTGCACAACATCAGCAAGTAAATTGATAAAGACATAGGACGCTGCTGCAATCAATACGCCCCCTTGAACTAAAAACAAGTCACGGGTTGCCACGGCTTTCACTAGCATGGCACCTAGCCCCGGCCACTGAAAAACGGTTTCAATGTACACCGCACCACCAAAAACAAAGCCCGCTTGGATACCAATGACTGGGATAACGGAAACCAGTGCCATGCGAAATGCATGGCGAAAAATCACTTTGCGCTCGCTCAAACCTTTTGCTCTTGCGGTGCGAATAAAATCAAGCCGCAATACTTCTAACATTGCTGTACGCGTCAGGCGCGCTATCACCCCTGTCGCGACTAATGAAAGCGTCACTGCGGGCAAAACAAGGTGATGCAGTAAATCGCTCAGGCCACCGCCTTGCCAAATATCGTACATTCCTGATGCCGGAACCCATTGTAATTGAACAGAAAAAAGCATAATCATCAATAAGCCGATCCAAAAAGATGGCATTGAGATACCCAATAAAACAGCAAGTGTAATAAATCGGTCACTCCAACTGAATTGGCGAATGGCGGAAAGGACTCCGGCCAGTAACCCTAAAACTGAACTCAGTAACAACGCACTTCCGCCCAAAATTAATGTGGCAGAAAATCGCTCTAAAACTTCATCAACGACAGGCCGGTTAAGAACAAATGAACGGCCAAAGTCACCCGAAATTAAATTATGCATCCAAATAAAATATTGCTGATATAACGGCTTATCCAACCCAAGCTCTGTTTTTACTCTAGCCACATTTTCAGGAGTCGCCCAAGGGCCAAGCAGCGCTTGAGCAGGGTCTCCAGGGATCATTGCCATGATAAAAAAGACAATTAACGTCAAACCAATCAGTATGGGTATGGTCGCTAAAATGCGTTTCAAACAGTATAACCACATAGTTTTTCCCCATAAAATCAAAAGATTAATTGAATATTTAATTCACATTAATCAATCTTTACGAACGTCTTTAAGTAATAAGTTAAAGTTAGGCTGCAATTTGAAATGTTTAACATGCTCATTAGCGACCGCATTTTGCTTCCAATTCGCCACAAATAACCAAGGGGCATCTTGATGAACAATTTTTTGTACTTGCCGATATAACTGGGCGCGCTCCTCGAGATTATTGATGACTCGAGCTTTGTCTAATAACCTATCGAGCTGCTTGTTACTGTAATAACCAGAATTGAACCCGCCTTTATCCGGCCAAGAAGCGCTATGTAAGGTTAAAAAGGGTAAAGTATCTGGGTCATTCGTCATCCACGCCATTTCGGCCATATGCGCTTGTTTTAGACCTGCATTGACCTTTGATAGGTAAGTATTCCATTCAAAGGTTTGAATTTCGACAGATAGCCCAACCGCTTTCAGGTCTGCTTGAATGGCTGTCGCCATGGGGATCGGGTCTAGCATCCCTGAGCCCCCTTCCGTGACATGAAAAATAACTTTTTGCCCTTGAGCCCCTGCTTCTGCTATTAATTGGCGTGCTTTTTCAGGGTCATAAGGATAAGCCTTGGTTTCTGCATCAAATGCCCAATCAAATGCCGATGGGATGGGCCCTTGTGCTACCCCCGCAGAGTCCTGAAGAATGTATTTCACAATATTGTCTTTATTTACCGCATAGTTAACGGCTTGCCTCACACGCACATCATCAAACGGTGGCTGAGACGCATTGAGCATGGCGTACCAAACACGAGGCCCTACGGCTTCATAAACATGAAAGCGGTTGTCATTAACAAATAATGGGACGTTATCAGCAGGGACTTCCACCATGGCATCAATTCCCCCCGATAACATTTCGGCTACCCGAGTATTGGCGTCAGTGATAGGCCGAAAAACAACATGTTTTAAACTGGGTTTACCATCCCAATAGTCTTCATTAGCGGATACGACCACCCTTTGGTTTGCGGTCCACTCATCAAACTTGAAGGGACCTGTTCCGCTGGGGTGCCGGCTAAAGTCTTTGTCATATTTCTTTACTGCTGTGGGTGAAACAATCAGCCCTGCTGGTGTCGCTAAGTTCGATAAAAACGGGGCAAACGGTTCTTTTAAGGCAAACACCACCGTTTTATCATCTGGAGTTTCTATCTTGTCTATTGCAGAAAAGAAAAATGATAATGGGAATGGCCCTGTATGGTAGTACGGGTGCTGGTTATCCAACATTCGCTCAAATGTGAATTTAACTGCATCCGCATTGAATGGGCTACCATCGTGAAATTTTATATTCTCGCGTAAATGGAAAGTATATGTCAGGCCATCATCACTAACAGACCATGATTGGGCTAAAGCAGGTTCAAGCGTTAATGTACCGTCCGCATTGCGAACTAACCCTTCGTACAAGTTAACCAAAATTCGGGAATCATTCGCAGCGGTTGCCACTTGTGGGTCTAATGACTGCGGCTCAGCAACTTGCCCTAATAATAAGACATCAGGATGGTTCACCGCCAATGTCGGTAGCGAAATAAAGCATAAAAGCCAAAAACTGGCTATCCACCTACATAAACGCATTTTCATTTGCTTCCCCCTGAGTGCTGACATTGCTATATGATTGTGAAGTGTGATTTGTGTCAATTTTGTTAATAATTTTATCTTTTTCTTTATTTATGATGATAAATTATATTTCAAGCAAGAATTTATAATGATAAATTTGATCAAGGTCTAATTTATGAGGTGTAAAATGACATTTTCAATTGTGGCGCGCTGCCCATTGACAGGAAAAATAGGTGCAGCGACGGCAACGGGTGGTCCTGCGGTTGGTGCATTGGTCTTACATGGCAAAAGCCAAACGGGGGCAATCGCAACTCAAGCAATGACCAACCCCATTGCTGGCTTAACAGGTATTGAATATTTGCAGCAAGGCCATAATGCGAATAAAAGCTTAGATCATCTGGTTAAGGAAGATATTGACTGTGAACGGCGACAATTAATTATTATGGATAACTATGGTGATACAGCTGATTGGACAGGTCAATATTGCTTACCTTGGTGTGGAAGTCTATCGGAACCCAACTTAGCCATTGCTGGAAATATGTTAGTAGGTGAACAGGTTCTAAGCGCTATTTATCAAAGCTATTATAAAAATGCTGACCAAGATCTGGCTGATCGATTACTCATTGCCATGCAAGCCGGTGCCGATGAAGGTGGTGATTATCGAGGCATCCGCTCCGCTGCATTAAAAGTATGGAATGACCGGCAATACGCAGACATTGATATTCGCTGCGATTGGTCAGAAGCACCGCTATCAGCGCTTGAAACCATCCTTCAACAGGTTCGCTCCGAGGATTATGCTAATTTTTTCGCGCAAATCCCCACAGGAAATGAATATATCGCTAATAAGTGAAGCTATCATGGTGCATATCGACTAATAAAGTAAAATAACTGAATGATGTGTACCTGAAGTAAAAGTAACTATTTATGAAAATATTATTAACTGCATGAATAACTCTGTATTTTTTATCATTAAAGCCAGTTTAGCTTATTATTCAATTTATCATTCATTACTTAATCTTAATTATTCGCTCTTGTCATACGTCCTATTACTTTTTACTATTCGTTGCCATCAGAAAATAAGTGGTTATTTTTAACAACATTAAAAATAATGAAAAACATCTATTGCTTTAAATTTATCTAATTCTATCTCATAAATGATTACGATAATTAACCTTAATAAAGACTAGGTTATTTATTTTTGTTTAGACACTTCACCACAGAAACAAAATAACATTTATTATCAACTTGTTATATACCAACTCCCCAGCTAACCTAGTGGACAATATTTATGCAACCTAACCAATCAATATTAAATACGTTTAAATACTGCAAGCCTTAACAAATGGATGATTAATAATCAAATGAACAAAAATAGCTCAAAAAGTACATTTAAAACTCATTTATATATTAATTTCCCAATTTTAGAACTTAAGGGATATTCAGAATTTTCATCTATGGTGAAATATTAATCTCCCTCTTTGACTCCCTCATCAATTATTGCCTTTAAGCTAAATTTTCATATTTACACCTGTACACTTTTAATGACATTAACATTAAAAAAATATTAATTCTTATATCTCTAAAATAAAGTAATCACCTACAAAGCCTTTACAGCACTGAGTAGATCAATTTACGTCGCATTTCATTTCAATGACCTTTATTAACAAATGCTACCGCCACTTAACAATTACAAAATATATGATAAGATCATTATCTCAATTTGAAATTATTTACTATATAAAAAACAAGATTGTTATTGAGGTTATAGATGAAAATCTCGAGAAGAAAGCTATTATTAGGGGTTGGTGCTGCTGGTGTTCTAGCAGGAGGTGCTGCGGTTGTTCCTATGATCAATCGTGAAGGTCGTTTTGAATCGACTAAATCACGCGTACCCGCTGTTGCTGGTACAGAAGGCAAATTACCAGAGTCTGCGGATGCAGTCATCATCGGTGCTGGCCTTCAAGGGATCATGACCGCAATTAACCTTGCAGAGAAAGGTCTTAATGTTATTATCTGTGAAAAAGGTGTTGTGGGCGGTGAGCAATCAGGCCGTGCATATAGCCAAATCATCAGCTACAAAACCTCTCCAGCTATTTTCCCTTTACACCACTATGGGAAAATTCAATGGCTCGGTATGAACGAAAAAATCGGTGCTGATACCAGCTACCGTGTTCAAGGCCGCGTTGAAGTGCCTTCAAGCGAAGAAGATTTAGAAATTTCAAGAGCGTGGATTAAGTCTGCATCTGAAAACCCAGGTTTCGATACGCCTTTACGTACCCGTATGATTGAAGGTACTGAACTGGCTAATCGTCTGGTTGATGCGCAAACCCCATGGAAAATTGGTGGTTTTGAAGAAGACTCTGGTAGCCTTGACCCAGAAGTTGTTACGCCAACGATGGCAAACTACGCTAAATCAATCGGTATTCGCATCTACACTAATTGTGCAGTACGTGGTATTGAAACTGCAGGCGGCAAAATTTCTGATGTTGTCACTGAAAAAGGTGCAATCAAAACGTCTCGTGTTGTTCTGACGGGGGGTATTTGGTCGCGTCTGTTCATGGGTAACTTAGGTATTGACGTTCCAACACTAAACGTTTATCTGTCACAACAGCGTATTACTGGCGTACCAGGTGCACCAAAAGGTAACGTACACTTACCTAACGGTATTCACTTCCGTGAACAAGCTGATGGGACTTATGCTGTTGCACCACGTATCTTTACCAGCTCTATTGTTAAAGACAGCTTCCTGTTAGGCCCAAGATTCCTACATGTATTAGGTGGCGGTGAATTACCATTAGAATTCTCTCTTGGTAAAGACTTATTCAACTCCTTCATGATGGCAACATCTTGGAATTTAGACGAGAAGACACCATTCGAAGAGTTCCGTACGGCAACAAATACACCAAACAATGAACACTTAGATGGCGTTCTAGAAAGACTGAGAAAAGAGTTCCCAGTATTTAAAGAGTCTAAAGTGGTTGAGCGTTGGGGTGGTACTGTTGCACCAACGGATGATGAAATTCCAATTATTTCAACCATCGAGCAGTATCCAGGTCTGGTCATCAACACCGCTACAGGCTGGGGTATGACAGAAAGCCCTGCATCTGGTCGATTAACGGCAGAATTGTTAATGGGTGAAACACCATTTATCGACCCTACGCCGTATAAACTTTCTCGTTTTAACTAAAAAACGGGGAAAATAACGATTTTTACTGTGGATCTATTAGCGAATAGTTTAAAGTTAAATGAAAGTTTAATTTTTGATAAAATTAATAGATCCTATTTACTTTGATAATGTTAAGGAGTTTACATGCGCTATAAAACTTTATTGCTTTCTCTGCCTTTGATTTTAGGTGTAGCAAGTGCGAATGCAGCTGATGATGTTAAACGCGTTCCAGTGAAAGGATTCCCTATCTCTGAATCAGTAGAAATCAATGCGGGCAACCTCATTTTCCTAAGCGGAAAAGTCCCTTCTAAAATCTCTGCAGACGCTAAAGAAGGCGTTTTAGAGTCTTATGGTAATACCGAAGCACAAACAATCAACGTATTAAAACAAATCCAAGCTAACCTCGAAGGTATGGGTTTGACAATGAATGACGTTGTTAAAATGCAAGTATTTTTAGTTGGTGGTGAAGAAACTCAAGGTACTATGGACTTCGCTGGCTTCATGGCTGGTTACAATAAGTTCTATGAGTCTGAGAAAATTACTAATCTGCCAGCTCGTTCTACCTTCCAAGTCGCTAAACTGGCTAACCCAGCTTGGAGAGTAGAAATCGAAGTGACGGCGGTACGCCCTGCTGCAAAAAAATAAGTTATTCAATAACGAATAGCTAAACGATAATGAGGCATAGTAATGTGCCTCGTTATAATAACACTTCTTAATTGCCACATCTTTCAACATTCCCTCACAGACTGTCATTATTGCTTCCTGTATGCTATTGCTTAAAGTTCTTCAATAAATAAACGTGCTATGCTGCAATCATTAGCACTGCAATCATTAGCACTGCAATCATTAGGGTAAAAATGAGTCATCGCATCAAATAAGGCAATATATGATTAAAGAGTCTCTCAAGATCCACGGTAAAAAACAGTTTGAAATCAAACAAAAAGTTCTATTGCCTCGTAAATCAAAAGAGATCCGCTATCAGGTCGAAAGTTTTTTCTTTCTTCCATCATCATTGCAAGTCAACCCTGATCTATACACGCCATCAAGCCTTCAACGTAGCCTCAAAAACTATATCCGCTTAAGCCCACCCACGGTTAAGCTTTCAGCTTTACCAGAAGAAAATGGCGAATTAGATGACTTAAAACGCTGGTTAGAACAATGTGACCCATTAAACCCACCCTCATTGGACGAGTATGAGAACAAGTTAAAACGCTATGCTTTAACCTTTAAGCGCACGGTACGAATTAATGTCAAAATGATAAGCCAAAACGCCCAACGACAAACAGATGAATACTTAACCGAGTTTATGGCGAACATGGCGAAATGCCTCGGGGTTTATCGGGCGTTAGCGCCACTGGCGGGAAAAATTGAAGAAAGCATTCGCTCAAATGCATTTTCTTATTGCGACGAATTTATGACCTACTACACCATGAATTATTTGCGTGATTTATTAGCTGAGAAGCAAATACCGTTACGTGAAGAAATCCGTCATTTTTGGTATCAAGAAATGCGTTACCTAAAGAAACAATACCCTGATTGTTTTCCCAGTGATGAAACTGATGCCGAATTAGTGACATATCGTCGCAATTTATTGAAAAAATACATCAATCGCTACCTTTACTTAGAGATCCGCCATAAACGTGGGTTGCCATTATTATTGCACTCCATTTATGGTATCGCTGCAGCAATCTCAATGATTTTTGCCACGTTAATCGCCTTTCTTTGGCAAGGAAAATATGGCGCATTGAGTGCAAATTTATTTTTAGCTATGGTTATTGGCTATATTTTCAAAGATAGGCTGAAAGAAATCGGTCGTGAGCAACTCTATCGCGTTTTCCAAAAGTGGATCCCGGATAGACAGCTACGTATTTATCGTGAAGGTGTTAAGGCCCCTGTCGGGCTATGCAAAGAGTCTTTTCGCTTCATCAGTGAAAACATGCTCTCCCCTGATATCCGTGAAATGCGACAAAAATCCCATTGGGTTAATTTAGTTAATGTCCAACGTATGGAAGATATCCTGTATTACCGCAAAGATGTATTGCTTCATAACCGCCATTCGGTGTTTGAAAAAAACCAATCATCAATTGCTGATATCACACGCTTTAATATTTCAGATTTTCTAAAATATATCGATATTAGCTATGAAGAACTCACTGTAAATGATGATGAACCTGCAATCATTGGTGAAAAGGTCTACCATATTTACCTTTGCCGCCGTGTCACAATTAACAAAAAAACCTACAATGAGCTGGCGCGTTTAGTGGTTAATGCCGATGGGATAAAACGCTTAGAAGTGTTGCAATCACTAGATTTACTGACAACCGATGAAGACATTGAAATTTCACCGTAGATGTTTTGTTTTTTCTATTTTCTTCCCAAGAAAAATATTCTAATTCACTATAATTTTCTAAATCATTCGAGCTGTAGCAAGGCGGCAAGAGAAGATATCTCGGGGAGCATACAAAAGTATGTGACCCGGAGTAGCTGAACGTAGCCAACACCGCTACAGCTCGAAGGATGATAACCATTTAATTTTCTAAATCATTCGAACTGTAGCAAGGCGGCAAGAGAAGATATCTCGGGGAGCATACAAAAGTATGTGACCCGAGTAGCTGAGCGTAGCCAACACCGCTACAGCTCGAAGGATGACGAAAATTTAGTAGTAGAGAGCAATATACTGATCATCCACCCGTTTAATATCAACCGGAGTATCAAAAATATCCTCAATAATGTCAGATTTCATGATCTCTTCTGGCTTACCGTGATAAGACAGGCGGCCGTTTCTCAGAGCGACAATATAGTCCGAATAAACGGAAGCGAAATTTATATCGTGGATTACTAAGATAATGGTTTTGCCTAGCTCATCTGCCGCTTTACGCAGCAGTTTCATCATGATCACCGCATGTTTCATATCCAGGTTATTCAATGGCTCATCAAGTAAAACATATTCTGTATCTTGACATAAAACCATTGCGACATAAGCCCGTTGGCGTTGGCCACCCGATAATTCATCTAAATAACGGTGACGTAAATCTGACAAATTTAGAAAAGAGAGTGACTCATCAATTTTCTTTTTATCGTCAATGGTTAAACGGCCTTTAGTGTATGGGTAACGCCCAAAACCAACCAATTCCTCGACTGTTAAACGGCTGGCAAATTGATTTTCTTGGCGTAAAACTGACAAACATTTCGCTAATTTATCACTCGGTGTTGTCGATACGTCTAAATCATTCACTTTGACGTAACCACCGTGATCAGGCTGTAACAAGCGCCCAATTATCGACAACAGTGTTGATTTACCTGCACCATTAGGCCCGATGATTGAGGTAATACCGCTATTTTTAATTGTTGTTGTTACGTTATCTAAGACTTTAGTATCCTGATAACTTTTCGATATCTGACTAATTTCAATCATACTAAAACCTTCTTAACACCATATAAATAAAGAAAATACCGCCGACAAATTCGATAACAACTGATAATGTCCCAGCCATATTTAAGCCATATTCTAGAATCAACTGCCCACCAATCAACGCAATGACACCAAGTAGAAAGGAAACGGGTAGCAAATAGCGGTGTTGGCTACTGCCAGCCACTAAATAAGCTAAATTCGCGACCATCAAACCTAAGAATGTTAAAGGCCCAACTAATGCTGTAGAAACTGCAACTAATATTGAGATAAGCAACAAAATGACAGTGACTTGCTGGCGATAATTAATCCCTAGATTCACCGCATTGGCTTGCCCTAACGCGATAACATCAAAACAATAACGCATGCGCCACAATAGGACACCTACGACTGCCGTGATCATTAATGTGAATAGAATTAGCTCAGGTGTTCCCTTTGTGAAGGTGGCAAACATCCGGCTTTGTAAAATGGAAAATTCATTAGGGTCCATTAGGCGCTGCAGCAATGTCGCTACGCTACGAAATAATGTGCCAAGAATGATACCCACCATCAATACTAGGTTGATATTCATTTTAACTGACACAAATAACCAGCGGTAGAGCAGAACAGAGAACAGTACAAGTAGTGTGGACTCTAATAGAAACTTACCAATATTCAATAACCAAGAGGATGGAAAGCTCTCACTATAGAAGATAAAAATGGTTTGTAATAATACAAACAATGCTTCTAATCCCATGATAGATGGGGTTAATATCTTATTATTAGCAATCGTTTGAAAGAGAACTGTTGAAACCCCAGCCGAGAAAGCTACCACAACCATGGTGAGAACAATATAGCCTCGATGCGGCAAAATATAAGCAAGATTGCTACCCAAATTGACCGTCATATAAAGCACAATGGATAGCAGCGATAGTGCCAGTAGTATCCATATTCTTTGCAACGGCGTTACCCCTTTTTTAGGTAACGCTATTGATGAATTAACTTTTTGCATAACGTTGTTGCTTCAACAATAAATATAAAAAAATCACCGCGCCAACGACACCTAAAATCACACTTGCTGGGATTTCAAATGGATAGCGAATTAAGCGCCCAATAATGTCACACAGTAAAACTAAGCCACCACCAGCAATACAAATCCATGGGATGGTTTTACGTATGTTATCGCCCATCACTAAGCTCACGAGATTTGGAATAATTAAGCCTAGGAAAGGTAATGCCCCGACCACCACGACCACGACGCCACTGATTAAAGCGATAATCGATAAACCAATGGTCATCACTTTGCGATAATTTAGGCCAACATTAATTGAAAACTCACGTCCCATACCAGCCACCGTAAAGCTATCGGCAATCCAGCAAGCAATTAATGTTAATATTCCCACTAACCACAAAAGTTCATATCGGCCTTGAATGATGCTAGAAAAGTCACCGCTCATCCATGCACCAAGAGATTGTAGTAAGTCGAAGTAATAAGCGGTAAAAATGGTCAATGCGCTAATAACTGCCCCTAACATAATCCCCACCAGTGGAACTATCAGGGCAGATTTTAAAATCACACGACGTAATAGCACCATAAACAACATGGTGCCAAGAAGTGCAAAACCGCTGGCCACCACCATTTTAGTCATAATACTTGCTGCTGGGAAAAGCACCATGACGACCAATAAGCCTAAACTGGCTGACTGGGTTGTTCCTGCGAGGGAAGGTTCAACAAAACGGTTTTGTGTTAATAATTGCATGATTAGCCCAGCAACACTCATGGCGCTACCAGCTAAAATCAAGGAGACGGTTCGGGGAATTCGGCTAATAAAAAAGATGTCTTGCATCTCTGGGTCGGTGAAAAGCGAAACGGGTGACACGTCACCCGCTCCAATAAACAAGCTTAATACCGCTAAAACCAATAACGCGACAATTCCACAAAAAAGATAAAGCGTTTTCATCGGTTATTTTGCTTGGCTCTTCTCTAATGCTGTATTGATATCGTCCATTAACTGAGAATAAGTTTGGATCCCACCGGCAATATATACTGCTGTTGGGTCAAGGTAAGTAATTTGGCCTTTTTCCCATGCAGCGGTTTTTCTAACTAATGCGTTATCTAATACTTCCGCAGCAGGCTGTGCATCCGTTTTGCCAATTGCGCTGTCACGGTCGATAACAAATAACCAGTCTGGGTTTAATTTCACCAGTAATTCTGCATTAACGATATTACCGTGGCGACCCGTGTTTTCTTCAAATACATAAGCAGGTTCAAAACCTAATACATCAAAGATAAAACCGAAACGAGAACCTGGTCCATACGCAGAAATTTTACCGCCACTAACTAAGATTACCATCGCTTTACCCGCAGTCGGCGCTTTAGCTTTGATACCTTCAATTTTAGTATTGAAGTCAGAAATCAGTTTTTTGGCTTGTTCTTCTTTACCGAATAGCGCGCCAAGTTCATTAGTACGTTCAGTTAAGCTACCAATAAAGTTTTTGTTATCAATATCTAATGAAATAGTTGGTGCAACACCGCTGAGTTTGTCATAGGCATCACGAGCACGGCTACCACCTAAAATCAGGTCAGGCTTAGCATTACTTAAGGCTTCATAAGCAGGTTCAAATAATGTCCCGCCATTGATGTATTCAGAACCACTGTATTTAGTTAAGAATTCAGGGAAGTGAACGTTGGTTTGTGGAACACCGGCAACTGGAGCCCCGAGTGCATCCATGATGTCCAATGTTTCCATGTTCATCACCATGACTTTTTGCGGATGACGAGGAATTTCAGTTTTGCCTTGGGCATGTTCTATTGTGATAGTTTGTTTTTCTGCGACTTGAGCTGTTTCTGTCGTGTCTTTTGCGTTATCACAACCAGCTAACACTAACGCAGATAACAACGCAATACCCGAAACTAATGATTTTGCAAACATCTAATTTCCTCCGTCCATCGATAAAAGTACTGATGATAAAATTTGGTGATCCACAATGTAGCGTATATTACACGCAAATAAGCGCAAATGATATTAGTTTGCATTTGCATTCACTAAAAAGTTGTTGCAACGCACAAAAACATCAATTTAATTTGTTGAATCTATGAATTTTAAAGTGTTAAAAGGCAAGAGCGAGATAAAAAAACGAGGAGAACTCTATAAAAGAAAGGGTTGGCAGTTTGTTACGACACTTTATTCAAAAATAAATAGGTTGAGTTTTCTACTGTTACTGTACGTGTTTGCTTAGCGACTTCTATTACAGTTAGGAGACATAAAATCATCATCTCAACCTATTTATCATTAACAACCATTTAAAGACTTATTATTGCGTATCATCCAGTCGCCCATTTTCACTGAGCTGAGAGCTGATATCTTCAAGGAACCAATCAATTGGTGTTCCCATCAAAAATGCAAGTTTAAACAAGTGAAACAAATCAATCTTGATTTTGCCTCTTTCATAGCGTGAGATCTGTTGTTGACTAACACCTAATAACTGAGCTAACTGAAACCCTGTATACCCCAGTTCTCTACGCTTTTCTAAGATCCTCTGACCTACCATATAATGGATTTTTTCACTGCCATTTTCTGAATACATATTTTCACCATTTATTAAGGCACAGTTAAAATAAGGGCTGCGGCACCTTCAAACTGACCGGCTTGAACTCGGCCATTAGTACCTAATACAGCTTTCATGGTTACCGAATTTGTTCCACCAGCAGGCACATGAATTCTGTAACCAGCTTCTCCTGGCGTATCGTTTCCACCTAGATACAAATTCGCGTATAAACTGTTATCTGGTCGTAAATTAACACGGCCATTTGTCACGTTAACACCTGTGGCAATCACTAGCACATCCATCGCTAAGTTACAGGTCACACTTATGTTTACTTGTTTTGATTGACCAGCAAGTTCAGCTTCACTAATCGAACCAAAATTAATATCAGGGATCGTATTGTTAATCTTACAAGCCCCAATCGGTGGAGGCGCAATACCACATAATGAGCCGGGAATTAACCCACCGTTACTCGTAACCCCAGTACGATCTTGGTAAAACAGCCCCACACATTCCTGATTATTCTGTAGCCTAACCCCAGTATGAACAGCCCACTGTGTTGCTGGAGCTGTCGCCTTTGCCAAAACACCGGGTATGTTCTGAACGTCACGCATGTATTCATACTTAGAAATTTCGGCCAACTCGACGGTTGCCGCCCCTGGTGTTCCAGCAGCTGTATGCTTATGGCTTATGGTGAGATAGCATTTCGACCACCTAAAGCAAGGATTACGCGTAGTTGGCAATTCAGGGTCCCAGCGAGCAATGACGTACTTATAGTTTGCATCCCCATTATTTGGGTTATTACCGGGCTTTGATTCAGTGATATAGGAAAAAACAGAGGCTGATGCAGTAGATGAAAACATGACTGCACCAATTAATAGCGATAAAAATACTTTCATATTAGTTCACAGCCTTATTATTCATAATCTAATTTAAATGTTGCTACAGCACTGTAAGGGCCTACTTTTATTGTCTTATTTGCAATAGCATCCGGTTCACCTTTTAAATAGGCATAGAACCTCAATTGGTTAGCACCATCTTGTAACGTTAACTTCGAGCCTTTCTGGTCAATAGCCAGTGGTGTTTTATCTGAGTTTTGTAACCCCACTGCGAAACCAGATGCAACACTACCTGTTGATAATGCAATAAAACCAGGAAGTGCAAGATTAGGTGTTCCTGAAAACGTCACTTCCACAAATTTGCCTATCGTTGTGTCACAGTCGGCCAGTTTAATCGCAAACTCTTTAGGAGGCGTTTCACCATAGGCGTAAAAGTTTTTTTCTGGTGTATCAAAAAACTCCATCAGGATGTTTTCATCACCCGGTAAAATAGTGCAGGGTTCCTCCACTAAATTACCGATAATCCTTAAATTATCAGGCACAGCGAAAGCAGTGCTAACGTTGATAAGTAAGGCACTAGCTACTGCACATTGAATTAGTTTGTTCATTATTGGTACTCCGCTAGCAATGTCCCTGTTGCGGCAAAGCCTCCTTCAGGCAACGTAACGCCCAATCTCTTTACAGGAACAACCTCTAAAACAGGTGGTTGCCCATAGCTAATCTTTAACGGTTTATTAATTTCAAAACCGAGGCCATTTTGGGTAATACGCATGCCAAGATCTCGAACATTAGTTTCCAGTGCCGACTTATCAAAATCTGTTGCTGTCCCTTTGATAGTTAGCATTAAGTCCCAACCTTTTAAGTTTTCTTCACACTTCAATGCGTAATTAATCGGTTTCGCAAAGTTAACGCCATCAACCTTATGTAAACCAATGTCTTTGTATTCGATGACGTGAACTTTATCTTCAAAAACAGTGCAAGGCGGTGGAAGTAACAAGGTTCCAGTAAATTCCACATCGTTTGCCATCGCAGCGCTAACAGGTATAACTAACAAACTCATTATCAGAGGAAGTCTTTTCATTATTTTTTTCATTATTTTCCCCTCACTGATAATCAAGTTTGATAGTGACGCCCGCATGAAAAACCCCACCCTTTGTTAATGTTGTGGATAAATCACGAACAGGTATGGCTTCAAATTGAGGGGCATTTGGATACACAAACTTAATTTCTTGGTTTAATCGAAGTTTGCTTCCGTTATAACGAAAAGCGATTCCTAAACCTTGAATGTCTGTTTCAATCGCACCACTATCAAAGGAGGCAGGAATACCAACCAACGTCATTTTCATTTGTGATGTCGGTCTTTTTTCACAATCAATATTGTAATTTATCGATTTTGCATAGGCATTACCGTCAATCCGTGTACTCATGATTTCGTCAAAATTAACTTTGATTATATTTCCGCCATTAATTTTGCAAGGTGGTGGTGCCAAAACAACCCCTTTAATCGGTACGGTTATCATACCTGGCGTAATTGTCGCCCTTGTACTTCCTGATGGGCTAATACGCGAATCGGGTAATCCTGCATAGGAAACCGATGTAAAAAATATTCCAGCGAGACATGATGCCAGCAGGTACCGCTGCTTATTTAAATCACTCATAATCCACCTTAAAGTCCATTACGGCGCTGAAACTTCCTTCCGTCAGTTTTTCGGGAGTTCTCACTGGCGTTACAAAATATTGAAGTGTGCCTTGCGGTGCATCGAGAAATTGTGGACGACCACGACTTCCTAGCCTGATATCTTCTCGTTGTGCATCCGTCACTTCTAACGCCACGCCAGAGACACCTTTTACACTTAACATTTCTGGAAAATGCTTATCCGATACGGCAACAAAAGAAACCGTTATCACCGGTTGCATTGCATCCCAAAGTGCACGACCCGTTCGAGTGTCTTTCATTCGGCTTTCCGTACGAATGCAGTGCCTAAATTCTAATTCGAATGACACTGGCTCAGCTCTATCACCAGGTTTACGGAGTGAATAAGAAGGGATCTCCCCTAGAGACACTTCTTGGCGCTTTGAATTGGTCACATCCATCGTACAAGGTGCCTCGGTCATCATGCCATTTACTGTCAATGTTCCGTGTAATCCATCAATATCCCAGCTATTTATTCCAAAGGTAAACACTGGAACTAAGCCAAATAAGATAGTGCTGAACTGGAGAGTCCTTTTCATACATTATTCTCCGTTATCTGTCCGTCGAAGATTCAACTTTGCAAGTTGTACCGGCGCAACCAAACGTCAATTTAGGCCTTCCACCATAATCATTGATATAAGTTAGAACTGGTTTTGCCCCCATGGCACTTGCGCTACCCTTAAGCATTCCGTTACTTTTTGGTGAGATCATCACAGGCTCAAATTGCTTCACCGTATCTCCTCCCACTCTTGAACTTGCATCCACAATCGTGACAAAGTAAGCAGTTGGATTTGTGATTTCGTAGGCATCTCCTTTACGCGTTAACGTAATTTTTTCCTGCCATGGATTTTCTAAATCCGTACGAGTGGCGTATAACGCTTTTGGTCGATAAAACAATTTAATACGCGTCTGTAATGCAATCTGTAAAACGTTAGCTTCTTTACTACGTGGTGGAATCTCACGTAAGTTAAAGTAATAAACACTTTCTCTGTCTTGAGGTAATGTAGCGATATCAGGAAGAGATTGAATTTTAACCTGGCTACCTTCACCTGGTTCTACACGTTGAACTGGTGGTAAAACCGTGAGTGGGCTTTCAATTTTGTTACCATTAGCGTCTTCAATCCAACCCTGCGCAAGATAAGGTAATTCTGTGTTTTCATTCTTAATATTCAAGCTAATGGTTTTTTCAGTCCCATTATAAATAACGCGTGTTCTATCAAGTGCAATAGCAGCCAGAGCCTGCCCGCATAGCACCGCAGATAACGTGATTGTTGTAGTAAAAAATGCAATTTTTTTAATATTCATAAGTACCAACTATTTATAAAATCAAGCAACTTGGGTTACTCTGTATAATCTGTGCTGTAAGCAATATCCGGTGGTTTTAATAACCAACGCTGACTCGGCGCTACGCCCTGTTTAATCGGCGCAGGCTTGTAAACTGGAGCAGACTGCCCAACAGGAACGGCTTTTGCTGGCATATACCCAGGTTCAACACTTGGGCTGTTTGTACACGGTAATAACAGTGAGTTAAATTCAGCCGTGGTAATATTTTCTGGAACCTGAATTTTGCATTGCACACTTCCATCCCAATACACATCTAAAACTTCATTTGGGTTGATACCTGAGATATACACAGACCCATTATCAGTTACGATACCGAGCTCTCTATTCTTCTCATTTCTCACGGTTGCACCGAATGGCGGATAACTTCCATCTGCCAATGCCAATCTCACCATGGTTTTAATACCCGATAACACTTCAAACTCGCGATAACCTACAGCCCCTTCTGTCAGCGTAATTGGCTGAGATGTCCGGATGGCTTCTACGTTGTCAGGCAATTGAGTCACATCAATGGATGTACTGGTACGATAGTAATCACTAATATCAGCAACTACCGCTTTACCAAAAATATTGGTTTCAGTGGTCGGCCCAAAACCTTGAATAGGCACATTTTTCACACCTTCCGTTCCCACCATCACACGGCTTCCACCTGGGGTATTAATGCGGTGCAATGCCGCACCATGCCCTGTGACTGTTGCCCCACCTTGTAAAGAAAATGCAGCTGAAGCAGTATCACCATTGATATAGCTGGTACTTGCAGTAAGTGTTGCTAAATCAGCGTAACGTGTATAGAAACCATCAATAGTTCCACGGCCTCGGTTACTTACCCCAGTACCCACGCGATAGTTCGTCTTATCATCAATGGAATCAAAATAACTGACGGTGTGTGAGTTACCATCTCTTGTCACCATATTGTTGTAGCTAATTGACGCTCTATCTGCCCAAGGCAAAGAGAGATTCATATATAGCCCGTCATCATTATTTCTATTATCAAATTTGTTACGGAATGCCGTTAAACTTAAGTTGATATTTTTAAAACGGCCAATATCAAAATATTTCGCAATAGAAAGGTTATAACGTTTTGCCGCTGGTTTATTCCAATAGGTTTCGTGGTTATAGTTCAGATACGCTGTCAGATCTGCACTGGTGAAATACTTATTAAATGTAATCGTATACAGCTCTTTACTATTATCGAATTCCACACCTCTATAACGACGATCGAGGTACTGGTTCATACTCATAAAGTCACGTTCAGAGAATCGGTATCCTGCGAAAGTGACTTGGCTATCATAGTCTTCAAAACGTTTTGAATAACTTAAGCGATACGATGCCCCTGTATAGATTTTGTTATCTGTTTTCAGTTTCGCGCGTGACTCGGTGACATCGAATGAAATTGCACCAAAGGCGAGTAAATCTCGACCAACACCGAGTGATAACGCGTTATAGTCACCTGCTGCTATTGCACCGCCGAATAATGACCAACCGTTGGAGACCCCCCAGCTAAATTCCCCCGTAACAAACCCTTGCCCTTCTGTTTCATGTTCCATATTATTCGGTCGGCCACCTGCAATCTTAAACAGCACTGAGCCTGGACGAGTTAAATAAGGAATGGAGGCGGTATTCATTTGGAATTCTTGTACCGAGCCATCCTGCTCTTCGACGCGTACATCTAATTTACCGCTAACCGCATCACTTAAATCTTGAATACGAAAAGGCCCCGGAGCAACTTGTGTTTCATAAATAACACGTCCTTGCTGAGTCACGATCACTTTTGCATTGGTTCTTGCAACGCCAGTCACCTCCGGTGCATAGCCACGTAGGTTTGGTGGTAGCATTCTTTCGTCAGAGATCAGGCTGGCCCCCATATAACGGAATGAGTCAAATAGTCCTGAACGTAAAAATTGCTCACCCATCGTGAGCTTTGCATTTAGCTCTTTTACTGCTCTATAGGCATAATATTGGCTCCAATCCCATTTACGGTCGGTCGATTGCCCATTAGTGCGATTATAACTTGCTTGCCAATCTGCCCTAAAACGCCACGCACCAAGGTTAAAGCCAGTTGTACCGTTACCAGTAACTGACTGGGTATTGGCTGAATCCGCAGGCCTTGTTAAGTTAGCATTCAAGTTATAGTCAAAAATTAGGGCGGGTACACCTTCATCCCAACGAGATGGCGGATCCCAGTTATCAGAAGTAAATTCGATATAAGCCTGAGGTACAGTAATTGTGACTGTTTCTTTGGCTAAAGAACCGCTTACTGTCATTCCAGGGATCGTTTCTGGAATTAAACATTGGCCATTTTTAGCAAACTCAACCTTTTTCTTCCATTCATCGCGCAAAGCAATATGTTCAACAACATCTGGCGTTAAACAAGGCTCCGTCATACTTGGATCATTAGGATCCTCGATATATTCAATATCAAAAATGTCAGCTAAGTCGCGATTATTTAAATTAATTTTAAATGGATATTTCCCTGGCATAACATAGCCCGCACGAGAGAACTCGTTTAAGGAAATATTTTTTTTATCCTGAAGATCTAAAACATCTGTATTAAACTCAATACTATCATTATTTGCATTAGCTAAATTTATATGAGCAATAGCAAGAAACACCATGGTAGCAACAGGCGTTAAAAAATAACTTACTGAGTTATTAAATACTTTATTTTTACTTTTTAATTGCAGAGCCATAATAGTCCCTTAGTAATAACTCAGTAATAATCCATTTTAAAACGGATAGTTGTCTGATAATTGCCTGGTTTTAAACGTTTATTATTAGATACTACCCGCACCTTATAATGCAGAGTTGTATTGCCTGCGCTAATGGGTAAATCAGGCATTGCTCTACCAGGTATAGCTACATTTCCAGCTGTATCAGAAATTTTTACTGACAATCCATTTGCATGCCCAAAAACATCGAAGTTACGGCCATCTGTTGGACCATCGAATGTAATATTGAAAGTTTGCCAATTAGGAGTTCCAGGAGTTACCGGTGTTAAAACACAATTGATAAGGCGTATAGAGAAATCACTTGTAGGACTTTCTCTGTCGTGAATTATCTGGCTAACCGGTACAGTCGTTATGTTAACTGATTGATCTCGGCTATCTGCATCTATTGCACAAGGGCTCTCAATGATTGAACCGCCCATGGTAACAGTTCCTTTGAACTGACTTTGTGCCCGAGAATTTTGATTTTGCGCACTAACTATCGGGGCAAATATCATTCCTGAAAGCACCATGACAATGATGCCAAAGTGATTCATAGCGACTCCATTTCAACTTAATAACCAATTTCAATGCATTAAAATTAGTGCCCATACATCCTTGTACGGGCTATACCAATTACTGGTAGCTCAGAGCAAATGTTGCAATTGCATCAAATTCACCTGGTACAGCTGGTTTGTTTGCTGCATCATCATCGCCTTGCAAATAAGCTTGGAAACGCAATGTGTTCGCACCAGTTAATAAAGTTTGAGATGGTGATTTAGCACCTAAAGCAATTTTAGTTCCGTTGTAATCAGTGATCACGATACCCGCGTTTTTCGCAGTACCAGCAATAGCTAAACCATCAGTTACCGAAGTACTTGGAATACCAGTAAATGTAGTTTGAACAGTTTTCAGAGTTGTGATGTCACACTGCTCTAATTGGATATTGAAGTCACGAGCAATACTTTTACCGCCACCGTTTAATGCAGACGTCGCGATAGCACCCATTTGTACTTCAAATGCTTGAGAACCTGGTGGAATTGAGCAAGGAGCATCAATAATTGAACCTTTAAAAGTGACTTGACCGCCACCTTGGTTTGCAGAAGCAGAACCAGCAACTACTGCCAGACCTAAACCTAATACTAAAGCAAGTTTATTTAATTTCATTTTATACATTTCCATTAGATAAAAAAGACGACACAAATTAAAATAATGAGTTATTATCAATCTGATTATTTTAATTTTTTCTTAAAATATATTCGATTAGTAAATATTAAGGATTGACACTAATAACTATTCCTATTTATCAAACTCCATTAATAAATAAAATAATTAAACAATGCATCAATGCGGTGCCATTATTATATCTCATTCTAGTTATGTCAAATCTGAAGATTAATTAACTACTCACATTGTAAGTTAGTGATATATATATAATATCCAGAGAATACTCTATTTTAAATACTCCATTACTGGATAAACGAGTGATGTACATCTAATTAAATCGACCTTTTTTTAATAAAAAACCACAAAATAAACCCAATCATTACTAATAAAGTTTTTTATACTCATAAAACGGGTTCTTATTAGTGAAAAAAAATGAGGTGGAAGATAATAATGAAACTAGAATTAGATAAAATCATTAAAACGAAAAGTTTACTGAAAAATAATTAATCAGAAACATCTCAAAAAAAACAATTAAATATTTTCATAATGTTTCTCAATTCACTGATTGTTACATTTAAGCCAAAAAGAAAAATAAACATAAAACAATAAATATCATATAGATACATTAAATTTTTGTGTTTTTTATATGAATGGCACCTAGAAAACAATAATATAATAAAACATTTTTTTAAATTGAAATGAAAATAGAAACAATTAAGAACAAACGAATTAAATAAGTATCTACTAGAAAAAAACTTCATTGCAAAATATTTCAAATGGTAATAAAAAGTAATTTTCAATAAATCTATAATTATATAAATCTTATCTTTAAGCCTCAAAAAACCCAAAAATTGGCTCCTATAATTACAATTAGGTTATTTTTTAAGATTAACTAACTAAATTAATATACGTTGGATAAAGTCAGTTTCTAGAAAACCCACCATGAATAAACAGAACACCTTAAGTTATTCTCGATAATTACATCACTGACCTAATGGTGATAGTTAAAATATAGAGGCTATACATTTAAGTAAAAATACCAATAAAAAATATTGGAATTAAAATATGATTAAATTAGACGTTATTGAGCAAAATAGAAGATAGATTGATCTCTAGCAGATTAAAAACAATCTGTGCTAGCTTAGTTTGATGTTAATACGTTTTTGTTTTCCTGATAGGCTACTCATTGGGTGGTCATGTGATGTAGGTAAAAAGCCTTATCATGCTCGAAGCACTTGCGAGTCGACAAATAGCCGCTAACTAATCAGGGTATGAGATAAGAAGTTAAAAATTTACTGACGTTTCGTTGCATCAGAGTTTGAGGCGATTCCCTACAAGGATGGCATTTTCTTCTATTACTCTATGAAAACTGCCCCTCAATAGTGTTATCAGATTAGTTTTTCAGCTGTAGAGCAACATACAACAGTACCTTACTTTCAATCGTTAATAGATCTAATTTTGTTATCTCAGATATCCTTTTTAAACGATAATCTAATGTATTTCTATGAATAAACAACTCGTTAGCTGTTTCACGAGATAATAAATTATTTTTAAACCAGACTGTTAATGTTTTAATTAGCACACCATTAGAATCTTCATGTAATAATGTATTCAATGGTTTTAATAGTTCTTCTGAAGACCATTTAAAATTTAAACCGTATAATAAAACCGGTAGCATAATATCTTGGTAACAGTAAATTTTTAACTGGGGTTTCTTAGCTTTCCCTACTTGCATGGTAATTTTAGCCGTCTCGTATGATTTTTTAATCGATTCCTCTGCGGGCTCTAAAAAAAAATTACCTAATGATATTTTCACTTGTAATTTAAATAACTTCTGAATATCTGATTCTAATTTTATAATTTTCTTTTTTTCATTATCAATATCCCATCGATTAAACTTATTTAGTGCAGGGGTTAAACAAACAATTTCCGTCAAAGATTGAATAGCGACTAAGTTATCAGGATTCTTATATTCAATTAGCTTTTTAATTTCTTGCAATTCACTAAATGCACTATTCACACCTAATTGGCCACTATCTAATTCAATAATTATAGCAACTCGTGGAATAGAAAAATTAATATTAAGCTTTTTAGACCATTCAGTTATATTATCGGGAATTGTTCCATTTTCGATATAAGTTAGAATAATTTCTTCTTTAAAACGATCGTTTAAATTCAAATGGTTATAAATCTCTGCCTGCTCTAGCATCATTACGGCTGTCATTGAAACCAACTCCCCAAATTGTTTAATTTGGGTTGGTTCTCCTGTTAATCCTATTACACCTATAATTTTACTATTCAAATAAAGAGGTAAATTAACACCTGGTTTAACCCCATGTAAATGATTTGCAGTGGCGTCATCAATAACAACCGTTCGCTTTTGCTTTATTGCAAGCAAAGCGCCTTCATGAAATTCGCCTAATCTATTACTATCTCCACTTCCTATAATACATCCAGTTTCGTCCATAACATTAATATTGCAATCAATAATCTTCATGGTTCTATCAACGATTTCTTGCGCTAATTTGGAGGTAAGACAATAATCATACATATTTCAACCTCTTTTGCTGGTGCTGTAAAATAGAAACAAGATTTTAAACTATAAGTTTTAATAATGTTTATTATTAATTTAATTGGTTCCAGTATTCAATATTCATTGAAAAAATCAAGAAAAATAAATTCAATTCAAAATAAAGCAAACAAAGCTAAATTTTCAAATTATTACTTCAATTCTTGTTGTCAATTTTAATATTCAACGTATTCGCTATATTTTTAGTACAATTAAATAAATTACTTTCAGCATTATTCAGTGCTTCTTTTAGTGAACTAATTTTATGCAAAATACTAAACGCTGAATCAATACCATATTGTTGTAAATGACTGAGGTCATCACCAAGGCTTCCAACAATGGCAATAACGGGTATTTTATGTTTTCTAGCTAACTGAGCGACGCCGAAAGGCACTTTGCCATTCAAACTTTGGCTATCTAATCGCCCTTCCCCTGTAATGACTAAACTCGCCCCTACCATATGTGATTCAAGGTTCAAGGTTTGTGCAATAATATCAAAGCCAGGCTTAAGTTCCGCTTTTAGGAAAGCAAGTAAAGCCGCTCCCATCCCTCCTGCTGCACCGGCTCCTGCAATATAATGAACTTCAACATGCAAATCTCGCTTAATGATATCTGCGAAATGTTCTAAATTTTTGTCTAACATTTCAATATGTTCATTTGTCGCACCCTTTTGGGGGCCAAATATTACAGATGCACCATTTTTACCAATCAATGGGTTCGAAACATCGCAAGCAATACTAAATTGACAAGCTTTTATCCTAGGGTCTATTGTACTAACATCAATACACGCTAAGTCGGCAAGTGCTTGTCCTCCTAATTTAATTTGTTGCCCATGTGAATCTAATAATTTGGCCCCAAGTGCTTGCAACATTCCTGCTCCGCCATCATTAGTTGCACTCCCGCCTATACCAATAATAATCTGCTTTACCCCAGTATCTAGGCAGGCTTTTATCAACTCTCCTGTGCCATATGATGTCGTAAGTAACGGGTTTCTTAATTCAACAGGGACTAGCTCTAGCCCACTTGCTGCAGCCATTTCTATAAATGCTTGCTGCTTATTTTGAGATAAACCATAGAATGCTTGAACACTCGTGCCTAAAGGACCAATAACATCAAGGTGATAGATTTCGCCATGGGTAGCCTCAACCATCGTCACAACAGTGCCTTCACCTCCATCCGCAATAGGACACTTTACATAAGTTGCATGTGGAAATACCTCTTTGAACCCGTTCTCAATAACCGTTGCGACTTTCAATGCAGATAAACTCTCTTTAAATGAGTCAGGTGCAATGACTATTTTCATAAAAATAATCCTTTAGAAATTTTTATTACCAATAAGTTAAAAATTCAGGTGGGTATTGCCCCACCTGATACGACTTTTTATTATTTCGGTTCATCAAGTAACAGGATCATAATTAAGCCAATCACCGCACAGATACCAAAGTAAGAGAAAACAGCATCAAACTTACCAGTCATATCTAACAATAGCCCTGCCATCATAGGTGAAACGAAGCCACCTAAGTTTCCTCCACTATTCACAACAGATATCGCAATTGGGTAGTTATTATTATCAGCAACTCCCATTGGATAAGCAGTAAATGCAGGCCAGCCAATATTCAAGAATAAACCAACCGAGAAAAGGGCAAGCGCAACTGCAGTCGTACTTTCAGGAACATTCAACATCACTAACATCATGGCAATCGTCGCTACCGCGGTAAATAGCATCGTAGGTTTACGACGACGACCAAAAACTTTATCAGAAATCCAGCCACCAAAAATCGAACCGATAAACCCACCAACAAATGGCATTGATGCAACAAAGCCCATCTTCATAAATGAAAAGCCTTTTTCATTCACCAGATAAGAAGGTATCCAGGTTAATATTCCATATAAAATACTGACCATCATGAAATAAGAAATGGTATTACACCAAATATTTTTAGATTTAAATATTTGGGAAGCTGAACTTAATGGCGTGACTGATTTAACACGAATAAATTTATCTAGCGTATTAAATTTAGGACTCAGAACAATATTGCCTTCTATTTTCTTTTCTGCAATTTCTGAATTATCGGCACGAATATAATCTAATTCACTTTGTGAAACAAAGCGACTTTCCTCTGGTTTTGTTCTAACAAATAAATACCAAATAATAGCGAGAAAAATACCGGGAATAGCGAACAGAATAAAGACCCAGCGCCATCCATAAGTTAATGCAATCCAAACGACTAATGGTGGAACAATAATCGGAGCAAACATCGTTGAAGCAATATAAACCCCAGTGGCAGTTGCTTTTTCTTTTGCTGGAAACCAATTATTAATTGTCGACGTTAGCCCGACAGGAGTTGGCGCTTCTGCCATACCTAGGCCAAGACGCAACCACTTAATTGCAAAGGCAGATTGGGCTAAGCCAATAAACCAAGTCATGGCGGAGAAACCGAGAATGGATAATGACACCATTCCTCTGATCCCACGTTTTGCCATCCAAAAGCCCGCGGGTATTTGGCATAAAGCATAACCGAGGAAAAACATACTCGCGAGAGATCCCGCTTCTAAATTAGTTAATTTAAACTCATCAGTAATAAAAGGTAGAACTGCACCAATATTACTTCTGTCTGCATAATTTACAGCATAGACGATAAAAATCAGGGCTAATACCACCCAACGATAATTCGTCTTTGGCTTAATCGGATTTGAATTTATCATTATTTTCGCTCCAGAGCAGTTTATTATTTAATACACGTTTTATTACCTGCTTTTTTAAGAATGAAACGATCCCTGCTAATTCATTAAAATTAACATTTAGGAACGTTATTTAATTTAAACTTACTTCAAATAATTTTATTTACTCGACAAGCTATGCATTGTTTCTTTTAATAAAGGATACAGCCCATTGTAAATATTAAACTGCTTGTCATAAGTATCTTGCGTTTTTTTATCTTGATTTGGTGTGAATGTGATATCTTCTGTTTTTATAATCGGTAAATCAGGGTCATTAATGCCACAGAAAAAACCAGCTCCTGTCGCACCAACCATTGCGGCGCCAAAAGCCGCTGCGTCTGCTGTTTGGGCAATATTATATTCAACCTGAAGAATATCCGCTTTAATTTGAGTCCATAACGTATTACGTGATCCTCCCCCTACGCTGAGTAATTCATCTAATATCACTCCCCATTTTTCATTAGCAATATTTAAAATCTGTTTTAAACCATATGCTGTACCTTCAAATGCCGCCCTGACCATATCATCGCGAGTATGATTTAGACGTAAGCCTATCCACGCTCCCGATGCATTAACATCCCAAATAGGGCTACGTTCTCCAGCTAAATAAGGCAGATAAATTAAGCCATTGGCACCAGGTACTGATGATTTTGAAAATATTTCCAACTGTTCATGGTCATTAACTTCCGGCCAAATAGCCTGATTTAACCAACTGAATGTTCCCCCTGTTGTCGACATCGCACCATGGGCCAACCATTGATTGGGGACGATGTGGTACCGGTTCATAAAACGAGGATCAAAATTTGGCTCTTCTAAGCAAAACGTAATGACTCCCGATGTTCCTGTTGATTCAAAAGCCGTTTCAGGGTCAAGTAACCCAACCGCGAATGCTGCAGCGGCGGTATCTGCCGACCCTAAAATAATTGGCGTATTTTCTTTTAATCCCGTTTCTTGAGCGGCTTCTTTACTCACTTTACCAACCACAGAGGTGCATTGGTAAATCGGCGGCAAAATATCGTGATTAAACTTCCAATACCTTAATAATTCTTTTGACCACTTAGGAGCTTTCGCCAAAACCACTGCGCCAGAATACGCGGCTTGGGTCGGGTCAATGGCGGCTTTTTGGCTCCCTAACTTTAAAGATAAAAAACTATTAAGTAGCACGACTTTATGAACTTTTTGCATTAATTCCGGCTGTTGTTCTTGTAGCCATCCTAACGTTCCTACCCAACATGCAGACGGACTTGGGCTATTACAAGAAAGCGCCCGAACATGCGTTATATTTTCCCCGAGTGTTTGCTGTATGAAGCCTTCGGAACGCCCATCGAGGTAAGTAATCCCATTTGCGACAGGTTTATTATGTTTATCCAATAAAACCAGCGTTGGGCAAGCAACAGAGAAACTCACAGATACGATATTCTTTACTTGAGAAGTCACTTCTTTAACTGCATCTGCGGTCTTTCTCCAAAAATCATTTAAGTCAATTTCATGATTTTTGGGAGATTTGGAAATAATATTGGTATCACGTGAAGCCTTTGCCAATAATTCTCCATGGAAATTAAACGCACAAACTTTCACACTACTGCTACCTGCATCAATTCCCAAATAGACACTGTCCATCATGCTGCCTCCAACGCCTGCTTTTAATTGTTATGTATAATAATTTTAATCGCGTCACCTTTTTGAGCGGTTGCCATGGCCTCGTTGATCTCATCTAAAACAAATCGGTGAGTCACTAATTTCTCAATATCAATTAAGCCAGAAGAAATCAGTGTCAAAGCTTGTTGGTATCCTTCCCGGCTTAACGCACTGGCTCCCGTAAGAATAAGCTCGTTGTAGTGAATAATATTGACATCAATTTGCGCCATATCATCTTTTGAAAAACCAGCGAACAAGTTAACTCGCCCGCCTTTTCTAGCGAGTTCCAACGCAGGATTAACTAATCCAGGGATGCCAATGGCAATAATCACAACATCTGCCCCCACACCTTCCGTCAAGCCTTTTACGACATCCAGTAAGTTTTCTTGCTGGCTATTAACGACGCGTGTTGCACCGCAATTTAACGCAGCCTGTTGGCGCTGTTCATTGAGTTCACTCACAATAATATTTGTCGCACCTGAGAAACGCGCAAGTTGCACGTGCATTAACCCGATAGGCCCCGCACCAATAATGACCACCGTATCACCAAGCTCAATACCCACATTTTTTTGTCCATTGATACAGCAAGCTAACGGCTCAGCTAACGCTGCGGCTTCAAAAGACATCCCTTGCGGTATCTTAAAGACATTACCCGATGACAAAGCAACCTCTGGTATTCGAACATATTCCGCAAAAGCGCCATCAAATTCATAACCGATTGCTTGGCGGTTTAAACAGACATTTTCTTTACCGATACGACAATAAACACAAGAACGGCATGGCACGACAGGATCAACAGCGATTGTGTCACCGACTTTTAGGTCAGTCACATTTTCACCGACTTCGACAATTTCCCCTGAAAATTCATGTCCTATTACAGAAGGGTAACGCACACCTTTAGTTTTTTTACCTGAAATAATCCGTCCGTCAGTTCCACAAATCGCGGCTGCTTTGACTTTAATAACCACATCGCCTTTACCAACTTGTGGATATTTAACGTCTGCCACTCTAAGTTCATTAGGCGCATACAATACCGCTGCTTTCATTTTTCCTCCCCCATGCATAACAGCTATGAACGTTAGTTATTTGCCACCAGCTTGCTTATATTCCGCGATAGCTTGGTCAACCGAACAATCATCATTAATTAATGCATTCAGAGCCTTAATGACTGCTGTTGGGTTTTCGTGCTGCCATACAAAGCGCCCGTATGTCACACCACCAACACCAATATCTAATGCTTTACGTGTATTTGTTAGGAAGCTAACAAGATCACTCCCCATATCACCACCAGCTAAAGCAACCATTGCTGGGCAGCTATCAACGACTGATTTAAATGTCTCAGGAGAACCTGACCAAAGTGTTTTGATGATATCGACACCTAGCTCAGCGCCTGCGCGAACACAGTAAGCGAGATTTTTCGCATCAAAACTATCTTCAATCATTGGACCTTTTGGATAAATATGCGCGACTAAAGGCAGTCCCGCGGAAGCAGCGGCTTTTGATACTTGACCTAAAAATGTCAATTGCTGTGCTTGTTCAGGTCCTCCCATAATACAACCGACTGAAATTGCATCTGCTCCTAAACGAATCGCTTCTTCAACGTCAGCAACGGGTGTGTCATAAGCTTCATGGTAAGGTATGGAATAACTTGTCGCTTTCATGATGATAGAAACATCGGAAGCAACATACGGGGGATAAACCTTTTCAATAATACCTTTATGCATCGTAATGGCATCAGGTGCACCCGCAACAACCTGTTTCATGACAGATTTAATATCACCAATTCCCGGTAATACACCACGTGTAATCGGATGATCCATAGTAATCGCAAGAAGGCGGCCAGATTTTTTATTTAATAATCTTTTTAAACGAATTTCTTTTCCTAAAAACATATTAATGACCTCTTTAAATCAATGAGTGAATTAATTAACTAAATTTTGAGGATGGCCAGATAAAAAGGCTTCGATATTGTCCATCATCATGTCTGATAAGGTTTGTATGGCTTCAAAACTAGCCCATGAAATATGAGGGGTAAGAATAAAATTTGATAACTGAGTTAATTTCATCATATAGCTTTCTTTTTCGGGTGGTTCTGAAATACAAACATCAAACCCTGCACCTAATATTTTATTATTTATTAGAGCGCCATATAATGCTTCTTCATTAACGATCCCACCTCGTGCTGTATTAATTAAAATACAAGACGGTTTCATCTGTTCGAATTCTGAAAAACTAATTAAATCCTTGGTGGATTTGAGTAATGGACAATGAATAGAAATAATATCACTTTTCGCAATAACATCCTCAAATGGTGTATATAGTGGGCCCATATTATTCGTGCCTTTGTATGTGGAAAATAACACCTTCATACCAAAAGCTTTTGCGATATCAGCAACTGCCTTACCTAAGACACCATCACCAATAATACCAAGCGTCGACCCAGCTAAATTATTAATTTTATAATCAAAATAACAAAACTGGCCTGATTCTTGCCAACGACCATTTCGTACTGATTGTGCATAGGCTAATAAGCTACGACGTAAGGCTAAAATCAAGGTAAACGTATGCTCAGGCACTGTATTTATTGCATAATTTCTGATGTTAGAAACTAATATATTACGCTCATTACAAGCACCAATATCAATCACATCCGTTCCTGTTGCAGCGACAGAAATGAATTTGAGTTGCTTTGCAGATTCAATAATTTTTTTAGTGATTTTTACTTTATTGGTAATAATAATGTTTGCATTTTTAACTCGTTCAATAATTTCATCTTCCGATGTTTTCCCATATAGTTCTAAACTATATTCTTTATTTATTTTCTTAATATTTATTCCTTCAGGGAAAGTGTCATGATCGAGAAACACGATTTTAACTGTCATTTTTATTACCACCCAATTAATCAACAAAATGAATGTCAATTAGACTTTTTTATTTAATAAAATTATATAATTCGCTTATCAGGAAGGCATTGTAAGAATGACTAGTTTTTAACGTGAAAAATTGAATATAATTGTGCAAATGCACAATTTGTTATGAATTCGATCACAAGAATGTGATGAATAAAAAAATCGGCCACTTAAAACAAGTGACCGATATAAAATAAAGTGAGTTAATAATACAACATTAGAAAAAGGTCGGCATTTCCTCTATAACATCATATTTATCATCAACAAGATAAATCACTTTCCATTTATCAAATGTAATACAGGGGTGAGATGTCCCAAATATTAGTATATCGCCAACTTGGAAATCACAATTTTCATCAAAAGATAAAATGGCATGTTGGTCCATTAAACCGACTGTTTTTGCACTATTAGTTTGAAAACAGACTGGCTTACCCTCTCGATATTGCATTAGAGGCTGAGGCAAACCTGCATCAAAGGCGACATCCCTTTTACCAAAATTAACAATCGCTCGTCCTTTCTCAGGCACAGACTGAATTAATGCCACGATTTCCATCGCTGGCATTAAATCGCCATCTAACTGGCAGGCCACGCTGTCCCGCATTTTCAATGCGTTCTGGGCTTCATCATAAATACCGTGGTCATGTGTAATATAGCATCCAGGGCGGATCACAAACCGAATAGGTTTAGAAAGATGAAACTCTGCCATCTTTTTACTGACCAGATCATACCAAACTGAACCTGCCCCAGTTATTAATAACTCCCCTGAATAGCGTGCAAATACACCTAAGTTATCCAGTTTTTGACTGGTGGTTAACACTCGCTGTAAAAATTGCTGTATCTCTTCAATATCCTTTTGGGCATCATCGCTATGAATAACGCCTTCGTAGAATTCAATGCCAGCAATCATTAAAGAAGGAAGTTTGGTTAACTCATTTGCCAATGTGATGGCTTCTTCTTCACTTCGACATCCACAGCGTCCACCATTAACCCCTAACTCAATCAGAACATTTATGGTTAAATCTAATGATGAAAAAATGGCAGCCAGCTGTTTTGCATGAATCACATTATCAACACAACAATAAATATTGGCTTGATTTAATTGCACTAGTTCCGCAAGTAATCGAATATTGCTTTTACCCACGACTTGATTAGCAATAATGATATTCTTAACACCTGACTCCACTGCCACCTTGGCTTGATAAGCTGTTCCTACACTTAGCCCCCATGCACCTTGAGCAATTTGTCGTTTAAAAATGGCAGGCGTCATGGTGGTCTTACCGTGTGGAGACAACGAAACATTCGCCACATTCGAATAATGCTGCATCCATGCAATGTTATTCTCCAATTCATTACGCTTTACTACCACCGCTGGTAAACACACATCCTCATGTAGGACATTCACCGAAATACCATCCTGATTTAATATGGCTGACTTATGAACTACGCCCGCCAATGCATTCAGTTTCGTCATTATCTTCCCTCAACTTGCTGGTTACTGACTTTTGGCTGTGTTTTCTCTTTCGTGAGTAATGTTTTCTAGTACTTCTTCACGACTGAGTTTATTCTTTGGTGTTATCAATGTCACAACAACCGCACAGACCAAACTGATGACTAATGCAGGGATTACTGGGTTGCCTAATTTTGCAGACCATTCTGGCGTCAAAATAATCGCTAATGATGTTGAACTTCCCGCACCCAATGCAGCAATACAACCTTGCCAGTTAAAACGATGCCAAAATTTACCCAATAACACGGTCACACACAGGCCTGACATAATCATTGAAATCATTTTTGTAATGTAGCCGATAATGTCATTTGAAGTTAATGCAAAGACAAGTGCTAACAAGATGACGCCAAGTAAGAAGATACGAGATAAATTGATCGCTTTCTCAGGTGGTGGCATCTTACCAGTTACCATCGTATAGATATCACGTAGGATAATAGAAACACCCGCGATAGCATCTGAGCTACCTGATGACATATTGGCAGACATACCTGCAATCAATACCACCATTGCTAATACGTGCGGTAAAGCGTTAGTTGCATATAAGAAAGCAAAGCTGCTGTTTTCTAAATTCGGTTCCATCACATGAGTTGCCATGCCGATAATCGCTGGTAGGAACGAAAAGCCCATATACAGTAAACCTGTAATAATAAAGGACTGACGGATAGCTTTAGTGGATGCCGCTGAATAAATACGTTGGCGATATGACGGTGTCGCTAACACACCAATACCAATTACCACAGCCAATGATATCGCAGGTAAAATGCCTAATTTACCAATACCAAATAAAGTAAAGGCGTCAGGGTCTGTACTCTTAACAACAACATCCCAACCACCGACATAACTTACCGAAGCAACCGCTAGAATGATAAATCCGAGGAATAAAACAATTGATTGCAGTGTATCAATCCATGAAACCGCTTTATAGCCACCAATCCCCACGTAAAAAACAAAGCCAACCGCGATAATGATCTTCGCAACAGTAATATCAATATCTGCCGCCCATGCTAGATATAAGCCGCCTCCAAGAATATGAGCGCCGAGCCAGCCTATCGATGCCAAGAATATTAATAGCGCAACCAAGTTTTTCACTAAACGGCTGCCGCCTGTGTAATAGCAGATCTCTTCACTCATGGTCATAAAGCGATAATTTCTTACTGGTGCAAATAGCCAAGCCGTTAGTAAGATCCCCGTCGCTCCACCAATCCCATACAACATTCCCGCCCAGCCATTGGAATAGCCAAAACTGACTGCACCGATACTCGAGCCCGTTCCCACCATCGTCCCGACGGTTGAACCGAGAGTGAGTAGCATCGGGAGCTTTCTTCCACCAAGAATGAAATCTTCACCCGTTTTTTGATGCCTTGTGACATACCAACCCACAAACATCATCACAAATGCATATAACAAAAACCACATTAAGAAATTATTATGTTCCATAGTAGCCTCTCATCGCCTTAGCAATTAAGATTTGAATTTGCTGTTGAAGCAGGTAATATCCACTTCAACCATACAATCGACGACAAGGTCAGCGACAAAGCACACCCGTGCAGGTGGATTATCTGCAAAGAATTGCTGAAATACTTTATTAAAAGATTGGAAATAGCGCGCATCACTTAATACCACTTTCATATGCACAATATCTTGCGTCGCAAATCCCGCATCTTTCATAATGTTTAAACAATTCTCGATAGCCAATTTAGATTGAGCGATAATTCCGCCATCAATCACTTCCCCGTCAATCATGGGTGTTTGCCCTGAAACATACAGCCATCCGTCAGCTAACACGGCCTTAGCAAAAGGCAAAGATTGCCCGCCAGTACCTTTTGAGCCTTCAATTCCGAATCTTTTAATCATTTTTATCTCTCTTTTATTTATTTCTTTCTAAGAATTTACCTGCTCTATTCCCTGTCATTTCTTTTTTGGTATAGGTCAGAACACCATTAACAAACACATATTCAATACCATCCGCTTTTTGTTTTGGGTCTTGGAACGTGGCTGTTTCATTAATTTTTTTAGGGTCAAATACAACGATATCTGCAAAATAATTTTCTTGGATAAGGCCTCTATCCTTTAAAGAAAAACGTTGTGCTGACATGCCTGTCATTTTGTAAATCGCGGTGGTCATTGGGAAAAGCTGCTCATCACGGCTATAGTGGCTAATAACTCGTGGGAAAGTTCCCCAAAGGCGTGGATGTGGATTAGGGTCACGTGGTAAGCCATCAGAACCCACCATACTGCTTGGATGCTGTAACACACGACGAACATCATCTTCGTGCATTTGGAAATAAATCGCTCCCGCAGGAACAATTTTTTCAGCAACTTGGAAAACATCGCTACTCCACATAGCGGCTATTTCTTTTAATGTCTTACCCGCAACGTCAGGGAATGGTGTCGACCAAGTTATTAGGATGTCATAGTCTTCAGTAACTTGTGTGATATCTAAGTTTGATGAACCCGCACGATATGGGTAACAATCACAATTGATATCCTGCATGGCTTGGTATTTTTCAATGAGGGCAAGCGTTTCTTTTGTGCGTCCCCAGTTTTTTGCACCAGCGCACTTATGGTGGGAAATTTGCACAGGAACTTTTGCATGACGGCCGATATGGAAGGCTTCATGCATCGCATCAATGATACCGTCATATTCAGTTCGCATATGAGTGGTATAAATTCCCTGATGCTCTGCTAATAATTCAGCCAACTCACAAATTTCTTCAGTCGAAGAATTAATTGCGTTACCGTAAGATAAACCAGTGCTTAATCCTAAAGCCCCTTCATCTAACGCACAGGCCAATACTTGCTTCATATGAGCGATATTGTCTTGTGTCGCGGGTTTTAATAAGTCTGTCACACAATTATTTCTTAAGGTTGTATGCCCTATTAACGTCGCAACATTAACGGTTGGCATCACATTATTAATTTTTTGTTTATAACTGGCTAAATCAGAAAATTGAAATTCGTTTAACTCACCTAATAAATTAATTGGGTCAGGAACTTCATCCTTTAATGTTGCACACGCTGCACTGATACCACAATTACCAACAATAATTGTCGTTACACCTTGTGATGTTTTTTCAATATATTCAGGCTTATCAATCACAATTAAATCGTCATGAGTATGCACATCAATAAATCCAGGTGATAAAATCAAGCCTGAGCAGTCAATTATTTTTTCAGTATCTTCACTTATATTTTTTGATATTTTAATAATCCGTTCATCTTTAACTGCAATATCACTGACAAACTCGCTTTTACCACTACCATCTATTACAGTGGCATTTTTAAAAACATAATCGTATTTCATTTTAATATCTCTTTAGGATTAATTAGTTTGATTTTTAAATGCGATATATGCAGATATAAATGCTTTCGCTTTTTCTCTGGTTTTCTCTGGTGTTTGGCCTATTTGGTAAAGATCATTTCCCAGTCCTGCACCATGGCAGCCAATACCTAGGTATTCATGCAGATTATTCGGAGTGATGCCTCCTACCGCATAAATAGCAATATTTTTTGGGAGCACTGACATCAGCGATTTCACATAATTAACCCCAAAAGGCGCTGTAGGGAAAATTTTTAAATTAACAGCACCGGCGTCAATCGCGGTAAAAGCTTCTGTTGCTGTTGCACAACCTGGAAATATTTCCATCTTATTTTCAAGAGCAGTAGTGATCACAGAAACGTTAATATTGGGAGTGACAATAATTTTAGCGTTCATTATTGCCAACTTTTCAACATTACTTTTATTGAGTACAGTACCGGCACCAATTTTCAATTTATCTCCATAGTTTTCAATCGCTAATGGAATACTTTTTTCCCACTCGGGAGAGTTAAGAGGAATTTCTATATAATTAAAACCTTCATCTGCAAGGATAGCGATATGTTCTAAAACTTCGTCAGGTTTTATTCCCCGTAATATTGCAATAAGTGGTATTTCATTTTTAGAATTCATAACAATCACCTAATAAAAAACCATTAATAGTATTTATTTGTATTGCATTTCTTTTAATATTGAAATTGCACCCAATCCAGAAAAAGGTTGTTCCTTTTTATCGTCTAATAGGCGTATTTCCCCAGTGAAATAACTATCATTTTTAATTAATTCTTTAAGTGCATCTGCTAAAATAGGTTTTCCACTAATAACGATTTTTATATCGCTAGTAATATTAAGAGCTTGGCTATGTTTTATTGCGAGTAAATCTGACGCCAAAATAGCTCCCAATAAAAAACTTGAGCGTTGGTCAAGTGTCGCTTCCGTAAAAAGGTCTAGTAGCCTCACCGAAAAACAACTTCTCGCAATCCCCACTTGTAGACTAAGTTCAGCACCTCTGCGTAAATATTCTTTATCTAAATATTGAACAAACTGGTGTTCTAAAGAACTGGCTAAGATAGTCTGGTGCGTTAATGTATCGAAAATTTCCCCTGCCATCGTTGTTGCCAATGCAACCACATTATTATTTTCATCAAGACGTACAAACTTAGAATGTGACCCGGGCAAAATGACTAAGGCTGGGCCAAGATCCGGTTGCTGTGTTAAAATGCCAAAAACTTCAACTTCTTCACCGCGCATTACATCTATACTTTCAATTGAATCAAACGTCATATTTGTCACGTTATTTTTAACGCCTGGTATAAAAATAATCGGCTTTTCACTGATCTCTTTGATAACACAAGGCATTGTGGCCTTAGCAAGTTGCTGCATTGAAACAGGAGTCACTTGGTGAGGTAAGTGACACAGCCCAATTTCGGATGTAATCATACCTGATGCAACGAGCTGATAATTTTCTCTTTCTTCAGCACTCACCCCTGACAACAGCTTATCTAGTACTGTTTTTATCGATTGAATTAACAGCGTTTTATCGCCATTTTTTGCACAATCCCTAATACCAACTTCAACACTTTGTTCACGAACAACCGTGTTATTTTTCCATGCTCTAACTCGGGTATTCGTTGTCCCTGTATCAATGGTCACTATCAACATGTTTATCCCTTTAAAATAACGGAACATCGTTCCTCTTTTAATAACATACATCAAAAATTAGGAATGTCGTTCCGATTTTATAAGAATAACGACAGCGATCACAATCAAAAAGTCAAACTCAATGAAGATCAATACATTACGTACTGCATGTTTTTTCAGAGAAAAAGGTAACATCGAGGTAAAAATGGAACGACGTTTAAAAAATGAGTACAATGAGAGGGCTTAGCGTGAGTGAGGAACCTACGATGACGAAAGAAAGTCAAGCAAACTCGTCGAATATCGACAGAGTACTGACCATACTTGAAGAGATTAGTAACCATTCTGACGGAATTTCTTTGGCCGAATTGGTCAAAAATACGGAGATTCCAAAAACCACGGCTTTTCGTGTATTAGAAACACTAAAAGAGCGTCAATATGTCAGCTTAGACCATCTTACAGAACGCTATAACCTTGACTTAAAAAGCCTCGAATTAGGCATTAAAGGCTTAATGAATGTTAATTTAGTTGAAGTTTCAATCCCTTATTTAAAAACGTTGTCGAGTTCAACGTTTGAAACTTGCTTTTTAGGGGTTTATAACAGTGGCCATGTGGTCTACCTCTATAAAAGTGAAGGAACGCTATCCATTCAAACCTCCGCAAAACTGGGTGCTCGACTACCCGCTTATTGTACTGGTATAGGGAAAGCTTTATTAGCCTTCCAGCCGTTAGAAGAAATTGATGCTGTACTAGATAAACCATTAACCAAATACACTGAAAAAACAGTTATCGATCGCATGAAACTGTATGAAGTTTTGGCTGATATTCGTTTAAAAGGCTTTTCTTTAGATGATGAAGAAAATGAAGAAGGGCTCACCTGTGTGGCAAGGCCGATATTTAATTATACCGGTAATATTATCGGCGCGATTAGTGTCGCTGGGCCGACTCACAGAATGGTTTCCAAAATAGACCGTGTTAATGAAGAACTTGCCCACGTTTGCTTACTGATTTCCCGCCGCCTTGGCTATATTGAGCCAACCAACACTAAATAAAACAAAAAACCCCATCTCCTATGAGATGGGGCGCCAAAATAGCAATATTTGTTGTTTACACAAGAACAAGTTGTACAAAAGCAATGTACTGGCCCACCTCCTTGTGGAACCCAAACCTAATGGCGATTTCTCACCAATTGATACCGACGAGTCAGGTATTCGATAGGTGCACTCCAAATGTGCACTAAACGGCAGAATGGGAAGAGTAAAAATATCGTCATCCCCAACACAATATGCAGTTTAAAAACAATGCCAACCCCTTCAAGGTAATTGGATGCCCCCCAATGGAATGTCACAATAGACTGTGCCCATCCCACTAATTTCAACATTTCGCTACCATCCATATGTTGTGCTGAGAATGGAATGGTGAGTAATCCTAAGCAAACTTGCACCACCAGCAAGGTTAAGATCATGATGTCACCAAAGGATGAAGTTGCTCTCACTCGTGGGTTTGTCAGGCGGCGCTTCAATAGCATCGCGCCACCAATTAACATCATCACACCTGCTGATCCCCCACCAATCATCGCCATTAACTGCTTAATGTGCATTGGCAGAAAAGATTCATACATCCAATGAGGCGTTAACATACCTAAAAAGTGCCCGACAAAAATCCCAATAATCCCCAAATGGAATAAGTTTGATGCCAAACGCATGTTCTTTTTATCCAACATTTGGCTGGAACCCGCTCGCCACGTGTATTGCCCGTAATCGTAACGTAACCAACTACCGACAATAAATACCGTCCCAGCGATATAGGGGTAAATATCGAAGAAAAATTGATTGATAAAATTCATTTTTGAACTCCTACATGGCTGCCCACACTGAGATCCAAATACTGTGGTACCACCGCATTGGCGAAGCGATGTTGATGCGCTGCAACTTCGCTACCACATGTTTTTTCATCGGCAAAAAATTTCACTTGCTCCTCTTCCCAAACTGCATCTAGCGCCTCTGGGGTATCATCCCGTACTTCGGTTGCGACTTGTTTGCTTAATTGCTCCGCAGCAATGTCGCTATGGGAAAGCTCAAGTAAAAAATCAAATAAAACAGAGAAACGGCTTTCTCGCTGTTTCAACCTTTCCCCTAACAGCGCTAAAATTGGCACAATATCCTGTAGCCCCTCGATAGTTTCATCGGTCGGTAATGCCGTGAGGTATTCCAAATAAATGGGCAAATGATCGGGTAATTCACGGCAATCAATTTGCAAACCCTGTTGCTGATATTGAGCCATTAAATCAACCATCGCTTGCCCTCGGTCTCGGGATTCGCCATGTACATGCTCAAATAGCAATAATGATGTCGCGCGCCCTCTATCAAACAGTTCACAATATTGCGCCTGCATATCAAGTAAGTCTTCGTTGAGATACTCACGCACAAACACCATCAGTTGAACAGCCCGTGTGACAGGCAGCTCATCAGCCTGTTCTAGCGCTTCAATGAGCTCATCACGATGTAACCAAAGCGCTTCCGAAGGGTATTCCAATAACCGAGAAATCACTTTTAGTGTCATCATAGTGCTTTCTCCTGATTATTTTTTGGTGTGATATCAATGGCGTCAATGCGCCTGCTATTAAATAAATTCGCTTTGCTATCGCTGCCATGGCAACCATCACCAAAACTAAAGCCACAAGCTTTCGCTTCAGGGAATGCTTCACGCGCCAATTCTCGATGACTGGATGGAATGACAAAACGGTCTTCATAGTTAGCAATGGCTAAATAGCGGTACATTTCTTGTGCCTGAGCTTGTGTTAAGCCGACTTGCTCTAATGCACTGGTATCACATTGGTTTTCCACGGTTTCTGCCCGTTTGAAATGGCGCATCGCTAACATACGTTTTAACGCCAATAACACCGGTTCGGTATCCCCTGCGGTTAACAAATTCGCAAGGTATTGCACTGGAATGCGTAAACTTTCGACATCCGGCAATACACCTTTATTAGCTAATAGCCCTGAATCCGCCACTGACTGGATCGGTGACAAAGGTGGTACATACCACACCATTGGTAACGTGCGGTATTCAGGGTGTAATGGCAGAGCTAAGCGCCATTCCATCGCCATTTTGTACACTGGAGATTTCTGTGCCGCATCGATCACACTTAATGGGATCCCTTGTTTTTGCGCTTCTTCAATCACTTTTGGATCATGGGGATCAAGGAAAACATCTAGTTGGCTTTGGTAAAGGTCGGTTTCCTTTTCGACACTGGCAGCTGACTCAATTTTATCGGCGTCATACAGCAATACCCCTAAATAGCGGATACGACCAACACAGGTTTCAGAGCAAACCGTTGGCATGCCTGACTCAATACGTGGGTAACAGAAAATACATTTTTCTGATTTACCGCTTTTCCAATTGAAATAGATTTTTTTATACGGGCAACCAGTTAAGCACATACGCCAGCCACGGCATTTGTCTTGGTCAATCAAAACAATACCGTCTTCTGAGCGCTTATAAATTGCACCACTTGGGCAGGTCGCGACGCAAGCTGGGTTTAAACAATGTTCACACAGGCGTGGCAAATACATCATGAACGTATTCTCAAACTGCCCGTACATCTCTTTTTGAATATGTTCAAAGTTTTTATCTTGGGCTCGCTTGGCGAATTCGCCGCCTAAATCATCTTCCCAGTTTGGTCCCATTTTCACGTTACTCATTCGCTCACCCGTAATTAATGAACGAGGGCGCGCGGTTGGTACGTGTTTGCCTTCTTTAGCATTTTTTAAATGGCCGTAGTCATAATTAAACGGCTCATAATAATCATCCAAAGCAGGTACATCTGGGTTAGCGAAGATTTTTGATAAAACGCCAACTTTGTTCCCCATACGTGGAACCAATTTACCCTTAATGGTGCGGATCCAGCCTCCTTTCCATTTTTCTTGGTCTTCCCAATTATGGGGGTAACCAATACCTGGTTTGGTTTCGACGTTATTAAACCATGCGTATTCTACCCCTTCGCGGCTAGTCCACACGTTTTTACAGGTCACTGAGCAAGTGTGACAACCAATACATTTATCAAGGTTTAGCACCATGCCGACTTGAGAACGAATTTTCATTATGCTTTCTCCTTTCCGCTCAAGGTCTGCTGGTAGGCATCACCTTCACCATCCAGCCAGTCAACCTGTTTCATTTTGCGAACAACCACAAATTCATCACGATTAGAACCTACTGTTCCGTAATAATTGAAGCTATAGGCAAGGTGCGCATAGCCACCGATCATATGCGTAGGTTTCGGGCAAACACGCGTGACAGAATTATGAATTCCGCTACGTTGAGCCGTAATTTCAGAGCCTGGTAAGTTGATCAGTCGTTCTTGGGCGTGGTACATCATGATCATGCCATCAGGAATACGTTGGCTAACGATCGCTTTAGCGGTTAATGCACCATTACTGTTAAAAGCTTCAACCCAATCGTTATCTTCAACACCCAGTTCGCGGGCATCTTCTTCGCTAAGCCAAACAACTGGGCCACCGCGGCCTAACGTCAACATTAATAAGTTGTCGCTGTAAGTAGAGTGGATCCCCCATTTTTGGTGCGGTGTTAAAAAGTTCAGTGCTTTTTCTGGGAATCCATTGGATTTTTTCCCCATAAGTGGCTGAGCCGCTCGAGTGTCAATTGGTGGGCGATACACCACAAGGCTTTCCCCAAAGGCGCGCATCCATTCGTGATCTTGATATAATTGCTGACGACCACTGAGCGTCCGCCATGGGATCATTTCATGCACGTTGGTGTAACAGGCATTGTAGGAAACATGTTCATCTTCCAGCCCTGACCATGTAGGGCTTGATATAATTTTACGCGGCTGCGCAACAATATCGCGAAAACGGATTTTTTCGTCTTCTTTATAACGAGCAAGATGAGTATGGTCGCGGCCCGTTACTTTGCTTAATGCATCCCATGCTTTTACTGCCACTTGCCCATTGGTTTCAGGTGCAAGTGTTAAAATGACTTCCGCGGCATCAATTGCCGTTTCAATTTTTGGCCGCCCAGCATTGGTACCGTCAGGCTGGGTTTTATTGAGTTTTTTCAAGAAATCAATTTCATCTTGTGTATCCCAATTGATCCCTTTACCACCATTACCCAATTTATCCATCAATGGGCCAAGAGAGGTAAAACGTGCATAAGTATTTGGGTAGTCACGCTCAACACAGATAATATGCGGCGCTGTTTTCCCTGGAATAAGCTCGCATTGCCCTTTTTTCCAATCTCTAACATCAAAAGGCTGTGCCATCTCGGCTGCACTATCATGTTGAATCGGCAGCGTCACCACATCCGTTTCTTTGCCTAAGTGACCAACGCTGACCTCAGAAAATGCTTTGGCAATCCCCTTATAAATTTCCCAATCGCTTTTAGATTCCCAAGCTGGGTCGACTGCAGCTGATAATGGGTGAATAAATGGATGCATATCCGAGGTATTCATATCGTCTTTTTCATACCAAGTAGCAGTCGGTAAAATAACGTCCGAGAACAGGCAGGTGCTCGACATTCTGAAGTCGAGAGTCACCACTAAGTCAACTTTCCCTTCTGCCGCTTTATCTTGCCATTCCACTTCTTCTGGTTTGACGCCGCCTTGTTGGCCTAAGTCTTTGCCTTGAATACCATTTTCAGTACCCAATAAATATTTCAATAAATATTCATGGCCTTTCCCTGCGGAACCCAATAAATTTGAACGCCAAATAAACAGATTTCGTGGGAAATTTTGAGGGTCATCAGGTTGCTCTGAAGCAAAGCGAATATTCCCTTCTTTCAACTGTTTAACAGTATAATCAGTGGGTGACATTCCTTCACTTTGTGCATTCTTCGCAATATTCAATGGGTTGACATTTAATTGTGGTGCTGACGGCAGCCACCCCATGCGTTCTGCACGTACATTCATATCAACCAAACTGCCGCTAAAGGCTTGCTTATCGGCTAGAGGCGATAACAACTCTTCTGTTGCGACTGTTTCATAACGCCATTGGCTTGAATGGTTATAAAAGAAAGATGTGCTATTCATATGGCGAGGTGGGCGCTGCCAGTCCAAACCAAAGGCTAAAGGTAACCAACCCGTTTGTGGCCGTAATTTCTCTTGCCCAACATAATGAGACCAGCCACCGCCGCTTTGCCCAACGCAACCACAGAAAATCAACATATTGATAATCGCACGATAGGTCATATCCATGTGATACCAATGGTTAATCCCTGCGCCAACAATCACCATAGAACGGCCATGGGTTTTCTCTGCGGTATCGGCAAACTCACGCGCTATGCGAATAATATTTTGGCGGCTAACCCCTGTGACTTTTTCCGCCCACGCAGGTGAATACGCTTTCATATCATCGTAATCAACCGCACAGTTTTCATCACCAAAACCACGGTCAATACCGTAGTTCGCTAGCATTAAATCATAAACACTAGTAACCAATGATTCGCTACCATCAGCTAACTGAATACGTTTAGCGGGCAGTTTATGTAATAAAACATCTTTAAGTTCAACATGCTGGAAGTGCTCACTTTCTAAGCCACCAAAGTAAGGAAAACCAACATCGACAAATTCATCATGGCTATCTGCCAAGCTGAGTTTCATTTTAATGTTATGTGCATCTTGTCCAGCACGCGGTTCTAAATTCCATTTTTGGCCACCATCCCAACGGAATCCCATTGAACCTTGTGGAGCACATAATTCACCTGTCTCTTCATCAATCGCAATAGTTTTCCATTCGGCATTTTTTTCTTCGCCTAATGAATTATGTAAATCAGATGCCCGTAGCATGCGGCCTGCGGCATAAGAACCATCTTCACGCTTATCTAGCATGACAAGCATCGGCATATCGGTATAAGTGCGCACATATTCACGGAAGTATTCCGCTTCACGTTTTACATGGAATTCATTGAGGATCACATGCCCCATCGCCATTGCCATGGCGCTATCCGTTCCTTGTTTCGGGTTCAACCAATGGTCACATAATTTGGCAATTTCCGCGTAGTCTGGCGTCACCGCGACCGTTTTCGTCCCTTTATAACGCACTTCTGCAAAAAAGTGTGCGTCTGGCGTACGCGTTTGCGGTACGTTAGAACCCCAAGCAATAATATAAGACGAGTTGTACCAATCCGCTGATTCAGGTACGTCAGTTTGTTCGCCCCACGTCATGGGTGACGCAGGTGGCAAGTCACAATACCAGTCATAAAAACTTAAGCATGAGCCACCAATTAACGATAAATAGCGAGCACCCGAGGCGTAGGAAACCATCGACATCGCGGGAATTGGTGAAAAGCCAACAATGCGGTCAGGACCAAATTCTTTAATCGTCGCGACGTTCGCTGCCGCAATCAGTTCATTCACCTCCTGCCAGCTTGAGCGAACAAAACCACCACGACCACGAGCTTGTTTATAGCTTTGTGCCTTCTGCGGGTCATTGATAATAGATAGCCACGCTGCAACAGGGTCTTGCTGCTCCGCTTTTGCTTCACGCCATAGTTTAAGTAAGCGCTTACGCATCATTGGGTATTTAACACGGTTTGCGCTATATAAATACCAAGAGTAACTCGCACCACGAGGGCATCCTCTCGGCTCATGATCAGGTAAATCAGGGCGAGTTCGTGGGTAATCCGTCTGTTGAGTTTCCCAAGTCACTAACCCATTTTTGACATAAATCTTCCAGCTACAAGAGCCCGTACAATTGACACCATGGGTGGAACGCACGACTTTGTCATGCTGCCAGCGGCTACGATAACCATCTTCCCAATCACGGTTTACATTTAACTCTTGCCCGTGATCACCTGAAAAGGTTTCGCCCAACTGCTTAAAATACCGAAATCTATCTAAAAACTTGCTCATCGGATTGCCTCCAAAGAGACGGCGACCGGCGCCGTACATTGCTAAAATTGATTTTTATGACTTGTTATTATTTGTGTTTACGGCCATATACCAGCCACGTGATAAACACACAGGAAAGATAAAATATAAAAAACACTTTCATTGCATCTGCCGGTGAACCCGTCAGTGTTAATGATGTACCGAACGCTTTTGGAATAAAGAAGCCACCTATTGCACCAATAGCAGAGATAAACCCTAAAGCTGCAGCACTTTCTGTTACCGCCTCTTTTTGGGCTTCTTGCTCTGAAGCTCCTCTTAAGATGGCTTTGTCCATGGTTAATTTACGAAAAACAACAGCAATCATTTGGAAGGTTGAGCCACTGCCTAGCCCTGCCGTTAAAAACAGCACCATAAATACGCCATAAAACGCCCCGAAAGAGCCTCCTTGACCGTTTTCTGGTAACGTAAAAAACAGCAAGCCGGAGAAAACAGCCATGACCACAAAGTTCAGTAATGTGACTTTCACACCACCAAAACGGTCAGATAACATGCCACCGACTGGGCGAGCTAACGCACCGAGGAAAGGGCCAAAAAAGGCAAACTTCAAGATAATGACGTCTGGAAACTGGGTTTTCGATAACATCGCGAAACCAGCAGAAAAACCGATAAACGAGCCGAATGTCGCCAGATATAACAGGCTTAATACCCATAGATGGCCACGTTTCAAAACAGGTAATTGTGCTTTAAGAGATGCCTTATTAGCCGCTAAGTCATTCATGCCAAACCAAGCCATCACCGTAAAAAGCAGTAGAAATGGCACCCAAATCCAAGCGGCATTTTCTAACCACAACGTTGAGCCATCAGGCTGAGCTGCTCCAGTCCCACCAACGAAAGTAAATACACCAACACCAACGATAAAAGGCGCCACCAATTGCATGACACTGACCCCTAAATTTCCTAGCCCACCATTCAGGCCAAGTGCACCGCCTTGGCGAGCTTTAGGGAAAAAGAAGCTGATATTGGCCATGCTGGATGCAAAGTTAGCGCCGGCAAAACCACAAAGTAGGGAAATAATGACAAAGACTTGATAAGGCGTGGCAGGGTTTTGAATCGCATAACCTAGCCAAATACATGGGATCACTAAAAACAGCGTACTAATAGCAGTCCAACGGCGCCCACCAAAAATAGGAATAACGAATGAATAAGGGACTCTTAATAAAGCACCTGAAACGGAAGGTAATGCGGTTAATAAAAATAATTGGTCTGTCGTAAAATTAAAACCCACTTTATTTAAATTAACCGCAACTGCACTAAATAACATCCATACGCAAAATGCAAGCAATAAACATGGAATAGAAATCCATAAATTACGATTGGCAATACGCTGCCCTGTTTGCTGCCAAAACCGAGTATCTTCAGGACGCCAATCCTGTATAACACCATTATTTGACTGTGCAGCTACACTATTAACATTATCTCGTTGAGACATAAATCACCCCGATAAATACAATTTCTGCTCGCAGTGTGTGGCGAATAGACCACCGTGAAGCTGATCTAAATCAAGAGAGATTTAAATGAAATATGCGTGATTTTTCTCGTTAACCACTAGAGGAGTATTAGGAGTACAAAACAATAATTAATTGAATTAAAACAAAAAAAATCATTGCCCGGTAATTTTATTTGTTGAAATTTAAAGCGAATAATTCAATGGGATATTAAGGAGTAATACCGAAGTGGCATATTCAATTTTATATAATAGAGAAACAATATCTACGTTATCAAAAATAATAAATAAACGTATAGAGTAGAAAGGATCATTTATGTCTATTGCTTATCACCGATTTTCAATCATTAACCAAGTTATTGGTTTAATGCTATTGATTGCCGTACTCGGTATTATTGGCATGACAATTTCAAATAGTATGATTATTAGTGTGCAAGGAAATGCACATGCAATAAATAAATCAGGCTCATTGCGGATGCAAAGTTATCATTTACTTTCATTAGTGCCACTCAACCAATATTCTGACGTATATGTTAGTGAGCTTGAAAAAAATTTATTAAGCAATGAACTAACACAAGTTGTCGATATAGAAGATTTAAATCCGCAATTTGCTGAGCTTTATCAATATTGGGTTACAGAATTAAAACCTGCTCTTAACCATGCAGTTTCTCCTAATGATGCACGTCTCGCGGTCGTTACCTTTGTTAATAAACTCGATGCATTAGTTCGTAATATTGATGAAAAAACAGAACGAAAAATAACCTATGTAGCAATCACTCAAATGGTATTTATTGGCCTCGTTTCATTGCTACTTATTTTTGCTATCTGCCATTTTAGAAAGAAAATTTATACACCTTGGCTTAAGTTACTTCATATGGTGAACGCGATTAGTCACCAAGACTTTAGTCAGCGCTTTCCTGTAGGCAAAAAACAAGATGAGCTAAATTCACTGGGCCATACGTTAAATCAAATGTCGGATGAGCTCGCACAGAGTTACCATCAATTAGAATCTCGAGTTATCGAAAAAACCGCCGATCTGCAAAAGAAAAATAAAGTATTACTCTATTTATACCAATCTAATCGAACCCTACATGCCATTGGGCCACTATCAATAAGGTTAGAAAAAGTGTTATTTGAGCTTAAAAGCTTAATACCACTGCAAAATATTAGATTGAGGCTATACGAAGAAAACAATGATGCCTGCTTTCATGAAATTCATTGCCCAGAAAACGAGGAGCACTCTCTCAATTCACCCAAGATGGCTGAACACCTTAAAGTAATATCATGGGAGATTTCTGATAATTTACAGCGTTATGGCATAATTTTAGCTGAAATGGATATAAACCAGCCATTATCTGAAGAACAAAATAATTTAGTGCTGATGCTAGTTAAACAAATCGCTGGAATGCTAGCGATGGAGCACCAATTAGAGCAACAACAGCAGTTACTGATTATGGATGAACGATCGGCGATTGCGAGAGAATTGCATGATTCCATCGCACAATCATTATCTTGCCTCAAAATGCAAATTAGTTATCTGCAAATGCAACCTAAAACATTGCCAACTAAGCACCAAGAACTATTAAACGAAATGCGCAATGAAATAAATTCCGCTTATAGTCAATTACGTGAGCTTTTAACAACCTTCAGACTAAAATTAACTGAACCAGGCCTATTCCCTGCCTTAGAAAGCACAATCCAAGAATTCAGTCAGCGCCTTGGTTTTCAAATTGGATTAAATTACCAAATTCCAGCCAAAAGCCTCTCTCCACATCAATCTATTCATATTATCCAGATAATCCGAGAAGCTTTAAGCAATATTCTCAAACATGCTAATGCGAACTGGTCACAAGTCTCATTAATCGAAAATAACGGATTAATCACCATGACAATAGAAGATAATGGGGAAGGTATTCAGCCTCAGCCAACAAAAAATAACCATTATGGATTGATTATTATGAGAGAAAGAACGCTAAGCCTAAATGGGAAATATCAAATTTCCCCAAGAGTTCAAGGTGGCACTATTGTTAATGTCGCATTTCCACTGACTGTGGCTTAATTAAATTGGAGTAACTCATTAATGAAAAATGAAAATAAACTGACTGGGCAATCTACCATTTTACTGATTGATGACCACCCGATGCTACGTAATGGTGTTAAACAATTAATTAGTTTAGAACCCACATTAAAGGTAATTGGTGAAGCAGACGATGGAATAACGGGTATTAAAATTGCGGAAGAACAAGACCCAGATTTAATCCTATTAGATCTCAATATGCCTAGTATGAATGGCTTTGAAGTACTCGATAACTTACGTAACCGCGAACTTTCGGGCCGTATTATCTTATTTACGGTGTCCAATTATGGCGAAGACTTAATTAATGCGTTAAAACGAGGTGCTGATGGCTATTTACTCAAAGACATGGAGCCTGAAAAATTAATTATTGCATTAAAAGAAGCCGCAAGTGGTAAAATGGTCGTTAGCCCAACGCTCGCTTCCATTTTAGCTGAATCTTTAAGAGATAACCGAGCCCCTACAGAGCATAATCTATCAGCACTAACCCCAAGAGAAACCCATATCTTAGATTTAATCTCACAGGGGCTATCAAATAAGATGATTGCGAATAAATTACAAATCACAGAGAGCACCGTCAAAGTCCATGTCAAGCACTTACTAAAGAAACTTAATTTAAAATCGCGCGTTGAAGCCGCTATTTGGGTTTTACAACAAAAGTAATGATACTGCTCCTTAACTTAATGCATCGAGCCATGGCTGTTGTTTTGGGTAACGTCGACGGTAGCCATGCATCGCAACAGATAACTGAATGAGATCCGTAAACCTTGTCGGGTCCAAACTGGTTTGCTTTTTAATTTGTTGTAACCGATAACTTAATGTATTTCTGTGAATGCCTAATTGCTGCGCGGTGCTACCTATTTCGCCATTTTGCGATAAAAACAGCTCAAGGGTTTCAAGCAAAATATCGCCCGAATCATGCAACAATATTTTATGGCAAATATCTAAAAAGAAATTAAATAGATAGCTATTTTCCAATTCATTAAAGAGGCATAAAGATGCCATTTCTTTAAATAAAAAGACTTGTTTATCGGGAACCGTTAGCCGTCCAACTTCAATAACTGAACGTGCAAAATGTACTGCATCCCTCACATGTTCTTGCGTATCTGCCTGAACACCAACACCAATATAATATTGGCTAAGCTGGCTATCTAGAATGAAATGAAGATTAGAAATAAACGATTCATTTTGATAATGCGTTGATGGGAATAGCATCAAAATTTCGCGGCTATTGAGTAATAACACATCACTTTTTTCCATAGCTGATAATTCAGTAATGATCGTATCGAGTATTTCAGGGCGGTACTGAATAGCTTCAATATTAATAATCACAGGAATAGTCGGTAAAGTGAACGCAAAACCGGAATTATGTAATTTTAGTAATGCACTGCGCCCCTGTGCTGGCGTTGTGCTTTCTATAAACTGGACAAATAGCATGTCACGCAAACGATGCTGCCAGTTAATACTACGCCGCTCAATTTCTTGTTGAATTAGCAGCTCAGCCGTCAGTATAGCGAGCTCGGCATAACGCTGGATCACAACAGGGTCACCACTCACGCCAATCACTAATTCCACTTTATCAGCCACAACAATCGGATGGTTTATCCCCGGTGCCACATTCGAATAAGCTCGTGCTTCATTTTCATTGTAGATGGTGATCCGTTTGCCGCAGCGGATCACTTCCACTGCGGCTTCATGGGTTTCACCAATACGCTTTTTTTCACCTGAAGCGATAATCACGCCCTGACTATTAATCACATTGACGTTGTGATGGATAATTCCCATTGCACGCGTGACAATATCATTGGCTAGTTTTTCAGTCAGTAGCATATTACCGCCTCACTTTAGGGTTTTATTTGCGTATTCGGATTTGCGAGTACGGTACGCAGCAAATTTTCTGCTGTATCTGCCAAATAACGTTCACCATTTGTCATGGCTTGCTCAAGGGAAACTGGCCCCGGACAAAGCGACCACATTGCGGTAATGCCATGTTGGAATAAGATACGGCTATCTTCACTATACCCCCCACAAAGCGCAATGACAGGCACACCATAATGACTGGCCATACGAGCCACTCCCACAGGAGCCTTACCATTCGCACTTTGACTGTCAAGCCGCCCCTCTCCTACAATGACTAAATCCGCTTGTTGAATATAAGATTTTGCGCCAAGGAGTCCCAAAACGAGATCGATTCCTTTTTCGAGCTTTGCCGAAACAAACCAACGAAGCCCCGCACCTAATCCACCCGCTGCACCACTGCCAGCCTCCAGTGAAACATCTTTTCCCGTTATTGCTGACATTAATTTCGCATAGTGAGCCATCCCAATTTCAAGCTGGTCAAGTGTGGCTTGGTCGGCCCCCTTTTGGGGACCATAAACATAAGTCGCACCATTTTTGCCTAATAAAGGATTTTCAACATCGCAAGAGACATTAAATTCAACCTTAGCGGCTCGCGAGTCAAATTTATCAAAATCAATCTTTGCAATATTAATGAGGTCTTTTCCGCAAATTGGCGTCTCAATAAGCTGAGAATTTTTATCGTAAAACTGAGCACCCAATGCTTGAGCAAACCCAGCACCACCATCATTAGTTGCACTTCCTCCTATCCCGATAACAATACGAGAACAACCCATATCGAGTGCATGCTTGACCATTTCACCCAAGCCATAAGTTGAGGCATTTTCAACTCGACGATGCTCACGTTGAACGAGTTCCAGCCCACAACATTGCGCCATTTCGATAAAAGCGGTTTTTCCCTCCAATACTAATAACCCTGCATCAACCTTACTACCATAAGGCCCAGTACAGCTAAAAATGTAAGGTGTTACACCAGAAAGCGCGGGGCTATTCTCTAGTGACTCCAACAAACCTTCTCCGCCATCAGATATGGGTAATAACGTCATATCTAACTCAGAGGATACACGCTTGAAACCCTCAGCAACGGCTTGGCATGCTAACCTTGCAGAACAACTTCCTTTAAAGGAATCAAGTGCGATAACAATTTTCATGCAGACTTTCCTATTGTAAATGGCGATGTTGAATTATTTGCTTTCCACTGAAGTCGATACTTGTAATGGCTCAGCTTCGCTCATACCGTTAGTATTCACTCGTGACGCAATAATCGTTCCGATAACTAGCAAACCGACACCAAACCATAATCCAGAAGTGGCTGTTCCTGTATAATCTTCAAAAAAGCCAAGAATGAACGGGCCAAGGAAGCCGCCAAACAGCCCTAAGCAGTTCAATAGTGCCAAACTTCCCGCTAACATGCTGCCACTCATATAAGTCGGAGGAAGCGAGAAAATAATCGATTGAACCACAAAAAACATAAATGCCGTTAAGCAAAAGCCAATTAAACCGACAACTGGGCCACCCAGTGCACCAATCACTAACCCTACGGCCATTACTGCATAACCTGAAATTAAAATACGTGATGAACGACGCGGTGTATTAGCTTTTCTCGCGACAAAAATGCCACCAATTGCGGCTGAAATCCATGGAATCGCTGTTAATAAGCCGATTTGAATAGGTGTTAATTTGCCATATTCACCGATAATAGTCGGTAAAAAATAACTTAAACCATAGACCGAGAACTGGTGAGTAAAATAGATAGCAACAATCATCATAAAGGCTTTATTCTTAAATGCCGCCTTGAGTGAGAATTTACTGTTACTCACACTAATACTGTTTTTGTCTTGATCATGTTTATATTTAATATAATTCCGATCATCTTCATCTAACCATTTTGCATCTTCTGGTTTATTCGGCAACACGAACCACACAACAAATGCTAGGATAACTGCTGGCAAGCCTTCAATAACAAACATCCATTGCCAACCATGGAAGCCTAATAAGCCATCCATACTCAGCAATAAACCACTCAGCGGCGCCCCAATAATATTTGCAAGACAAACCCCAAGTAAAAATAACCCTGTTGCTTTAGCCCGTTCTTCTTGGCTAAACCAATATGTCATATATAGAATAACCCCAGGATATAAGCCCGCTTCAGCCGCTCCCAGTAATAACCGCAAGATATAAAAAGAAGTCGGCCCTGTCACAAACGCCATCGCCGCAGATAATAACCCCCAAGTGATCATGATCCGCGTGATCCAAAAACGCGCGCCTACTTTCTCCATTATCAAATTACTTGGGATCTCAAGAATCGAGTAGGTTAAGAAAAAAAGCCCCGCACCAATACCAAACGCGGTTGCAGATAATCCTAAATCAATCGACATCGCATTTTTTGCCATGCCAATATTTGTTCGGTCAATAAAGCTAATAATGTACGCTAAAATCAACAACGGCATCAGGTTACGGTATATCTTTGCGTTGGTTTTTTTCCCCTGAGCCACATAATCTAACTTTGCATTTGTAGAAAACATAGATAAGATCCTCATGTTGTAGTGAAACAGGTACGGCTCTTGGCAATAAGTGACATACCTGTTGTTTTACTTCAGCAACAGCCCGACGCCCCACGTCGGGCTTTCTGCTTGCAGCTTTTCTTATTCTCTTTCGAACAACATTGATATCCCTTGACCACCACCGATACACATAGTCACTAACCCGGTAGTAACCTGACGGCGTTCCATTTCATACATTAACTTCACAGGTAAAATAGCCCCACTGGCACCCACTGGATGACCCAGAGCAATTGCCCCACCATTCACATTCACTTTAGTGCTATCAAGAGACAAATCATTCATAACTGCAATGGCTTGTGCAGCAAATGCTTCATTTAGCTCAATTAAATCAATGTCTTTTACATCCATTTTGAGCTTTTCCATTAATCGACGGGTTGCTGGCGCGGGTCCAAAGCCCATAATGGCCGCTTCACAACCTGCTACAGCCCAATCGACCACTTTCATTCTTGGCTTCAGACCACGTTTTTCCGCTTCTTCACGACGCATCATCACTAATGCCGCAGCACCATCATTGATACCTGAAGAGTTTGCTGCCGTAATCACACCATCAGTTTTAAATGCAGGGCGCAATTTTGCTAATTTTTCACGTGGTGTATCACGCGGATGTTCATCGGTATCAAAAATACGTATACCTTTACGGCCTTCGGGTATTTCTACTGGTAATATTTGGTCAGAAAAATAACCGGCTTGAATCGCTTTTAACGCTTTTTGCTGGCTATCCCATGCAAAATCATCCATTTCTTCACGGGTAATATTGAACTGCTCTGCAACATTTTCTGCCGTCATTCCGTTGTGGTAAGGGCCTTCTGGCCAAGTTAGGATGGACGTTAACCCATCTTCCAGTACATCATTTCCCATGCGGTAGCCATAGCGCGCTTTGCGTAAGTAGTACGGCAGCATTGTCATATTTTCAGTACCACACGCCACCACAACATCTGATTGGCCGGTCTGCAACAACATCATGCCATCGGCTAACGCTTGTAGCCCTGAACCACATTGGCGGTTAACAGAATAAGCGGTGGTTTCTTTTGGTAACCCTGCTCGCAGTTGGCAAATACGAGCGATAAAACCACTTTCTGCGATTTGCCCAACATTACCCACAATGACTTCATCAACATCTTCGGGAGCAATTCCAGCTCTTTTCACGGCTTCACGGATAACCACCGCCCCGAGGTCATGTTGATGCGTATTTGCAAAACTTCCCCCCATCGTGCCAATTGCCGTTCTCACACCACTCACAATGACAATATCATTCGCTTGTTTCATTATTTCCCCCTATAACACCATTCCGCCGCCAACATTGATTACTTCGCCATTGATATAACGCGCTTTATCAGAGGCTAAAAATGCAACACATTGGCCAACATCGCGCGGATCTCCTGCAAAACCCGCAGGTATCTTGCTGATCATGATGTCCCACACTTTTTCAGGCACACCACGGGTCATATCCGTATCAATAAACCCTGGGCAAATCGCATTGACTGTGACCCCTTTACGGGCGAGTTCACGACAAGCCGTTTTAGTCAGGCCAATAACCCCAGCTTTGGATGCGGCATAGTTGGCTTGCCCAACATTCCCAAGCCAACTTGCCGAGGAAATATTGACAATTCGGCCATTTCCTTGTTCACGCATTAGCTTTGCCGCCTCTTGCATGCAGTTAAATGTCCCTTTCAGATTGATATCAATCACTTTGTCCCAATCATCTTCCGTTAATTTATGCAGCATGCCATCTCGGTTGATCCCCGCATTATTTACCAGTACATCAATCGCCCCAAAATGCGCTAATGCGTTAGAAAATAAGGCATTTACCTCTTCACGTTTGGCAATGTCACAAGGAATGAAAATGGCTTGATGGCCTTGCTCTTGTAGCTGTTTTGCACTTTCTTCACCTGATGACATGGCTAAATCAGAAATAACGACTTTTGCCCCTTCTTCTGCAAGTACCTGAGCAATCGCAAAACCAATACCTCTTGCAGAACCCGTCACAATGGCGACTTTATCTTTTACTAACATGGATAAATTCCTCTTTAATATTGAAACTACAAATACGAAACCAGTCCAAAAGGCGCTTCTTCAAATAGTGAAGAAGACATCACTTTCAAATCAGGAGAAATTTCAGGTACGAAGTCCATATGGGCAAGAATGTCACGCTCTAGGTCAATACCGGGGGCAATTTCAACCAGTACCGGGGTTTTTCCCCCTAAAGTGAACACCGCACGTTCCGTGACAAAATGCATGGTTTGGTTAATATTTCGCGCGACATCCGCATTCCATGAAATTTGCCGTACTTGGTTAACTAACTTTCTAATATCCCCTTCCCGCACAATATTTAATTGCCCATTTTCACAACGAATATCTAACCCTTTTGCTGTGAACGTTGAGCAAAACACCACGTGTCGAGCATTTTGGGTAATATCAATAAACCCACCTGCACCAGGGCAAATATTGCCTAACAACGTCGCATTGACATGGCCACTGGCATCCATTTCCCCTGCGCCCATATACGTGATATCAACGCCTGCACCGTTGTAGTACAACATTTGGTCTTGGTGACTAATCATCGCTGACAGGTTACGGCCTATGCCAAAATCAATACCGCCTGCTTGGACGCCCCCCCAAATCCCTGACTCCACGGTGATATCGACGCGCTTGGTTGCATTTTCTTCCTGAATAATTGAGCCAATAACATCGTTTGGAATACCCGTTCCTAAGTTAATCACGCAGTTTTCGTATAGATAACGACATGCAATTCGCCCAATCAATTTGCGAATATCTAAAGGTAATGGCGTAGTTTGTTGGATAGGCGTGCGAATATCACCGCATAGCGTTGGGTCAAAAAACCAGCTCGAAGACTGGCGATGGTCTTCTTCAGGGTTATCACACACGACAATATGATCAATAAAGCTCGCAGGAACAGTGACACGCTTGGGATGTAAAGTCCCTTCTTCAACGCAATATTTCACTTGTGCAATCACTTTGGCACCAAAGCGTTTAGCCGCCAGTACCGCATGCAAGACCTCTAGGGCCATGGCTTCTTCATCGGTGGTGAGGTTGCCTTTACTATCAGCGTGAGTTCCTCTGATCACCACCACATCTAAGGGAATTTCTGGGTACCATAACCATTCTTCCCCTTTGAAATTCACTTTTTCAACCAAAGGGGGAAGTACCAACGTTTTAGCGTTCATCCTACCGCCTTCAAGGTCAGGGTCGATAAATGTTCCTAACCCTACTTTGGATAAGCGCCCCGGTAAGCCCGCGGCCATTGCACCATATAAATGCACCATTTGCCCTTGAGGGAGGCAATATGCTTCAACTTGGTTGTCATTAATCATTTGCATCCATCGAGGTGCTAGCCCCCAATGGGAACCAATAATCCGTTTCACCATCCCTTCATGGGCAAAGTGTTGATTCCCTCGAATACGGTTACATTGCCCAGCTGCGTGAACCAGTGTTAATTGATTTGGTGTACCCTCGGATAAAAAGCGTTGCTCAATTGCTGATAAAATAGATTCAGCAGCACTGGTTAATGTCATTCCCACAGTACAAATTGTATCGCCATTATTAATTAATTTAGCGGCATCTTGTTTAGAAATAAATTTATTATTCATGATAAAACCTACCTGAAGGCTAATATTTCATAGCCCCTTTTTGATTAATTAAAAACTAATTTATATTTTAGTTATTTAAAGAGTAATATCGTAATTTCAAATCTTTCTTGCTTATTTTCCCATTCCAAGTTCTAGGGAAGTTACGCGTAAACATAATTCTTACTGGAACTTTATACGTTGGCACCCTATCTTTTAACCACTCAATAATTTCTTTACTGGTTAAACACACTTGATTCTCAGGAATAATAAATGCAATGGGTTCTTCACCATAAATTGTGCTTTCAATTGGAATAACAGCGACCTCATTAACTCCTGGATAATTAGAAATTAAATCCTCGACTTCAATAGAATATATTTTTTCACCACCACGGTTAATCATATCTTTAATTCTATCTTGAATATAAAGAAAACCATCATTATCCATATAGCCAATATCCCCTGTGAAAAACCAACCATCATTAAATGATGTGGTATTCGCAGGACTATCCGGCCAATAACGTTGGATAACAACATCCCCCTTAACCCAAATATTACCTGTGCAGTTCGCGGGAAGATTTTCACCTTTATCATTACGTATGGTCACCTGTAACCCAGGAACTGGTGTACCAGAGCTAGACTTCTTATCGCTATAACGAATATCTTCACGAAATACAGTTGCTGGTGAAGAGGTTTCAGTCAAACCATAAATAGAATGAATGGATGTTTTAGCAAATATATAAGAAAGCTCTTTAATCGTACCTTCATTTAAATGCCCTGCACCACAAGCAATCATTTTTAATGAATTAAATCTTTCTAGGTTAATGCTTTTATTTTCTTTTATTTTCTGAATTAACAATATAAATACTGTTGGAGAACCATGTAAAAATGTTATTTTTTCTTTTGCAATTGTTGAAATAATATCTTTTGCATTGAATTTTTTATGAAGATAAATCGTCCCACCAATATGGATAAATAACGCCAAAATAGCAGAGAGGCCAGTAATATGATAAATCGGCACTGCTAAAATTGTTTTATCGTGTTCAGATAGCTTTAATGTTTCCTGATAGGCATATACTGCAGACAATATATTTTTATGCGTGATCACCGCACCTTTTGGCGCCCCTGTTGTACCCGAGGTAAATATTATAACAGCAGGGTCTTCTTCATTAACTTGGTTAATAAAATTAATTTCATCAGTGAATATTACATTACGCCACTGAGAAAGACTCACCCCTTTTGCACTGAGCTGTGCTAACCATGGTTGATATGTATCATCCCAAAAAACAGCATCTGCATTAATACAAGACAAATGCTCTTTACCTTCAAACTCTTTCATTTTGGTACTCAAGGGAATTACCTGAATGCCCAGACCTACCGCGGCATAAAATAATTGGCAAAACTCAATCGTATTTCCCCAGCCAAGTACAATTCGATCGCCTTTTTTCAACTGCACGGTGGTTGTTAGCCACAACATTGTTTGGTTTACTTTCACAAGTAATTGGTGATAACTCCAACTTTGCTCTTCAAATACAATCGCAACAGCGTCTGGCTGCACTTTTGCTCTCTGTAATAAGCTTTGGTAGATGTTTGAATTTGGCGCAAGCATGGACACACTCCGATACACCTGAATATGACTGATATGCTATCAATGTATAAAATACACTCCGATAAATTAGTGCCAATCTTCACAAATTATTCACACCCTTTTTTTATTTGAATTAGTGATCTGCACAATTCGATTGTTAACAAATTTTTAACTTAAGTCTCATTTTAAGCTCTGGTTTTTATTGCAAATGAACATATTTACCTTTTGTTATTATCAAGCCATCTCAAAAAACATATAAATTCCTATGAATAGCTCGGTCATCATTGTGCGTATATACAATTACTCATAAACCCAAAAATAGTTTAGAACTAATAATTAACTCTTTCGTTTATCCCCTATGTGTTCTTGCACTCTGTGCTATTTATCCTACCCACCAAAGCAAATATGATAAAAACAGTGGAGAATTCACGACAGATTGCTACAGTGGGGGGCCTTTATAATTAAAGAATTGATGAGAAAATAATCGCCACCTTTGAAAATGGTTAAGGAGATAACTCATGGCAAACACCCCCTATATTCCCCCGAGAGTCTGGCAATGGGAGCAAGGTAATGGCGGAAAGTTCGCCAATATTAATCGCCCAATTTCTGGTGCAACTCACGAAAAATCTTTACCTATAGGTAAGCACCCACTACAGCTATATTCATTAGGAACTCCCAACGGACAAAAAGTCACTATCATGTTAGAGGAGCTGTTAGCCCTTGGCATTAAAGAGGCTGAATACGACGCTTGGTTAATTAATATTGGTGAAGGCGACCAATTTAGTTCGGGTTTTGTTGAAATTAACCCTAACTCAAAAATACCTGCTTTAGTCGATAGAAGCAGTAAGGAGCCTATCCGAGTATTTGAATCAGGTTCTATTCTGACCTATTTAGCTGAAAAATTTTCTGCTTTTTTACCTACAACTCAACCAGAACGTGCTGAAACCTTATCCTGGCTATTCTGGCAAATGGGTTCAGCACCTTTTGCAGGTGGCGGTTTTGGGCATTTTTATGCCTACGCCCCTGAAAAATTTGAATACCCTATTAACCGCTTTGCGATGGAAACTAAACGTCAATTAGATGTATTAGACAAGCGTTTAGCAGAACACAAATATGTCGCAGGCGAGAACTATAGTATTGCAGATATCGCTATCTGGCCATGGTATGGCGCTTTAGTGAAAGGTTGGCTTTATGATGCTGCAGAATTTTTATCTGTCCATGAATATAAAAATGTTATTCGTTGGGCTGATGAAATCTATGCACGCCCAGCGGTACAGCGCGGCCGCCGTGTTAATCGCCTACAAGGTGACGCCGCACGGCAAGTACGCGAACGCCACGATGCGAGTGATATAAGTTAGTTAACTCTGGAGAGCGTAATTAATTTAACGTTACGCTTCCTTTTTGTTATAAAATATCATTTTATTCAGGCGACCATTCTTGAATCTCACCAAATACATTTTCCAGTCCAATTTTAATTTCTTTTATATCATCTAGATAAAGTATTGCTAAATTTTTAATCGCGCGCGAACAAGCAACGTAGACTAAATTTTGAGTACTTTCGAATTCTTTTATATCATTCATATTTTTTAGTTTTTTCTTCCTTTCTTCTTCACTCACTCCTCGAATCTCAAAAAAACTTTTAAATTTATCTTTATTCATTCTTCCAAAGCTATGTTCCATGATAACTATAACATTTTCATACTCTTCACCTTTCGTTCCATGGTAAGTATGGTATCTGATATCACCATCTTGTTCTCTATTTATATATTTAGCCCATAATTCCAGTTCTTCCATATTTATATTTAAAAGTTTATCCACCGTTTCGATAGCAGAAAAATCCTCATTTTTTTTATTCAACTCAATGAGTTCAATTAGTTGCCCTTTGAAAATAGAAGAAAAGTCATTATGTTTATCGTTATCATTTAGTTGCCAGTCTAAAGCATTATTAATAAACACCTCAAATGGTTCTCTATTTTCTTTAAAATCATAAAAATCGGAAAGACTATTAACTAAATCATCTAAGGTTTTCGGTGTAAGATTATGCATGTAATCTAGAAACGGCTTTATAGATGAAAATTTTAATTTTTTACCATTCTCACCGAAAACATCATAATATGTACTCTTTTCATTATTCACCTTCAAACAGGCATTAGTAATATTAAATATCATCCTTACTATGACATTTAACTTGTTCACTTCATGAGAAAGTATCCCTTGGCTTTGATCTTTATAATAAATATTTAAATTTTTCTTATAATCATCATACAAGCTACCAAAACCATTTAATTTAGCCACTAACTCATTCGTTAGAACTAAGCAATCAACTTTTGTATCTTTATTACTTTTTGAAAATTTAGAGGTATAAAACCTAATAAATTCTTGTACTATTTTATTTTCTTTGTCTTTATCTACAGTACCTATAAAATTATAAATATTAAATATCCCTTTGTTTTTTTTATCATCTAGTAGACTTTGTTTTATTTCATCATTTCTGATACTATTCGCAACATCTACAATCTGCTTATGTGATCGCCTATTAAATTTTTTATTAACGTCCGTAAGTTCGGAATGAATATTTATAATATTCTTTCCAACGCCATCACCATAAATGTTTTGCGCGGTGTCACCAAAATATCCCACAACCCAATGTTTATTTTTACTTATCGCATATTGATGAATAGCAGCCATTATCTCAACAACAGGCTCACTGGTATCCTGATATTCATCGATAAAAATAAAGGGATATTTATCAATAATAATACGCTTCAATATATCATTACCGACTATAAGTTCCTTAGCATACTCAAGTAATGTATCATGACTAAATCGCATTTTATCTAGTCTATCCGAGTTAAACACATTGTCATACAAAACTTCTGTATACTTAGGATTTTTTTCTTCTATGTTCTTTATGCATTTTTCATATCTATTTTTCTTATAAATTGCCTTTGTTACTTTTTTAAAGTTAGCTATATTTTTCAGGCAACTAACTAAATCTGCCTTTCCTAATGTTAACGGCTGTAGTTCTTTATAAGCATCTCTTAGCCCAGAATCTTTAGTTTTATAAAAAATATCTTTTGTAGACTCAACAAGCTCCTCGAAAATTTCTTTATTTTTACTAGTAAGATTACAATAAAAACTAAAACTTTTATTATCTGACTCACCACTTAAATCATCATTCACTTCTTTCAATTCATATTTTAATTTTTCAAGGTGGCATTTTACTAGCTCTAGCTGATGTTGTTTTATTACCTTCCACAACATCTCATGAATAGTCGAAACGATAACTGTATCTGTATTTCCTAACCTATTTTTGATTTCATTTACAGCCACATTAGTGTATGTCACACAGTAAATATTCTGATTGCGTTTACTCAGGGTATCTAAATTGTTACTTAATAAAAACTTTAATACTTCGACTAAAGCATAGGTTTTGCCTGCACCAGCCCCTGCATTAAAGCGAAAGCTAGTACGACTTTTTACTAATTCATAAAGCGACTCTTGTATTTTTTGTTCTTCATGTTCATTAGTTAACATACTAGGCTTCCTCTTGAATTTTAGTGCCATTTAGTTCTACTATCAGCCATTCAAATCCATCCATTATATATTTTGGCAAATTAGGTATATTTTTTTCATCTGAAGTAATACATTCATATAATAATTGATTAGAAAAATCACTTTTAGAATTAGCAAGCTTCCTTTGCGCTTGAAATGATTTATTCTTCAGTGATTCATGTTCACTTTCTTTTTTATTACCAATTAATTCTTTATACGTTTTAACAGGCAAACAATTTTTTAAGGTTTTCTTTAGAATGTTATTTTTTAAATTTGATAAAATAAATGCTTCCTCTAAACTTGTTGCATAATATCCCTCTATGCTCTCTTTTTGAAAAACAACATGTATATTATTTTCTGTAAAATAATTAATATTTTTTAAAAGATTATACTCAGTATTATTTTTTCCCTCAGATATACAATGTTTTTTATTAAAAGAAATAATAGTTTGATTTGTTGTAGTATAGTCAGTCAACTCATCGATTTGGCTATATTCTAGACAAATCAAAACCTTTTCAGTATCTTTTTTATTCTTTTCATGTCCACAAAAAATACAATCTTCATCGTCTATCTTATGTTTTACTTTTCTCTGACAACAACTTCTTTTAATATCTAAATCAGTTATCACTAAACAAGGAATTTTTAGTGATTTTATTAATGGGAAATAAACCTTACCATGTGCACCATTAATATTAAAAACAGAAATATAGAACTGACTTAAACCTGTATTTTTTTCCAAATAATATTGAATTAATGTTTCTTCGGTCGCCCCTTCAACAAAAATAACTGCATCGGAAAAAAACAGCTCAGAAACCTTATACTTGATATGTTTTTTAATGAATTTTAATTCATTTACCTCATTTCCTTCTTTTCCTTTATTACCTTTTTTACCTTCACTCTGATTTTTAGTTTCATCAGTGATTCCTTTAGATATTACATGATCATTAAGGTTAATCACCCTTGCTGATTTCTCTAAAACAGTGACATAGTTGATATTGTTAAAAGAATTACTACTGTGTATTTTGCTATTAACAATATGTGATGAATGAGTCGTGATAGTAATCTGGCAATGTAATGACTTTTTATTTATTTTATCTTTCAGATTCTCATTAGCAAGAAAAAGCACTCGTTTTACTGCATCATCAATACGTTTAATAAAAAACTCTTGCATTTGTGGGTGCATAAAAACTTCAGGCTCTTCAATGAAGAGCAAATTAATACAACTATTTTGACTACCATTATCATAGCTATCTACATAGTGAATTATTTCACCAATAATATTTAAAAGGTTAATATAACCCAATCCAAATTGACTTTCTGGAATAAACTCTCCATCATCCAAAAAATTATACTTAATAAGGTTCTTAATTAATCCATCATAAGTCACGTTACCGAGCAGCTTTAATCCTACATGATTATTACCTTCAATTTTTTCAAGTACAGAAGATACATTCTCACTTTTTTTGTCTACATTGCCAGTTAAACTTTTATTTATTTTATAAATATTATCCTTTAAAATTTTTTTACTTTTTTCATCGCTATCAAACTGAAAGGATATTATTTTATTGAAAACCTCACTAAGAACACCTTCTTTGAGATGTCGGTTAGCTTTAATTTCTTTTAAGTTAACCAACTTTTTCAGTGTAAACTTACTCACATTTCTATTATTTAAATTATAATATTTAATTTCAAATAGCCTTTTACTTCCTTCTAGCTTTAAATAATCAGAATTTTGATCTAATAACTCATAAAAATTATTAAAATCATCAATTCGTTTTAGTTCAGAGCTATTTTTATTTTCAAAAATATTTTTAATGGCACTATTGAATGCGGCTTGCTCCGAGATTTCTACCTTCACCGTAATTTCAATATTTTTTTTATCTGAACCGTTGTTTTGTAAAGTCATAAATTCATCTAATACTGATACTAAATCATTATTTTCGAAATCTACATTAACAACTATTTTAAATTCTAATTCAGGGTATTTTTCTATCTTTCCTTTCGAGTATTCGTCAAAAATCTCTGATAAATATTGCATATTAAAATCCGCAGCTTTAGGCTGAGAACTTTCACAGATCATTTTTAACGCATTGATAATTGTTGTTTTACCAACATTATTTTTCCCGATGATCAACGTGGTGGATGGCCCAATCCCTGAATATTCCTTTGACTCAGAATCCTCAATACTACAAGGCTCTACAAAATGAATAACATTTTCTTCTGTGCGAAATTTTCGATAGTTTACAATTTTAAGGCTTTCTAAATGCATACTATTCCCTTATTAGAAATAACTCAATTTAACAACTATAAATAATTTAACTTAATACTATTTATAAAAAAATTAAATAAAATATTCTTTCTAACAATAGAGATTTGTGTCACAAAATAATAATTTAACATATGAATAAACACTTAGCATTAATATTAATGCCAAGTGTTATATTTTCCTTTGGTTATTAATTTAATAGAAATAAATAAAAACCAATCGAACATTTATTTTTGATAACGCCCCTGCACCCATTGTGCGCATAACATCAAGCTCAAACTTATCAGTACAGCTAAACACGCCATCGCCATGCCACTGCCAATTGAGCCTTGCTCAAATTGACGCCACACAAAGATAGACACAGTCTGCATACCGGCTGGGGCGAGTAATAGCGAAGAAACTAATTCACGCGAGGCCACGGCAAACACTAACATCATGGCAGCGACAAGGCTCGGTAAAACTAATGGAAACAAGATAAAACGCAGCGTTGTCACCGCAGATGCGCCGTGCACCCGTGCAGCATCTGATAAACTGCCACCAATCTGTGTTAATGCTGCACTGCAATAACGAACTGGGTAAGGCAGTAACAAACAGCTATAGGCAAGCAATAAAATGCCCCATGTGTGATAAGGCGTTATTGGCCAAAAAGGTTGGTTCCACGCGAGGATCATCCCTACCGCTATCACAATTCCTGGAATGGAAATAGGTAACAAAGACAGCGCATCAATCACAACAGCACCACGAATGCGCTGAGCAACCACCAGCCAAGCACAGAGAAACCCGAGTACCCCAGTGAAAACAGCGGTTAACGTCGCCAGAGAGAGGCTCGTCCATAATGCAGACAAAGCTTCAGTTTGTGAGCCAATTAACCCAGAAAAATGCCTGAATGTTAAGTTATCCCACGCCAGACCACCGGATACCGTTGAAGAAAATGCCGTGCCAAACATCGCTAACAATGGCATTCCTACCGCAAGAAATGCGGTTAAAGCAAATAGCCCAACGACTGGCCAGCGCCAGTAGCCAAGTGAGCGAGTCACCACTTCTGCCGCTTTTCCTGTTGTGGTAGCCACGTTTTTCCCTGACACAATAGAACGCTGTAATGTATAAGCAAAAATCGCCACACTGGCCAGAATCAACGATAATGAGGCCGCGCCGGGTAAATCAATCGGCCAATCCGCCAAACGCTGCTCAATATCTGTGGTTAAAACACGAATACCATTCGGGGCACCAATGGCTGCGGGAATACCATATTCTTCAATCGCTAAGGTAAAAATCAGCAATAACCCCGCTGCAATAGATGGCAATGACAGAGGAAGCGTCACTTTGAAAAAGGAATTCCAAGGAGAAGCCCCATGCACACGAGCCACATCGGCAAGTCGGTTACCATTCGCTGCCATGCTTTTTGATACTGCAAAATACAGCACAGGAAAGAGGTTTAACGCCATAATCCCCATCATGCCACCCAGCGAGAAAATTGCACTTCCGGGGCTCACACCAATTAACTGCTGGGAATAACCATTAGGTTGCAACGTAAGCATCCACGATAATCCAGCAATATAAGGTGGGATTAAAAAAGGAATAAGAAACAGTAGATCCCAACCTTTGGCGAAAGGGATATTAAACAACCCGCGTAATGCCCCTAACGGAATAGCGATAATGGCGCTGACTGCTGCAACACCTATGCCTAGTGATAATGTATTTTGCAGTAATGATGGAAGTTCTGGCTCATTGAGTAGCTGAATAATAGGCTTTAGCGGCTGGACAAACTGCCCTTGCCCTAATTGCGGGAAAATAGCCTGCAATACAATAAAGCATAATGGGATCACCACTAAAACCGCTAATGTTACCATCACCAAAAGTGGTAGAAAACGCGTTTTTGTCATTGAATACAACACTCCTGCTGGGCAAACAATCTACCCAGCGGTTTGCTAATTAATATGCTTACAAAACCAGCCTTAACGGAATAAAGCGCTTAAACGAGAGAGAACTTCGCTGCGCTCAGCGTTATCTGTCGCAGCTTCTGGCAACAATTTGAGTGTTGAAAAATCAGGGCGTTTACCTGCAATATCTGCTCTAGCAGGCATTAGCCATGCACTAGCTACAATTTCTTGCCCTTCTGGCGATAATACATAGTCGATAAATGCTTTAGCTTGGTCAGGCTGCTTAGAACTTTTTAAAATCATCATTGGGCGCGGGGCAATCGCAGTGCCATTACTTGGGAAAATCACTTCAATCGATTCCCCATTCGCGATGCTGCCATAAGCGACATAATCAACCGCACCAAATACTGCCGCTTTAGCGCCTTGTAACACAGGAGTCAAGGCTTGAGCATTAGGCCCTGAAATCACCATGCCATTGGCTTTCAAATCAGAAAATAGTGTCCATGCGGCTTCTTTTTTCGCATTCTGTAACCCTAAAACTAAGTCTAATGACGCCCCAGAAAGTGCGGGATCAGGCATTGTGACTTTATCTTTAAACGCGGGTTGGGCTAAATCTTGCCAATCTGTCGGTTTTGGGGTACCACTTTGGTTATTCCACACAATACCCAGTGCAGAGATCCCTTGCGCCACATAGTATGGCGTTTTAAAACGCTCAGGAACTTGCTGGGCATTTGGGCTTTCATAAGGCAATAACCAGCCTTTTTGTTGCAAATCAACCGCGGTATCCCATGATGCGGAAATCAACACATCCGCACGCGGGTTCGCCTGTTCTGCTTCCAGCCTCGCCATCACTTTTCCGGTTGTCGCTTGGAAAACATCGACTTTAGTACCCGTTTGTTTTTCAAACCCTGCGGCAAGTTGTTTTGCCATGGCGCCTGGGCCTGCGGTATACACGGTAATCGCTTGGGTTGAAACAGAAAATAGTGCACAGGAAAAGCCAAGACTCATGGTAATACCCTTTAGTGAAAATCCGTTCTTTGATAGTAAATTTCGCATAACAATCTCTCTATTTATAGTGTTGTCAAACTGTCAATATTACCGTTTCGCATATGGGCGATTTGGTGTGCTAATACATGGGCTTCCGCAGGGTCGTGAGTGACATACACCGCAGTGATCCTCAAAGTTCGCAATAACTGGGCCATCTCCTCACACAGAGATTGGCGCAATGCGATATCGAGGTTTGACAGGGGCTCGTCGAATAACAAAATTTCAGGTTCAGCGATAATGGCGCGAGCAAGAGCCACACGTTGTTGTTGCCCTCCTGATAAATCGGCAGGTTTCCGTTTGGCGAAATCAGCCAGCCCTACGCGTTCTAAAGCTTGCATCACACGTTGCTGTATTTCTAGGCGGCCAATACCTCGCATCCGTAAAGGAAAGGCAACATTTTGGGATACAGTCATATGCGGCCACAGCGCATAATCTTGAAAAACCATGCCGAGGTTGCGTTTTTCTGGGGGGATAAGGTGATGTGAGCTCGCCACAAGCTGTTCGCCAAAATAAATAGTGCCATCAGTTGGTTGTAATAAACCCGCTAACAATTTCAGTAATGTGCTTTTACCACAGCCTGAAGGGCCTAATAGCGCAAGAACGGTGCCCTTGGTTACTGTTAAATTAATGCCATTTAGCACATATTGATGTGAAAATGCCTGAGATAAATTTTGTATTGAGATCATCTGTAAGCCACTCGCTTCTTGCTTAGGAGACAAAAAGACCGAGCACTCACTCGATGAAGAGAGAGCGTTTTGCATGTTCATTGTTATCCTCTTTGGGACTTAATCGTTATCAATGATGCTACGGCTTGAATACGTCAAATTGATGACAGTTTTGTGGCTAATTAATTTCAAATTCAATTGAAAAATAATCACCAAATAAAATAGTCACTTTATTTTACTGGTGAACGCCAATATATCTTTGATAACGTGCTGGCTTTAATTTGGTTAAATCCACCAGCACCAAGCCGTCGATGCAATCGTTAAACGCGGGGTCTGTACCGAAATCCATAAACTGTACGCCGCCGGGTTCGCATAATTCGGTATATTGCTTATAAAGCGTTGGAATCGAACAGCCAATGTTATTGAGTAAGCTTTTCAATTTAACCAAATCTTCATGGTAATTGTCCCCTGAAAATTGGGCTAATACCTGTGGCAAAGAAGCCGGGTACGGCTGATGTGACTGTGCAATGCTGTGTGGTGCTGAAAAATAGAGCCGATAAAAAGTAATCAGTAAGTCACGCGCCGCAATCGGCATTGAGCCCGAAATAGATACAGGACCAAAAAGATAACGATAGTGTGGATATTTTGCCAAATACGCGCCAATACCTAACCATAAGTAATCTAAACCCCGTTTTCCCCAATATTTGGGCTGAATAAAACTCCGACCAAGCTCAATACCTTGCGCTAATATTGGCATCATGGCTTGGTCATAGTGAAATAAGCTAGAGCTATAAATACCCTCAAGGCCTTTGGTCTCAATTTGCTTTTTAGTCGGTATAAACCGATAAGCGCCAACAATATCAAGTTCGCTTTCATCCCATAAAACCAGATGATAATAATCGTCATCATAGCTGTCTAAATCACGGCGCTTACCTGAACCTTCCCCTACAGCACGAAATGCAATTTCGCGTAATCGGCCAATTTCTCGTAAGATCGGTGACCTTACCTCTTGGTTTCGGTGATAAAGGTAAATCGCTTTCCCATCAGGAGAAGTTCCTAGCCGCTCACAGGCCACTAACGCTTTTTTTAATTCAATTCTATCTTCTGGTAAAGCAATTGGCGATTCACTGATAAATAGCCCTTCCTTACCTTTACCCAACAAATAGACATGGCGGCGAAAGCGCCCTGCTAACTCATGAGCCGCCGTATGACCATCATGCCAATGAATAAATGGGATACTGCCACCAATACGAATTTTTAATCTTTTTCCTCGCTGCTTAAACATTTCCCTGACTAACATTAAAGTAGATAATGGCTTGTAAACCAGCGAAGTTAAGTAAAATAAATGGCTATTACGCCCTTGAATATGGATGGGAACGATAGAGGCTCTAGCCTTTGCGGCTAAACGCAAAAAACCTGTACGCCAGTGGCCATCACGAACCCCTTTGCGACCAAATCGAGAAACTTCCCCCGCAGGAAACACAATTAATGCCCCTTGTTTATCCAAATGCTGTTGTATGGCTTCAACTTGTTGTCGACTGGTTCGGTTATTCATATTATCCACTGAAATAAATAAGCTTTTTAGTGGTTCTATATAATTGAGAAACTGATTTGCCACTATTTTTACATCAGGACGAACGGCAGCAACCACACGTAATAATGCAAGGCCATCGAGTGAACCTATCGGATGGTTAGCAACTAAGACAACAGGTCCTTGAGCCGGAATATTTTCTGAGTCACCCTCAACCATTTCACAAGAAATATCAAAGAACTCCATGATTTGTTCAATAAGATCCAAGCCCTTTAAGTGCGGATAATCTTGAGCAAATTGGTGAAATTCCTGTTCAAACAAAAGCTTTTTTAATAAGCGACGTTTCCATTTGCCTGGTGTTTGATGAGGAAAAATATCGTGCAGCAGGGTATCGACACTAAACATAATGCTATCTCCTAACTGAGTTACGACGAACTTAAGTCAGATTCATAACAACAATATGTTTATTTTATGACAAAATGGTGAAAGCACAAAAATGATGATGTAGATCATTACTTTTTATTTGCCAATATTATGGTTATCTAAAATCAATAATTTTCAGGAATATTGTTTTCTTAAATAATTTATATTTTACTTATTTTGTAATATGCATTTAGTCCACAACAATTAAAAAGGTAAAAACTAAACTTTTCGATTAGTTTTACTTAATTTATTTTAATAATTAAGAATTATTCATTTATAAATACCCACCTATTAAATTGAACTAAAAACCTATTGCAGCAAGATTAATTTGAAACAATATCCTTTAAATTCAATATAATAAAATTTAATCATCAGCTTATTTTTTTAACTATTATTTCATTGATAGGTAAATCTTATTTAAACAATCGCTTAAACCGATGGCCATCATTGATAAAAATCAAGAACCTCTCGGACTTATTTATCCATCATAGTCCGGCTGTAGAATTATATTAATTAAAAAATATTTAAATATATTTGACCGCAATCTTTCAAGGATAGTGTAATGAAAAAACTTACTCGCATTACGGTCGCTGTCATATTTTTGCTTTTACTCGGTTATTTTGGATTATCTGGATATGTGTGGTATCACGATAATCAACGAAGAGAAAATAATGACATTCAGACATCTAAAATTGCAGAAAATAATCAAGTCCTCCAATTCTTTGCCGAAAAGGGATGCGATTACTGTCACACACCGTCAACTGATTTACCTGCCTACGCATCATTCCCCATTGCTAAGCAACTGATGGAATACGATATTCAGCTAGGTTATAAGTCATTCAACCTTGAGGCTGCTCGCGCTGCACTCATCGCAGGAGAACCTGTACCACAAAGTGAATTAAATAAAATTGAGTGGGTTATGCAGAACCACACCATGCCTCCAACACGTTATGTTGCACTTCATTGGGCCAGCAGTGTCAGTGATGAAGAACGTAATAACCTATTGAATTGGATAGCTAAACAGCGGGAAGAGCACTATGCCAGCCAAGATACCGCTGCTGAACATCGCAACGAACCAATTCAACCAATTCCAAAATCACTGGATGTTGATGATGCAAAAGTCGCATTAGGTTTCCGCTTGTATCATGATGCACGCCTGTCAGGGGATAGCACAATTTCTTGTGCACACTGCCACGCACTCAATGCAGGTGGTGTTGATGGCCGTAAAACATCAATTGGTGTTGGTGGCGCAGTAGGCCCAATCAATGCGCCAACGGTGTTTAACTCTGTATTTAATGTCGAGCAGTTTTGGGATGGTAGAGCACCTGATTTACAAGCCCAAGCCGGTGGCCCACCATTAAATCCTATCGAAATGGCATCAAAGTCATGGGATGAAATCATTGAAAAATTGGACAAAGACCCTGTCTTAAAACAAGATTTTAATGCGGTTTACCCAGAAGGTTTTACAGGTGACACCATCACAGATGCGATTGCTGAGTTCGAAAAAACCTTAATCACCCCAGACTCTCCGTTTGATAATTGGTTAAGAGGCGACAAAACTGCATTAACCGCACAGCAGCTCCATGGTTACCAGTTATTTAAAGAGAACAAATGTGCAACCTGCCATGGTGGCGTGATCTTAGGTGGTCGTTCCTTCGAACCTCTGGGTCTGAAAAAAGACTATGAGTTCGGTGAAATCACTGCTCAAGATATTGGTCGTATGAATGTCACCTCTGATGAGCGCGATAAGTTACGCCAAAAAGTCCCAACACTACGTAATGTCGAGCTAACCGCACCGTATTTCCACCGCGGCGATGTAGCAACCTTAGATGAAGCAGTGAAACTGATGCTGCGTTATCAAGTGGGTAAAGAACTGCCACAAAAAGATGTCGATGATATTGTTGCCTTCCTTAAGAGTTTAACAGGGGTATATACACCCTATGTGCAACAAAGTGAGTCACAACAGTAAATATCAATAGCTGATTGATATAAAAAACTAATAGCACCGTTCAAATAATAACGGTGCTATTTTTTATATAACACTGCCGTATAAGCTACCTACAACCCTGACTTGACCTGTATTCACAGCAATTCACATTATCGAACACCTCTTCCTCACTGTGTTATTACTTAAAAAGTTTCTGTTTCCTATTCATACGAAACAATGTTATCTAGCTCAAAGTTTTTATCAAATGGTATTTAAAAGGTATTATTAAATGGTATTGTTGTTTGCGTACCCTACAATACCTATAATTAGCCGTATAAAGGAATGAAAGATGAAAAAAACGACAGCAAAACTCTCATTCATGATGTTCATTGAATGGTTTATATGGGGAGCTTGGTTTGTTCCCTTATGGCTATTTTTGAATAAAAGTGGCTTTACCCCTTCTCAAATAGCATGGTCTTACGCCTGTACAGCCATTGCTGCAATTATCTCTCCGATCCTTGTAGGATCAATTACTGACCGATTTTTTGCTGCACAAAAAGTCCTGGCGGTACTGATGTTTGCAGGGGCAGTTTTTATGTTTTTCGCAGCTCAACAAACTGAATTTTCTAGCTTTTTCCCTCTACTATTAGCGTATGCACTGACTTACATGCCAACCATTGCGCTCACCAATAGTATTGCTTTTTCCAATGTGGAAGATGTGGAACGTGATTACCCTCGTATTCGTGTAATGGGGACTATCGGCTGGATTGCATCGGGTATTGCATGTGGTTTTTTACCTTCCATGATGGGCTTTGGTGATATTTCTGCGACCAATATTCCACTCTTAGTGACAGCCGCTAGCTCGGCTTTACTGGGCTTTTTTACCTATTTCTTGCCAGACACCCCACCAAAAGGAACAGGCAAAATGAGTATTAAAGTCATGCTTGGATTGGATGCCATTGTACTGTTAAGAGACCGGAATTTCTTAGTATTTTTCGTGTGCTCATTCCTCTTCGCCATGCCTTTAGCCTTTTACTATATTTTTGCTAACGGCTACCTTACTGAAGTTGGGATGAAAAATGCTACGGGGTGGATGACCTTAGGGCAATTCTCCGAAATCTTTTTTATGCTTGCTTTGCCCTTCTTTACCAAACGTTTTGGTATCAAAAAGGTATTACTTCTTGGTTTAATCACTGCGGCTATCCGTTATGCTTTCTTTATCTATGGTGATGCAGACCACTTATTTACCTATGGATTACTCTTCCTCGGTATTTTATTACATGGAGTTAGCTACGATTTTTACTATGTCACTGCATATATTTATGTCGACAAAAAGACCCCTGTGCATATGCGAACAGCGGCTCAAGGCTTAATTACGCTCTGTTGCCAAGGCTTTGGTAGCTTACTGGGTTATAGCCTAGGTGGCCAAATGATGGAAAAACTTTTTTCTTACGGTGAACCTGTCAACGGCCAGACCTTTAACTGGGCCGGTATGTGGGGCTTCGGCGCTGCCATGATCGTCGTAATCACGATTGTCTTCATGTTGATGTTTAAAGAGTCGAGTCGTGATATTCAAGAAATTGATATTAATAAAAGTGGCGTAAAACCCACATCCAATTAGTCAAGCAATCATTAATTAAACGCCTTTATTAACCAACAACCAACACATGAAGGCGCTATTTTTAGCCAAAATTGAAGGAATTATAATGAACAAAGAGAACCGTATTTTAGGCACGTTTTATGGCCAAGCCTTAGGTGATGCAATGGGAATGCCTTCTGAATTATGGCCTCGTTCTCGTGTTAAAGCACATTTTGGTTGGATAGACCGCTTCTTACCTGGGCCAAAAGAAAATAATGCAGCTTGCTACTTCAATACGGCAGAATTTACAGATGATACCTCAATGGCCCTCGCACTTGCGGACGCGATTATAGAATGTGGTGGCAAAGTAAACCCTGAACTTATTGGACGTAATATTCTAAAATGGGCAGAGCAATTTGATGCCTTTAACAAAAATGTCCTAGGGCCAACCTCTAAAATTGCATTAAATGCAATAAAACAAGGGACTCCAATTTCTCAGTTAGAAAACAACGGCATGACAAATGGTGCCGCAATGCGAGTTTCCCCACTCGGTTGTTTACTGCCAACTCATTCTATTAATGAATTTATTGATGAAATTACACTCGCCTCATCGCCAACTCATAAATCGGATGTAGCAATTGCAGGTGCGGTCGCTATCGCTTGGGCAATATCTAAAGCAATAGATGGCGAAGATTGGTCACAAATTCGCGACCAATTACCCGCTATTGCGAAGTTAGCACAAGAAAAACATGTCACAACCTTTAGCCCATCAATAGCTGCACGTATTGAACTTGCTTTACACACGGTGAAAAACACAATTGGCACCGAGCAAGCAATGGAACAGCTTTATCAACTCGTTGGCGCTGGTACTAGCACCATTGAGTCAGTTCCTGCCGCCATTGCTATGGTTGAATTAGCGGAAACCGATCCCAACCGCTGTGCCATTCTGTGTGCTAATTTAGGGGGAGATACCGATACCATAGGGGCAATGGCCACCGCCATTTGTGGCGCACTGCATGGCATTGATGCCATCGACAAACAACTTAAAAAACAATTAGATGATGTGAATCAACTTGATTTTACACAGTATAGCCAAGCCTTTATGGCATTGAGAACTGCAAGAGAAAAAGCTTATGAAAACCGCTGAACTTATTGCCCATCTTCCATTACAAGCAGAACATCGTCCTGTCTGCCTGATTGGCGCAGCCGTTATTGATGTGATTGCAGATGCGTATTCACTGCCTTATCGCGGAAGTGACATCGAATTGCACCAACAAAGTGTCAATATCGGTGGATGTGCTCTGAATATTGCTGTGGCCTTGCAACGCCTTGGTATCCAATCACTCAATGCATTACCTATTGGGCAAGGTGTGTGGGCAGATATCATCCGCAACCAACTCAATAAAAAAGGTGTGAGTTCAGTTATAGAAACGAATAAAGGTGATAATGGCTGGTGTTTAGCCTTAGTCGAACCCGATGGAGAAAGGACATTTCTTTCAATTAGCGGTGTGGAAAACCAGTGGGAACGCCATACATTAGATGATTTACCAATTACATCTAACACCATTGTCTATCTTTCTGGCTACCAATTAGCAGCAAAATGTGGCGAAACTCTGCTTTCATGGCTGGAATCACTCTCCGATAACGTCACTTTATTTATTGATTTTGGCCCTCGGATCGCCGACCTTTCGAAAACACAATTATTACGATTGATGGCTTTAAAACCTATCATTTCATTGAACCGTCAAGAAGTCGAACATATCGTCACGCTGTTCCCTGGTATCGCACACCAAGGAATGGATACAGAAGCATTAGCCAATATTTGGCATTCTCAATTTTTAGTTCCCGTGATTGTTAGAGTCGACAAAGAAGGCGCGTTCTTTCAAGAAAGTTGTCGTTCATCAGGCTGGGTGGCACCATTTAAAACTACCGTTGTCGATACCATTGGTGCAGGGGATAGCCATGCAGGAGGCGTGATTGCTGCATTGGCGTCCGGCTGGGCACTACAAGATGCCGTATTACTTGGAAATGCTGTCGCATCCTATGTTGTTAGCCATCGCGGAGGTGATTGTGCGCCTTCGTCTGAGCAACTCGCCGCGTATTTACAGCAATATTAATCATCAGAATAAAAAGAGGTCATCCCTCTTTTTATTCTTCAGATACAAATACATACATATCACTACGGCATTGATTGAAACTGTATTCAATAGGGATATTTTTATGGTCGAAAGCCACCTGCTTAATCACTAAAACAGGCACGGTCTTTTCTAATTTAATGTGCGTTTGAAAGTCTTCATCTGGCATTCGAGCACTTACCTTGCTCTTTGTTCGCGTAGGATAAATATTTTGGCTGCGGAAATAATCGTACAAAGATAAACCAATATCGTCTACGTCACCAATCAGCCCAATAGGAACATATGATTCCTCAATAGAGACAGGCTGCTCATCCACGTAACGAATGCGTTTTAACATAAATACATCACTATTGATGGGGAGCGCTAGCGACTCTGCGACTTCCTGTGAACAAGGCACGATACTTTTATTGACCCAAAGTGTGTTTGGTTTTTTTCCAAGTAAAACAACTTGTTGTGAAAAACCCTTAGCTTCTTTGAGCGAATACTCAAACTTATCACTAATTTGGGTACCGTAGCCTTGTGACCGAATGATAACGCCTTCTTGCTCAAGTAACTCTAACGCTTTTCGAACGGTAATACGCGACACGCCTGTTTGTTGACCTAACTCCCTTTCACTGGGCAGCATATCACCTTGATGTAAAACCCCTGTTCGCACGGCAAATTTCACCGTTTCAGCAAATTTTACATATAAAGGTGTATTGTCTATTTCAGCAAGACGGGTACAAAGTTGTTGGATCAAAGATAAATGCGCATCATTCATATTGAGTTAGTCACCTAAAAATCGCAGCAATAATCCATAGTACCACTATCCATAGATTAATTGCAGGCAATTGAATTAGATAAATTTATTGCCAATGAAAAACAAAATGCTACAGGGTACCATTTCCACTGAGGTACACGCTTTTCTCTAATATAGGTAAAGTTAATTGCTGTTGATATCCATCCAATGTTTCTTTTGCCAATATTGCTAATGCACGGTAAAAATCGCTGTTAGCCGAATCTATCAATACTTCGAGAAAATGTGCCGACCAAGGTAATAGATGCCAAGCGAGTAACTCTTCTAAATCAGCTCTGCGATTTTGCTCAGCGAGCCAAGCCGCTAACATCAAGATCAGCCCAAAGTGGTCTTCTGGCTCTTTTTGTGTCGTTACGGGTTCAACACCTTTGGCTCGCATCCATTGGCGCAGCTCAACGGTTGAATCACCAAAAACAATTCTTTCTTTGTCTAGCCAGACTGAGCCCCAAGGGGGAGCGGGTAAAGCATAGGGCCCGATAAACAAGCGTTGCCATGCCTCACTGAGTGGTTCATTTTCCTGAGCACTGGATTGCAAAAGCAGGCTAATTTCCGCTAAAGAAGGTAACGCAAATGGCCATTCTTCATGCCAAGTCGGCTCTTGTAAAATCGAAATAATCTCTGCGTTGTTTTCATTTTCTGGTGAGAAATAAAATAAAGACCCCAGAACTCGCCCTGTCACTGCGACGTGTTCAAGAAAGCGTGCTTCTTGCATATTTGATTGTCTCTGAAGTTATCAGCGCAGGGAAATCATCTCCTGCGCTGAAAGGTTTACCAATTAAGCCACAGCCATGCCGACTGTCATGTGTAAACCATAGAATAGCCCACGACCGATAAATTCACCAATCAGTACCAGCACGGTACCAAGAAGTAAACTCAATACCGAAGGCTGATTTTGTCGCACAACAGGCAAAATCCATAGCAGCAACCCGAGACTGGTCACCACTAAACGTATCACTTGTAAAACACCAAAATCAGGGACTAAATCCACTGCTTTTTGTACAGAAGTGGCAATTAGCGCAATTTCTCCGCTTTGCAGTAGTACTGACGCGATAGTCACAATATAAGCCACGATACTAATCGCCGCTAATTTACCACTATTAAACGGAAATTTAGCCACTCGTAATAGCAAAGTGCCTAAGATTGGTCCGACAACAAACAGGGTCATAAAGAAGCCGATAGTGGTATGTGGTGTGTTCCATGTTGGCACCGTGCTTATCATATAAACTCGTGTCATTGCCCAAACAAATAACAGCCCCATCAACATGGTGATGATTAACCACACTTTATCTAACCCTGTTGGCATCTTTTTCATTGCAGATAACAGCCACCATAAGCCGCCCAAAGCAAAGAAAATGGAGCCAAACAACACTTCGTTACTTAATGATGACGCAAACACACGGTTCATCGAGTTAAATGCACGCATCGGTGAGCCCATATGCATCATCGATGCCAAAAATCCTAAGCCCATCAATACCCATAACGCGAACATTGCGTTCACAATGCGCTGTTTTTGTGGCTTATCATCTGTCGATAACCAAGCAAGCCCTGTCACAATCACGCCACCTGCAATACTTTGGCCTAATACCGTAAATAAAATCAGCGGCCATTCGTGTAATCCATTGCCCATGTTATACCTCCCGAGGATTGGCTAAATGGCCTGTCGTATCATTGACAGGGCGACTATTGGCATTGGGTTTAATGACAATATTGGGCTTGGTATAGTGCGCTTCTGGTAGTGGCGCAATCTCTGCCAAATTGCCATGTTTCTCACGTAACTCATCAATAGGACCAAAGTCTAATGCACGCAGTGGACAAGACTCGGCACAAATCGGTTTTTTACCGACGGCAACACGTTCATAACAACCATCGCACTTGGTCATATGCCCTTTTTCGCTATCAAATTGCGGCGCACCGTATGGGCAGGCCATATGGCAATAGCGGCAACCAATACACACACTTTCATCCACAACGACAAAGCCATCTTCACGTTTGTGCATCGCGCCACTTGGGCACACTTTCACACAAGCAGGGTCTTCACAGTGGTTACATGAAATCGACAAATAATAACTAAATACGTTTTGATGCCACACACCGTTATCTTCTTGCCAATCTCCCCCCGCATATTCATAAATGCGCCTAAAATTCACCGCAGGAGATAAATTTTTGTAGTCCTTACACGCTAATTCACAAGTTTTACATCCCGTGCACCGTGCAGAATCAATATAAAAACCATATTGTGTTGTCATGATTTATCTCCCTATACCCTTGCCACTTCAACCAAATTACTGTGTTGCGGATTACCTTTCGCTAACGGTGACGGGCGTTGAGTCGTCAGGACGTTTAGGCTACCACCATGGTCCACCTTGTTTTCATCAGGCGCGTACCACGCCCCTTCCCCCATGGCCACAACCCCTGGGATGATGCGTGGAGTCACTTTGGCAGCGATCTGCACTTCCCCTCTATCGTTATAAATACGCACCATGTCACCATCTTTAATATTGCGACGTTTTGCATCAATAGGGTTGATCCACATCTCTTGTAAACAAGCAGCCTTAAGCACATCAATGTTGCCGTAAGTGGAGTGAACGCGCGATTTATAGTGGAAGCCACTCAATTGCAGTGGATATTTTTCGGTGAGCTTATCATCATGGCTTTCAAAGCCTGGGGAATACATTGGGAGTGCTGATATCAAATCACCTTCCGCTAGCGTCCATGTTTTCGCGATATCCGCTAATTGTGATGAATAGATCTCAATCTTTCCTGACGGGGTATTTAATGGGTTCGCAATTGGGTCTTCGCGGAAAGCTTTGTGTGCCACGACATGCCCTTGTGGGTTCATTTTTTTGTAAATCCCTTGCTGCTGGAATGTCTCAAAATCAGGTAGCTCAGGTAACTTTTGTCGTGAAATTTCATACAAATGGCGTAGCCACTCTTCTTGGGTTCGCCCTTCGGTAAATTTCTCTTCAACCCCCATACGGCGTGCGATTTGTGTACACATTTCATACACCGTTTTGCTCTCAAAACGTGGTTCAATGGCTTGGCTAGCGAAAATCACATAGCCCATATTACTAGCGGCACCATCCAAGCAAAAATCCATCTGTTCAGACGCGGTACAATCTGGCAGGACTAAATCCGCATATTTCGCTGAAGCCGTCATATGGTTATCAATCACTACTATCATTTCGCATTTTTTATCATCCTGAAGAATGTCATGCGTTTTATTAATATCAGAGTGTTGATTGATTAAACTGTTGCTGGCGTAGTTCCAAATAAACTTAATTGGAACATCCAGTTTATCTTTACCTCTTACCCCATCATGAGTTGCAGTCATTTCAGGGCCGCGCTCTATCGCATCAGTCCATAAAAATACGGAAATACTTGCTTTGACTGGGTTTTCTAACGTTGGCATCCGCTCAAATGGAATATCATAGTTCCCTTCACGAGCCCCCGTATTTCCCCCATTTATACCAACATTACCGGTTAAAATCGGTAACATCGCAATCGCACGTGCGGTTTGCTCGCCGTTCGAATGGCGTTGTGGCCCCCAACCTTGGCTAATATAAGCAGGTTTTGCGGAACCGATTTCACGTGCTAATTTGATGATTTTATCAGCAGGAATACCAGTGATTTGCGCAGCCCATTGTGGTGTTTTTTCTACACCGTCATCCCCTTGCCCTAAAATATATGCCTTGTAGTGGCTATTTTTCGGAGCATCTGCGGGTAGCGTTTTCTCATCATAACCCACGCAATATTGGTCTAAGAAGGGTTGATCAACCATATCTTCAGTGATCAACACATGGGCGATCCCTGCCACCAATGCAGCATCTGTTCCGGGGCGGATCGGGATCCACTCATCTTCTCGTCCAGCAGCAGTATCGGTATAACGCGGGTCGATCACTATCATTCTTGCATTAGAACGCTCACGCGCTTGCTCTAATTGATAAGTGATCCCACCACCGCTCATACGGGTTTCGGCAGGGTTGTTTCCGAACAGAACCACCAACTTGGAGTTTTCGATATCGGAAACGCTATTACCTGCCCCACTACCATAGGTATAAGGCATCGCACAGCTGATTTGTGCTGTACTATAGGTACCGTAATGGTTTAAATAGCCGCCCATGCAGTTCATCAAACGGGCGATAGGTGAATTCGCTGGCGGCCATGAACGTGCAACTGTGCCACCTAATGTGCCAGTTCCATAGTTCAAATACACAGCTTCATTGCCATAATCGGCAATAATCCGTTTTAGATTATCGCTGATTAAATCGTAGGCTTCATCCCAACTAATTTGTTTGAATTTACCTTCACCACGTGCCCCAACGCGCAACATCGGGTATTTCAAGCGGTCAGGGTTATAGACACGACGGCGCATTGAGCGCCCACGTAGACAGGCCTTAACTTGATGCTTATTTCCGTAAACATCATCGCCGGTGTTGTCGGTTTCGACATATTTTATTTCCCCATCAACAATATGCATACGCAGTGGGCAGCGACTCCCACAGTTAACGGTACATGCGCTCCAAACTATTTTTTCTTCAGGTATGGCTGTTTTGGGTGTGATTTCACTGGTATCAGCAATACTATTAAAAGGTAAACTTAGCGCTCCACTTGCAAGTGCGAGTCCCCCGACGGTACTGGTTTGCATTAGCTTCCTGCGGCTGATCTCCGATTGGAGTACTCCCTCAGATAATGCTTTACTCATATCTGCCTCACTTAACATTGCTTCAAAGTTTTAAAATGGCTTTTTTGAAATTTATTTTTATCTTTAATTTATTTATCGACTTCCAATTACCATTCTATAACCGAGGCACCGTGAGGTATTGTGCACGATCAATAATCCAATATAAATTGTGTGGTTTTAATGCGTTATATCGAGTCATTCAAGCCAGATTAAAATTAATATAATTATTTTTAATGTTTAATAATGAATTAAATTGAAATAAATATAATTCCATTCTTCTTTAACTTGAGTTTACTGTTTTTCATTTATTTCCGAGTCTCAATTCATAAAAAACCCCTTAAACGAAAATCGACTAAGACGTTTAAGGGGAAATATAAAATATAAATTATCGAGTGAATATTTGTTCTGCTAACAGCACTTAAAACGGGCAATTACGCCGTTAATCCACCATCTAAGACCAATGTTTGACCTGTTAAGTACTGGCTGCTATTGCCAATCAAAAATTCAACTAGCTCTGCCACTTCTTGGGGTTGCCCTAAGCGGCGTAACGGGATGTTTTGGCACATAGCTTTTAATTTAGCTTCAGGCATTGCACGGGTCATATCACTATCAATAAGCCCCGGAGCAATACAATTCACACGTAACCCAAAACGCCCAACTTCATGAGCCAATGAACGCGTCAACCCCATCATCGCTGATTTACTCGCCGCATAAGCTGTTTGGCCAATATTGCCTTTTAACCCAGTAATTGATGACATCAATACGATTGAGCCGCTCCCCGCCATCAACATTGCAGGTAATAATTTACGGTGCCAATTCATCACGGAAATGACGTTATTCTCTAGCACATCTCGCCAGATTTCAGCATCTTGATGAATATGTAAGGCGTCCCTAGTGATACCCGCATTATGAATAATAGCCGTAGGAGCCCCAAATTGTTCCAATAACGAGCTAGAAAGCGCGTCAACTTGTGCTTCATTCTTACCATCACACGGGGATCCTTTCACCCATGTATCTAAATTGGGGTTTTCAAGATTCGCTTGTGTTTCATTAACGCCATCAACGCTACGCCCAGTAAAAACCACATTCCAGTGGCGTCGCAATTCACTAACTAGTGCGAGCCCAATTCCCCGGCTTCCTCCCGTCACGAGTATCCATTGATTATTTGCCATTTTAAGATTTCGACTCCTTATCAATATGTTCACACAGCGCTTTCACCGAAATTTCTGGATGTTCTAGGAAAAATTCCGCATCTAAAGCAACATTAAAGTCACGTTTAACAAGCACCATAAGTTCAACATAATCTAAGCTATCGAACTCTAACTGGACTAAAGTCATCTCCGCATTCAACTCTTCTGCTTCTAAATCTTTTGCATCACAGATCATGTCACTAATTTTGATATAAATTTCTTGATATTGGCTCATTTGTTTTATCCTTGCATTCTTATTGAGTTATTGAATTAACTTTCAATGTTATTGAATTATTTATTATTTTTTCTCTGTAGCGGGCGGCGATACTAATACTCACTAATCGACCACTCTCACTATCCGCGATCACTAAGGCCGGCAAAATACGTAGGTAAATAGGCTCAGGAGAGGTGATAGGAGCCCATTTCGTTAGAAGTTCACGGTCAAACACCACCTCTTGGTGGGTTTGTACGATAGGATAACGGCAAAAAATATCTTTCAATGTTGAGCCGATCGGCAACCATTGTGCGATCTCTTGTTGTTCAAATAACGAGCTATCATGAATTAAGTACCAGAACAAAACTGCGTCAATAAACTGCCATTCATACATTTCGTTGGAAAACTGAGAAAATATTGACTGCAATTTCACCATCTCTGCGGTCGAAATCATTATTTCATTCGCGATTTCATGTAATACCGGTGGAGGGGTGAGTGACAATTGGCAAGTTAAGCAGTTTTGTTGCTCATCAGAAGAGAGTAAAGCCACCGATCCCGCTTTATTTCGTGCAACTAATTGATAATCTTTATCGTTCCATAGCGGATTGCGTAACCGCACGACACATTTGATAAACTCAGAGTCGATAACCTCTTGTGAAGCCAATAATGGGTGATTTAATGACTCACTCGCGAATTGTTTCACATCGAGTAGTGCACGCATGCCATGCACACTCAGTTGATCTCCGCCCTTCGCTTTGACCCATTCAAGGTCGAAATGAATCGGGTTATCATCACCAGAAAATGATGCCCACTGTTTTGCATCCTCAAGGGTATAACGTAACGTTCTCATAACGCTTTCTCTAAAATCAGCGCCGCGTTTGCCCCACCGAAGCCAAAACTCAGGTTTAGTGCACGCTTAACTTCACCAATACGGTGTTCGTTAGGAATATAATCGAGGTCACATTGCGGGTCCGGGTGATGTAAGTTAGCGGTTGCGGGCATCACGCCATGCGCCATCGCTTGCAAGCAAATAATGGTTTCAAAGCTACCAGCAGCGGCGATTAAATGTCCGGTATAGGATTTCGTACTGGATATTGGGACTTGGTAAGCTGCCGCACCTAATGCCTTTTTCAATGATTCTGTTTCATTTAAGTCATTAAGAGCTGTTGAGGTCCCATGGGCATTGATATAATCGAGAGATTCAGGAGCGGCTCCCGCTTGTTGTAAAGCCATTTCAATAGTTTTCACCCGAGCAACACAATCTTCTGCTGGTGATGTAAAATCAAAAGCATCAGAAAAATTTGCATACCCCGTAATCTCGCCCAAAATGGTGGCCCCACGAGAAATAGCGCTCTCACGCTCTTCTAAACACAACACGGCCGCACCTTCAGAAAGGACAAAACCACTACGATCTGCGCTAAATGGGCAACTGGCACGAGTCGAGTCTTCCGCTTCACGTGTTAAAGCACCAAGAACATCGATATTCCATACAGCACAATCTGTCCGCAAGGACTCTCCTGCACCAGCGAGCATCATATCGGCTCGTCCATGACGAATCGCTTCAAAAGCATCACCAATCGCAATAGTGCCTGTCGCACAAGCCGCGATGGTCGTGTTTTGATATCCACGCAGGTTCCAAAACTGGCTGCAAGCCGCCGTTGTCACATTTGGCATTGCATAAAAACAGTTGAAAGGCGAGGTCATCCCTGTCGCTTCGAATTCACTGACTGACATATAACTTTCATCAAGCCCTGCCCATCCTGTTCCCATAATGACACCGCACATCAGTGGGTCATAAAAATCAGTTAATGGCGTGCCTGCGAAGGCCATATCCATGGCTTCTCGCGCTGCCCCCAAGGCTAAACGCGTATGGCGTGGTAAACGACGACGAATAGCCGCAGGAACCCCTTTTAAGCTGGGTTCATTATCAATAAGCCCCAAAAAATGGCTGTGGATATTTTGCGCAGTTTTATCAACGTAACGATAACCGAGCTTTTTATCCATAATCGCTTGCCAACATGCTGAAGCCGTATCCCCCAAAGGAGTGACTGCCCCATAACCTGTGACAACAACGCGCTTAAATTGAGATTTTTGGTTCATAATGGGTTGTCCTCCTGTTGGGCGCTACCGCCACCTTGTGCTAACCAAAGCTGTAGCGTTGCATAAAGATAATCGTATTGATTTTGAGCTAATGAATTTTCAATAGTTAAAAGGTCATCTTGCGCATTAAGCAGTGTTTGATAATCCACAGCACCAGCTCGGTAACGGCTGCTGGTTAGCTTTAGCCGCTGCTGGCTAAGTGATAATGACTGTTGTAATTGCTGACGAATTTCATCCGCGGCAAAACGGGCTTCCATGGCATTATCGACTTCTGACAAGGCGGTATAAGCTGCACTACGAAATGCCACCGCAGCTTGTTGCACTTGTAAGTCGGATTGTTCAATGGTCAATTTCACTGTGTTCCACTGAATAAATGGCAAAGAAATCGAACCCCCAACAACCCGTGTCGGGTCACTAAACCATTGAGAAAACAGCTGGCTACCCGCATTAAGCGCACCTTGCAAAGACAGTGTCGGGTAGAAGCTCAATTTAGCAGCGTCAGAATCAGCAAGCGCGGAACGTAAACGTGACTCGGCAGCTTGAATATCCGGCCGCTGTGCTAATACGACCAACGGTGTCGCGTTAAGAATTTCAATCCGTTGATTTCGATTAAGTGCGGTGAGCTCACGCACATGTTGCTCTGCAGGGCGGTTTAACAATAGCGCTAATGCATTACGGGAGCTGTCACGTTCTTTAATGAGCCGTCGTAATTCATTTTTTCGACTAATCACAGTTTGCTGTGATTGTAAGAAATCCAGCTGGCTAACTTTTCCTGCTAAATACCATGACTTAATTTGCTGCTGGCTTTTTTCTGCAATCTTTTGGCTCGCAATCAGGTTATCAATCTGTTGATTTAACAGTGCAATATTCCAATATAATTGTGCAGTCGTATTAATAACCACTAATGCTGTTGCATGGTAATCCTGTTCGGTTGCTATTGCTTCCCACTCATTCTTTTCACGAATACGTGCCAGTTTTCCCCATAAATCGATTTCATAATTTAAAGTTAGATTTGAGCTATAACTCTCTTGGGGGGAGGTTCCATGACGTATAGATTTTGTATTACTTGCTGAGCCCCCAAGGGAGAAATCTGGGGTTATATTGGTATTTGCTAGCCCAGCCGTACTTCGCGCCAGCTTTAATTTAATTGCCGCTGTGGCTAAATCATTATTATTTTCTAATACCTGATTGATCAGTTGGGATAACAGAGGATCTTTAAAGTTATCCCACCAATTTTCAGTTAGGTTCAATGCCTGAACTGATGTCATCACGTCATTTGCACCGGATTGGCGTATTTTATCATCCCACTGCTGTGGCAAAGTGAGCTCAGGGCGTTGGTATTCCGTACGCGTAAAACTGCCGCAACCATTTAGCAAAAATAAAGCAGAAATAATATAAAGTGATTTGATATTCATTCGCGTGCCAATGCCTCCGTTGGGTTGAGTTTGGCAGCCCGACGAGCAGGAAAATAACCAAAAACCAAACCAATTAGAGCGGAGAAACCGCACGCTAATAAAACGGGGAACAGGGTAAATACCATCGTAAATTCAGTGGTGAAATAAGAGAAAACCCACCCCGCTAACCATGCACCGACAATACCAATTAACCCGCCAAGCGAACAAATCATCACGGCTTCTATCAAAAATTGGTTCATAATATCTTGAGGACGCGCTCCGACGGAAAGGCGGATCCCGATTTCATGAGTTCGTTCCGTCACAGAAACCAACATGATATTCATCACCCCAACGCCCCCAACCAATAAGGAAATAGCGGCAATCGAAGTGATCAGTAATGACATAGAATCGGATGTTTTTTGTAATGCATTTGCGAGCTGGTCATCCGACTGAATAAAAAAGTCCTTTTTACCATGTTCGCGTAATAACAAACGCTCAACCTGTAATTCAGCTTGTTGAGAAGTTAAGTTTTCAGGGAAGCGCAGTGAAATAAACTCAATAGGTTTGTCCCCGACCACACGTTGCTGTAACGATGAGTAAGGCACCCACCCCATAACAAAGCCACTCGACATTTTGGGCCCCGGTTTACGGGCAATACCAATAATTCGCCATGGTGAATGACCAATCTGCACAATTTGCCCTAACGGCTCTTCTTCTGGCTGAAAAAGTACCTCTCGACTTCCTTCATCCAACACAATAACGGGCTCGCTGTCTGCCATATCGAGCGTACTGAAGAAATTGCCATGTAAAAGCTGAAACCCTTGTGCCGCAAAATACTCTTCTGAAACGCCATTAAGCATGATGGAGTTATCCAAGCCTTTATTAACGACCATCGTCATGCTGCTCGCGACGGGGGAAACAGACTCAATCCATGGCAACTGCTTTAGACTTTTAACATCATTTAACGATAACGCACGCTCCATATCAGGCCGCTTAGCCCCCCACCCAGTACCGGGGCGAATTTCCAGAGTCGTACTGCCGAGCTTCCCGATTTCATCCATGATCGAGCGTCTTGCCCCTTCCCCCACGGCCATTGATGACACCACAGAAGAAATACCGATGATAATTCCCAACATCGACAAAAATGCACGCATGCGATGACCGAGTAAGGCCCGCCATGCCATACGAATAGACTCAATAATATTGCGCCACACCGATGCACGGCCATTATCTTCAACAGAAGGAAGCTGGTTCCGTTGTTTTGTGGCTGTCTGAGCTTGGTTCTGCTTATCAGAAACAATTTTTCCATCACTAATTTCAATAATTCGCTGAGTTTGCTGAGCGATATTTTTATCGTGGGTCACAATCACAACAGTGTGACCATCGAGATGAAGTTGATGTAAAATATCCATCAATGCGTGGCCACTAGCGCTATCTAATGCCCCTGTAGGTTCATCCGCAAGAATGATTTGCGCACCATTAACCAAGGCGCGGCAGACACTGACACGCTGCTGTTGCCCACCAGATAATTGATAAGGTTTGTGATCCAAGCGCGTTTGTAACCCTAACTTTTCTGCTAATAAAGCAACTCGAGCGCTCCGCTCATCTTCTGGCATCGCCGTATATAAAGCTGGGATCGCAATATTTTCTTCTGCAGTCAGGTAAGGCATTAGGTGATAACGCTGAAAAATAAACCCAAGATATTGGCTACGTAATTCTGCCAACTGATCGCTATTCACCTCATGAACCGCAATCCCATTGATCAACACTTCTCCTTGAGAAGGCTTATCTAAACAACCAATGATGTTCATCAGAGTCGATTTACCTGAACCTGATGCGCCAATGATAGCGACCATTTCCCCTTGGTTAATTGATAGCGAAATATCATTCAAAACAGGAATAGTTTGCGTACCGGCTGAAAACTCACGGTAAACATGATGAAGTTCAATCAGAGGACGGGTAAAAGATACATTTCGTGTCGTCGCCATCATTAACTCGCCACATTATCTGATTGAATAACAACTTGTTCGCCCTCGCTAATGCCCTCAAGTACTTCGACGAAATGGCGATCATTAATCCCCACTTTGATGGTGCGAGTTTCCGGTTTTTCATTGTTGATCACGGTCACTTCATATTGGTTTGCACCTACAGCTCGCCCCAGAGCACTAACGGGGAGTCGTAAAGCATCTTTCGCTTGTGCAACACGAATAAATACTTGCGCTGTCATTGATGTCTTTAATGCTCGATCGGCGTTATCAACCTCGAACGTTCCGTTGTAATAAATTGCACTGTTCTGTTGCCCCCCAGAATTATTGTTATTTTCATCAAGCGCTTCAGGGGGAATGGGTTGAACATACCCCATCGTACTTTCGTAGTGCGTTTCAGGGTCCGCGATCACATAGAATGTGAGGGGTTGGCCTGGGTGGATTTTTTGAATATCTGCTTCCGAAATTCGTGTCTGAACCTGCATTTTATCTAGGTTCGCCAACACTAAAATGGTCGGTGCCGTCTGTGAAGAAACGATGGTTTGCCCTTCGTTCGCCACAATACCCAGTACTTCGCCACTAATCGGCGCGATGATTCGTGTAAAATTGAGGTTAGCTTGTGCAGTTTGTACATCCATTTCTGATTGTGTGATTAACGCCTCATTGACATTAACCTGCTGTAATTGCGCCTCATATTGTGCTTGCGCTTGTTCATATTCACTGCGAATACCAGAACCATCTCGCTGCATCACTACCTGACGCCGATAGGCTTTGATGTACTGTATTAAAGTTGCTTCCGCAGCCCGTTTTTGCGCCTGAGCACTGGATAACCGGGCGGTTGCATTTTTGAGCTCAGACTGCTGGATAGTTGGGTCGATTTCTGCTAATAACTCCCCTTTAACCACTTTGTCGCCTTGTTTTACATATAATTTTCTGATTTGCCCGTTAACCTGAGCACCTACATTAACTTGCATTGAGGGCTTTAATGTCCCCGTTACCATGACGACTTTTTCAATATCGCCACGTTCCACCGATAAAATTACGTTTTCATGCAATGCTGGGGCGGGTGATTGCCACACAAAACGGCCGATCACCACGACCAGCACAAGCAATGCCACTAACCCACCTAAAGTGCGTAATCGTTGGGTCGTTAAACCCAATTTTGGTGCTACATGGCGGGAGGTCATAAGGAAGTTCCTTCCATTGCCGCTAACAAAGAAGGTTCAGATTGAGGCGTGCCTGCTGTGACACAAGGGGCTTTATTGGTGCTGTTCTCAAGACTTAATTCCCCATCCACGATTCGGTAAAGTGCATCGAAATTAGCCGCCAACTCTTCACTGTGAGTGACAACAATCAATGTTTTACCTGTTTTCTGGCAATGTGACTGAATGGTTGCCATGACTATTTTCGCCGTTTCTTCATCCAAATTGGCGGTGGGCTCATCCAATAACAAAATAGGGCGGGCACTGTACAACGAACGAGCCAATAACAAACGTTGACGTTGCCCAAGTGACAGCGCCGCATGGCTTTCTCTTATTAACGCATTAACCCCACCAGGTAATTGAGTAATCACTGCGCCGAGTGCCAATTTATCAAGCAGCACTTCGACTCTTTTTTTATCTTTTTCGCGGAAGTTAGGGTCAAATAGCGTAATGTTATCTAAGACGGTCGCATTAAATAAAATATCTTCTTGGCTTTGCAAGCAAACCAATTGCGTAAGCTGCTGCACACTGACGGCTTCACCATTGGATTCGCATACTCCTTGCTGTGGGCTGAATAAACCCGCAATGGTACGTAATAACGTGCTTTTTCCTGCCCCTGACTCCCCAACAATGGCAACCTGCGTGCCTGAAGGTAAGTCTAATGACACATTATTTAAAATCGGTTTTGCAGGGTCATAACTGAAATGGATCCCCTTGAAAGATAAGTGTGGTGCTTTTCCTTGTACTGAGGTTTGTTTTTCGTGGAATGGTGCGGTGTCCTGCTCACTTTTCTTAGGGAATAAAGAATGGGCGCGTGTATCAATAATATGCAGTTGCGACTTATGTATAATCGCATAAAAAATACGCGTCACATAATTGGTAAAAATTTGACGCAAGAAACTATAAGCAAAGAAATCCCCCAACGAAATTAACTCATTGGCCACCATGGGTAAAACCACCAACATAAAAATGACCATCTCCAAACTACCAGTTAATTGATAGATGCCATCTTTAATTTGTTGATACACATTTCTGCGTTGTATACAGGTAAACAATTCACGGCTTAGCCATGCAAATTGCGCCTTACGCTGATTTTCTATCCCTGCTGTTTTTATGGTCAGAATGCCTTGCAGCGTCTCCATAAAAAAGTCATTTAATTCTGCCGATTTTAGCTGTAACTGCTGGGTATACCACCGATCACGAATAATCGCCCATACGCTAATTAAGCCCATCACGGTAACACCCGCAGCTGAAATAGCCGCTAATACGGGTGCAATCCAAAACATGGTACCTAATGCTATCGCACAAATAACCCAATCCGTTCGTAGCCCGTTATCCAGCTCAATTTTTTCGGTTAATGCCCCCTGCCAAGCGACAAAACGGCTAAAAACATCCCCGGGTGCGCGTTTTTCAAAAAAGCGCAATGGATTACTCAATAAACGAGAGAAACCAACCCCACTTTTAATCAACACAAAGTGTTTTACGAATCTCTCACTCAGCATTCTCACACCAAGGGCTAATAGTGTTGCAACCACAAAGGCAACAATAAACCAGCCATAAGGGAAAATGGCATTTTTGGCGTCGGAAAAGGCTTGGTTGATTGCATTGCTCACCATGGCTGGCATTAAAAATAACGTTAAAGAAACCAAAAAAGCGAATATCATCAACCAATAAACACCGCGAATCTCTGAGGTTTCTTTCAGGCTCATTGCATGAGGGGCTTTTTTTCCTGCCCCATCATTTTTGTCTTCTGGTGCTAATGATTCAATTTTTTCCAGCGCGGTATCCGGTTCTAAAATTAATGCATAACCGCTGATTTCCGCTTTTAATGCAGAGAAAGGTAGCCACTGCTGCCCAATTGCAGGGTTCATCACACACACGTTATTTCCCTTGCGATAAGCAAGCAGCACAAAATGGCTTGCTCCGTAATGTAAAATAGCGGGAAGTGGTAAACTATTGAGCTCTTGGTGCTCAAATAACACCGGTGTCGTCGCAATACCGTAATTGGCTAAAATGGACGAAAGGTCAATCAAAGAAGTTCCATGATCCGATGCTGGATAGACCTCTCGCAGAGTTTCAAGAGAAACGTTGAGACCTTGGGTTTGTGCTAACATCGCAATACATGCTAAGCCACATTCATTGGTTTCTTCTTGAGAAACAAAATTTGGAATAATATTTTTCATTATTATTTAATGGCTAATAAAATAAAGTGAATGGCTATGCCATAAAAGCCAATCATTGGGATAATGACGAACCGCATTTTCAATGATGGCTGGCATTTGAGTTGCAACATCTTTTGCTGCAACAGGCGGATAAACCTTGATTTGTAAACCATTTTGGTAGTACAGATGATAAAAAACTACCTGTGCCGAAATCGCACTGGACAAACGCACGACACCATTGTGTAGCTTTGCTGCACGGTTAAATAAGTGGCACGATAATTTACTCGACGCCCCTTCCTCTGTTTGAACCGTGTAATCAGGGGTAATATCAGGGAAAACAATCATATTTTTTTGCCCGGCCGCCGTTTCTGTCATCGCAGTCATTAATTGGCTAGCTAATACTTTATTTCCCTGATGAATAGAACAATAAGATAAATTCACCTGACCTAACTCACGTGCCGAAGCGTTATACTTTTGCTGCTCTGCGCTCGACGAAACCACCACCGTCGCATTCCCAGGAGTCACCCCCGCCCCAACCATGGTGGCTAAAACATCAGAAACCATATGCAACGGAGCAAGTACAACGGGTTTATTTTGTTGGTGTAAAGGCGCAACGACGCTATCAAGTTCAAGTGTACAAACTCGAACTTGCGCCATGATTTTTTGGTTTTGTCCCCATGTGGCTGCCTCTTCCAAAATGAAGCGTCGAACGGTTATCCAGCCCATATTAATATGCCCTTTCGTTTCCATTAAACTACGAAAGTTTTCCGTGGCGACTTTATTCCGATTACGATATTGACGACCTAATAAACCTACACGACATAATAAATTAGAAACAAATAATACCGATGTGATATAGCCTCGGCGCAATAACAACCGTAAAAAGGCAAGTCCACTATGATTGAGTTTTTGATATCCTTTTTTAAACGGCATCAAACAGTTTTTCGCTGTAAATACCGTCCAGACAATGAAAAACCGGATCACCGTAACTCCTTATTACTTTTATCTAATAACTCAAGCATATAGGCAGTAAAGTCTGCAAAATCACGGTCTTGGTAAACAACATAGCGTTTATTGATAATAAAGGCAGGTGTTCCAGTAATTTGATAAAATTTGCTAATTTCAAGCATATTTTTTAGACGTTCTTGAACGGCTTGGCTTTCACTGGTTTTTAGGTATTGGGTTGAATCAATATTGTGCCGTTTTAACCATTGGTTTAAGACATCTTTATTAGCTAAATCAAGCTTATCGTTGATAACGGCAGTATAAAGATCCTGACGTAATTGAGATTCCACCCCCATCTCTTCCAATGTCGCAAAAATAGGCGCATAGGCAGCCAGCCCCATATTATTATCCATGGCTAAATGAACGACTTTAAAGTTGACATTCTCAGGGAGTGTTTTTTCGAATTGGCTGACATTGTCATGATTTACTGCACAATAATGGCAACCATAAGAAAGGACTTCTATGATGCTATTATTTTCTTTTATTGGACTCAACAGAACTTGTTCACTATTAAATTCAATAAAAGAAGAGCCTTGTGCATCATCATTTGAGAAAGTATTAAAAACAAAAATATGATAGAACAAAACCGTCATGAGTGAAGAAGCAATAATAACAAATAGAGTATAAAGTGTGATAGTTATTGGTTTAAAACGAGTATTCATAACAGTTAATTCCATTCAGGTACGAAAAATACATGGGGATAACTCCCCATGTATCAATTAATAAAAATTAAATTTAATACTATGGAGCTGTTACATCACAGTTTGATGCACCAACAGCTTTCGCTTTGTATGTTTTGTTACCGTGCTTATCAGTACAAGTCGTTACTAATTGGCAAGATTTAACGCCACCAACAGTGATGCTCTCGTAAGAATCAGTACAAACTTGTTTTGTTCCACCAACTACAGCAGCAGCTTCGATAGCATTTAACTTTTTCATGTTATTTCCTTTAATATAGATTTTAATTAATAAAACGCCCTATTTATTGATAATTAACACCAATAAATCCTTTAGATTTTTAATTAACTCACGAATTACCACGTGAATAATTAAAAATTCAATCCTTCTAATTTCTCATTATTATCAAATAAAAAAATCGCTTTTCCTTTGACGCTTTTTGCTTTCTCTTTCTCTTTCTCACCTAATTCATTTAAAACAAGGATCCAAGAAAAATAAACATTAATATCTGGGCAAGAACGAGAATAGTTTTCTGCCCAAGACGAAAATAAATTCAAGTAATAGGGGTTCTGTGTCTCGTTATAGCGTAACAAATGCCCCATATTGAGATCCAATTTATAACGATCATTAATTAAGTAATATTTCCACTCACTATAATCGGGCTCATTCATAGAAAGAAGAAACTGTTGCCCTGTTTTTTCGATATACGTTAAATATTGCTGCGTTTGCAAAGTAAAATACAGCAACCCCATGGATAACAAACCACCTAACGCAATAATTGTTTTCGAACAATACCCTACAATTTTATTTAAATGATACTTTTTAGTTGGAATATCGGCACAACGTATTAACAGTATCAATACCACCCCATGAGGTATTGATAGCCACAATGGAAACTCTGTCATCATATGAAAAACAATTGGTAACGCAATAACTAAAAAAACATAATTATTATTTTTATTTTTTAATGAAGAATAAAGTAGATACCCACTACCAATAATAACTAACAATATCGCAGCAATGCCAACTACCCCACCTTCAACCATCCAACGTAATATCTCATTATGTGGATGTGATATGACCCTTTCACTGGTTCCAAGTAACCCACCACCAAAGCGCTCTAAAAATACAGATTCAAAACTACCAACACCCGTACCAAATAAAATATTTTCACTAAATAAATATAAACTATGCTGCCATAACACCCATCTAATGTGCGATGTCTGCAATTTACTTTCAGAAAAGTCAGAAATATTAAAACCAATTTTTATTCCATAGCCAATAATAAGACCGATAACAATCGATATTAAAGAATAAAAAATATATTTACGATGATACTTTGCAAAAAAATAAAAAACAATAACAATTAATAATAAATTTAAATATCCAGTTAATGATTGAGACAATGGCAATACCACGCTCATTAAAACGAGACTCACAATGATAATGGCTGACGCATACCATGTGACAGTTCTCATTAAAATAAACATACCTATTGCACTGGCAATGCCAACACAAATAAAACTAGAAAGAACATTAACTTGTTGGAATACGCCATATGGCCTATCCCCTGATATCGGAAAAAAATTAAAAATTTGTGCTATTGAAAATAGACTCTCAATAATAGCAGAAAATAATATACTGCAAACAATTATTTTCAATACAGTTTCTGAAATATTTATTTGCAGTAAAGCTTGATAAAAAAATAACGCGCCCAATAACCAATATGCTGTCAAGTATGCATTAAACTGGTAATCTTTAGGCGCAAAAAAACACAAGCCTAATAATAAGACCAATCCAATCGTAATATAATTACTCGACTTAGAGTAATATAAGCTTGAATTTTTAATTTGTGTAATACTAACCACTACAATAAAAAAAGCAATAAAAAAACTACTAATTATATTGAATGGTAATGACAAACCTGTTCCGCCCATATTCGGCAGATAAATATGCAATATAATGCCAAAAAATATAACGACAAAACTTAAAAGAACCCATGGATAACGTTCTTTTTTATTATCTTTAATTTTGATTGCAAACATCATGTTTTCATTCGTTATTGATAATTTAATGTATAGTACGCAGTACTATAAAAATTCCCATAGGTAATCGTTTGGTTAATTCTCGCTTCAGGCTCAGCCTCGACATAAGCCTTAAATTGAATTTCCGTATTATTTGTTGCCAGATTTTGTGCTAATGATGGCGTATTCAATTCTATGGGTGTTTCATTTAAGTTTAATAACCCAATACCGATTCCGCTAGCTTCACTTTGGTCACTAATCGCAAGATGGTCAGGAAGATTCTTATTTTCAATTCCATTAAAAGTCACTGTCACCGATTTAAATATAGTCGTATTACAATTCGTTAAATGAATTGAGAAATTTAAAGGTTTCGATTTGCCTTCTTTATAAAGATCTTTGACCGAGATTTGTTGAAAATCAACAGGGACCTTCTCACTTCCAGGCGCTATCTGACATGGCGTAGCAATAACCATGCCTCTGAATGAATAGCTTCCCATATTAGTTGGGATCACACTCGCACTCATCGGCCCCGAGACTAATAAATATAAGCCAATCGACAATAAATATTTTGTACGCTTTATCTGATTATTATTTCGCATGATTGGCCTCATTGGAATTCAGCAAGGATTGTCCCGGTACTTGTAAATTCACCTTCTTCCACACTACTACCAGGCGCAGCTATTGGCGCAGCCGTTAAGTTCCAGGTACCTTGGTTATTAATAAAGTCAGGCACTTGGTATGCTTGATTCGGTTTTACCAATGTACCCGCCACATTATCAGTCACCACAATGCCAAGATTTGTGCGTTTCACGCCGTTTTTTAACGTACCGAAATAATCAGGGTTAAAATCCGCACTGCCTGACGCCCCCGGTAAGAGTGACAGCTTGATATTTAAATCACCTGTCGTAAAACTTCCACCGGTACATTTAACTGGGATCTTAAAGGGCTGAGCATAATTAATTCCATTTAACTGTTCACTCGTATTTGCTACATCAAGAAAATCAATATTAATTGGGTTACCTTCATTAATCGTACACTCATCAGCAACCGTGATGATCCCTGCTCCTAAAACAACCCGAGTTGAAGGGATTGGTGCATAAGCTGTACTGCCATTCGCTGGGCTGCCTTTTTTGGCAAAAACCTGTACCAGCTCAGCTTGGTTGATGGTAATGCCATTAATAATCGGTTTTTTCAGCCTAAACGTGATTGTCCCACTCGACCCTGTCCGTAGCTCGACGCCATAGTCACGGCTATTAACACTCGGTGGTGTACACTCTATTGGGTCAGATCCCCCATTCCACATATCCTTCACTGGGACAGTAACTTTCTGACCAACCCTTCCCCCTATTTGAATTTCAACTTTTACATCAAAATATTCATTAAGGTTCAGGTACCCTGGGTTTTGCATTGATGTAGGAATGGTTGACATTAAATCAAATGTCATTCCTGAATCAGGATCTGAATTTCCAGGACCTCCTGGCTTCATATAACTTTGGCAGTAAATATCGAAAAAAGGCCAGTTACCCACATCAAAATTGAATACTGTTTCAGCATCTTTCTCATTGACCAGTAGCTGATTATTCATTGTCGCTTCGAATGTGTAAGTCCCCCCATCAGGTATAGCGGAGCCGTGAGGAAAGCCTAAAGCAGATAACGGCATTAACCCTATTGTGAGTAGACCGGCCACAATAGTCATATCTTTTAGTTTTTTGTTGTTGGATACAAACATGGTTATAAATACTCCAGTTTTAGCCTAACTAATCCGCTAAAAGTTCCCGCTGAAACAGACTGTGCTGTAGATTCCAATGAGGCATTAAGTGTAATGTTGTTATCACCAGGTTTGATCACCCATGAACTTGTTGGCTGATTGACCATTAAGTTTTGATGATCTTTACTGGAAATACGTAATCCTGCGCCTCGAACATCGCCTGTAACTCGCACAAGATCAGGGTTAAAAAAATCCGTATCTCCCGCAATACTCAATGAAACTGCGCTTTCTCCCGTCAAGTAATAACGCTGAGCATTTTGAGTTGCCTCTCCAGCAGCATTCACAAATGACTTGGATGCCCCGCGTTGGCAATCTTTGAGCCGAATATTAAATGCAACAGGAGTACTTCTATCGCCAATGCGGTGAAATTCTCTGGCATTGATGTCACCTAAATCGACATACTGCTCTTGTGTTTCTAATTCAAGAACACAAGGTGATGCATAAACGCTTCCTGTCAAATGCACAGTACTATGTACGTCTAGCAATGTTTGGCGAGACAGCTTTTCATCCGCAATTTCTGCAACTGCGGAGAAACTTCCTAATCCCAATAACACGATCCCTAAGCACCTAATGTTCATATCAATACTCCTAGCGAATCTGTTGCTCTGGTGGTAACGCTTTACACGTATTTCCGCTACAACTGTATTTAAGTTCTGGATGACCACCATAATCATTCACATACATCATGGTGAAACTCTCGCCTGAACTATTGACCTTAATATCGAGATGCGATTTAGGGGCAATCATCACTCCTGGAAAATCGGTTAGTTTTTTTCCACCTTCTGCCACTGGTTTATTATTAAGGCTAATAATGGTTACAAAATAAGGTGTTGGGTTTTCAGCACGCCAGTTATTTCCCTGTTTATAAAATATGACTTGGTCTTGCCAAACCGCACTTCTAGATTTAGGAATAATGGCTGTCGGCCGATAAAATAATTTAATACGCGATTGCATCGCTAACTGTAAAACATTCGGTTTATCGGGTTTTGGCGGAACTTCGCGCACATTTAAATAAAATAGACTTTCACGATCTTGAGGTAACTTATCTATCTCGGCTGTTTTTGAAACACGAGCAACCCCTTTTTGCCCCCCATTAATGCGCTGTAATGGTGGCAATACAACTAATGGCGATGTAATTTTTTTTCCATTGGCATCTTCAACCCATGACTGAGCAAGAAAAGGAATACTTGAGCTGGTGTTTGATAAATTAGCACTCGCAGAATTTTCATCGCCTGTAATAATCAGTCGCGTTCTATCCAGTGAAATACCTGCATATGATTGCCCTACGCCAACCATCATAACTAGCAAACCACCTACCCATTTATTTATACGAATCGCCATTTTCTCTACCTTATAGAATACTTTTTCAAACTGTCATTACATTATTGGCAAGGCAGCAAAACTGACATGCCCGAATTTATTTTTTCAGGCAGTTGAATTTTACATTGCGCTTTTCCACCCCAAGATACTGTTAACGTTTCTTTAGGATTTACTGCCATCAAGTACGCCAACCCATTTTCCATTAACATGGCAATGTTAATTCCATCCGCGTTTGTCACATCAGCACCAAACGGAGGTACCGTATCGTTATAACGAATGGTGGCAATGAGCTTTTCACCTTGTGCAACATCAAATCGCTGATAACCGATTGCCCCTTCTGTTAATGTCGAGGTTGCGATCGCCTTATTGGTATCAACGTTATTTTTTAACTTATCGACATCAATACGTGTGTCGAAGCTGTAATAGCTGACAATATCAGGCACAACAGAGATACCAGCCCAGTTAGTTCGCGTTTTTTCATGGTTAAACGGCACGCCACCAACACCGTTGGTATCGACCATAATTCTTGCTGTATCCGTTGTACCGGTGCTGTTATGCAATGCAGCACCATGCTTAGTAGCAGTGAAGCCACCGCGCAATGTCCCGTTGATCGATGCCGTTTGTCTTTCTTGATAGCTCACATTGGTATTAACTTCAGCAAGTTGCGTCCGTTTTTGATAATATCCATCAAACCGGACGCGATCATCGCTGCTTCGGCCGGCTCTAACTCGCCATAAATTATTCGTATCCCTGTTATCACTGTAAGACAGCATATGGCTGGTCTTACTACCACTATTTTGCAAGTCGTATCCAGCCCAACGGCTATCACCAACAGGCACTGAAACCGAAAGTGAAATGCTATCGTCACGTCGACCTCGATAGTCAGAACGGTAAGCCGCAATATTGGTTGAGACACCATTGATGCCCATTAGACGAAATGTTCGCCCCACGGATAAGCCATATCTATCTTGAGATGTTTGGTCCCAAAAGGTCTGATGGGTATAAGTTAAGAATACTGTCGTTCTCCAATCAGGATCATCCGCCCAAAAAGTTTTATTCCCTGTAACGGTATACATCTCTTTTTGACGGCCAATACCCAGATATTTGTTTTCACGCTCATCTAAATATTGCGACAGCGTTCTAAACTTATCCTGCGAGAAGCGGTAACCCGCAAAAGTAATCGTACTGTTAAGTTCATCAAATGACTTTGAATAACTCAGACGATAAGAAGAACCCGTTTGTGTGTTATCACCCGGCATTCGGCTAATGGATTGTGTGATATCTGCAGAAAGTGCACCAAATATAGATAAATCGCGCCCTAACCCAGCAGATATTGCGGTGTAATCCCTACCCGCAAAAAGTAGGCCTCCAATGAGTGACCAGTTATTGCTCAGCCCCCAAGAGAAATCTCCCGTGGCAAACATTGGCCCCTCAGGCTTGTGATTAAATCGAGATGGCTTACCGACCGAAGCGTTGTAACGCACATAACCCGGGCGAGTTAAATAAGGGATATTTGCCGTATCAACTTGAAAAGTCGATACCTCGCCGTCATCACCTTCAACTTTGACATCCAAGGTTCCACGGATTGAGCTTTGCAAATCTTGAATACTGAATGGCCCCGCAGGTACCGTCGTTTCATAAACGACACGCCCAGCTTGAGTCACAACAATTTTTGAATTGCTTTTCGCGATACCATTAATCTGTGGTGCATATCCTCGTAGATTCGGCGGTAACATACGTTCATCACTGGCAAGGTTAAAACCAGTGAAGCGAATCGTGTCAAAAACCTGAGAACTTAGATAAATTTCACCCAGTGTCAGCTTAGCCGCCATGTGGATCAGAGGACGATATGCATAAAACTGGTTCCAATCGAATTTTCTATCGCCACGCTCGTTATAATTAGCTTGATAATCAGCTCTAAAACGCCATGCCCCCAAGTTAAATCCCGTTTGGCCATATGCTGATAATGAGTGTTTATTTGTATGTGTCGTCAAAGAACGAGAAACTGACCCGGTCAGGTTATAATCAAATATAAGGCCTGAAACCCCAGAATCCCAACGCTCAGGCGGCACCCAACTAGGATCGGAATATTTCATCCATGCCTGTGGAATAGTGATATCCAGTTTGCCTTCATGATTATTAATTTTAACGCCTGAAATAGGTAAAATATTTGAACATTCAGGGGATATGGCTTGGATTTTTTTTAACGCATCTTCTTTGAGCGCTAACATTTCAATTTGCTTAGGGGTAAAACAAACTAATGATTTTTCACTATCGTGAGGATCGGTAATATAAGTGACCTTCTGCTGAGACAATGATTGTCCATTAATATAGAGATCTAATAAATATGTCCCAGGAAATACGAAATTATCTTTAGAGAATCGAGTTAAATCAATATTGTTACGGTCACCAACATCTAATACGTCAACATTAAACTCAACAAGATCATTTGCAGACATATTTGGTGAATAGCAAAGTACTGCAATATATATTGCAAATAGTTTTTTTATATTATTTATATTTCCATTTAAAATAATCATTTTAGTTACTCAGTATTCACTCATTAGGCTAGAGATTTAGCTCAATTCTCTTTTATATGTAATTATTATTAGCTTTAGAAATAATCCATTCTAAACCTTAGAACTCCAGCGAAATCACCTGCCTTAATATGCTTTTGATAAGCAACTAAAATTGCAGTAAAATCTAATCTATTGCGCCCTTCTAATAATGTGTAATCCGGCATTTTTCTATTAAGTTTAAGTATTTCGCCGTGAGAGTCTCTAAACTGAATTCCAAACCCCTCTGAATCGCCGCTTACTTGTAAAAGTTGATCATCATTAACAGATGTTCCCATCATGGTTATTTGCGCGCGTGATGCACTACCTTTATCATTAGAAGGCAACGTACATCCAACGAGCTTTATAGCAAAATTCTTACTCACCAGCATATTGACTTCAGGAGTGATCTCTCGGGCACTGATTTCACCAAAATTAACCCAAAGTTCTCGGCTTTCAGGATCAATCGTACATGAGGCTTCTATTAATTCACCTTGCATTACAATATCACCGGGGGTGTTATTGGCGGTCATTCCCCAACTTAATAGAGGCCATAGCAAACTAGAGCCTAGTGCTATTTTTGCAACCCGAATAGTCATGGATAATACCATTTAGTTATTGGTAGATTTTATTAATGCGGAGTATTTAACACTCCGCATCTTGGTATAAAATCAATTACAAATTATTGGTAATCAATTTTAAAATTGATGGTTGAATCAAAGCTACCTGGAGTTACTGCATTAGATGCATTATCAGATTTTAAATAAGCAACGAATGGAATTGCAGTTTTACCATCAGTTAAATTAACTGCTGTAGAAGCTTGTCCCCAAACAACATCTTTATTTCCATTGTCTCTTAAACCGATACCAGCACCACTTGCAGTACCTGAAGTGAACGCCGCTAATGTATTATCATTAGGGTTAATAGTTGATGGTGTATAAGTTACAGTTGCAGTTTGTGCAACGGTAGTATCACACCCTTGCAGAACGATATCTTTCTTGATATTACCTGCACGCTCACCATTTTTTAAATTAGAAACAGGGATCTGATAAAAGTTTACTTTTACAGGACTTGATTCTTCACTTAAACCACAAGCAGAATTCACTAATTCACCTGAAAATTCGATAGTACCGTTAGTAGGTGTACCAGTATAAGCAGCCATTGCTGCGAACGAAGCAAAGCCTGATGCAAATACAGCACCCATTACAAATTTATTCAATTTCATGATTATTTAATCCTGTATAATACTCGTATAATGTATGTTTCGCCAAATAGTTGTTAATAACAACTTTAGATAAAAATAATCATTATTTTTAATTAAATTAATGATTATTTTTAATAAAGTTATCATATATACAAGTTATATTTACTGATTACACTTTGTAAAATAGGTTAGATTTTTATTAACTGAATTAACGCCACATTTTTTTAGTGTCTTTATCTAAGATAGCAAAATAATTATTTTCATTTTTTATAATACATTGTAATCTTTCATTATCGTATCTATCTATTACATGATTAAAAAGGTCTCTCCATGACTTATTGAATATCAAAAGGATTGTGTCCATCATTTCAAATGTCAGTTTTGTTTTTCCCGTTTCATATCGAGATATCTGCTGTTGACTAATATTCAATCTTTTTGCCAACTCTTCCCCTGTTAAGTTTCGCTCTTTTCTAATTCCTCTCAGATACTGCCCTATTTCTTTATTTATCTCATTAGAAAAATAAGTCATTTAATTTAACCTTTATATTAAAAATTAATTATAGGCACCAATCTGAACCATAGATACCGTCCTAAAATTTTTGATTATTATATGTCTGATTATTTATTTTGTATAATCGATAGAGCAAATTGATTACTATTAAAAACATTTATCGCTCTATTAATATAGGAGAAATGTAACAAAAAAAAATCACAATTAAATTAATAATATAAATAACAATATGTTATAGATTAAAAATCAAAGCTTACCACCTAAAAAATTACATTTTGATACACTTAAAAATATTAAAACATATTTTTTACTAATGAGATGTATTTTATGGTTAAATTTCGACCACGAAATACAACTTAAAAAAGTAGCTTTACTCAGATTTTGTGTTTGTAAATTATATGAGATTTTTTTAAGATTTATCTTAACCTTGTTATTTACAAACACCAACAAATTAATTATAAATTACCGTAAAATTTATAATCGAAATTATATACCACAGAAATCATCACTAGCACCCAATAAATTCCAACACAATCTAAAAACCAGGGCATTTATTACGCTAATAATGAGTATTAAGAGATTATATTTCACACATATAATTTTGTGCTTTGATAAAGTGAATGCCTAATACTGAGAAACTTCAGTACTGGCATTAGATAATATCAGGTAGGAATACAATTAAAGAACGTCAACCTTTATTAAGATTTTATTCGTTGTGTTTGCTGGCTCCGCATGCGATAAGTAAACGCACTTCCCACGATGGCTAAATAGATAAATGGTTCAGGCGTTAAGGTTTTTAATGACAAAGTATAGTGGCAAAGCGCCAATATGAGCGTAGGGTAAAGCAGCATATGAATTCTTTTCCACCATACGCCCAAATAAAGGCGTATACGGTTGAATGAACTGACTGCCATCAACAATAAACACAACCAAGCTATCGCGCCAATCACTAAATAGAGCCGCGAAAAAATCTCTTCGAAAAATAGCGCCAAATTATTTACGCCAATTTCAAGTAATAGATAGCTACTTAAATGCAGCACAGCCCAGAAAAAACACCATAACCCCAGTAATTTTCGCGTCTGAAACAAGGCAGTAAATCGCAATAATTTCGCAACCAGTGGGATCAGTACAATAATAACGAGCAAACGTAAAGCCGCTATTCCTGTAAAATGTTGGATATCTTTGGCAGGGTCGGCTCCAAGCCGTTGGGTATCGACTAAAAAAATCAGCCATACCAAAGGGAGCAAAGCAATAAGATGAAAGCACCCTTTGGTTAATCCAACAATGAACTTATTGTCTTGGGGCATCAATAATATCTCCGCAAATCCATTCCTTGATACAAACTTGCCACTTGTTCGCCATATCCATTAAACAACAATGTTGGCTGGCGGGTCACTTGGCCTAAGCCCCCAGCACCAATAAAACGTTCGGTGGCTTGTGACCAACGAGGATGGCTTACATCTGGATTCACATTGGCAAAAAAGCCATATTCGCTCGGCGCTGATAGGTTCCATGTCGTGTCAGGCATTTGCTCAGTAAGGCGAATTTTGACGATAGATTTAATCCCTTTAAAGCCATATTTCCATGGTACGACCAACCGGATCGGTGCTCCGTTTTGGTTGGGTAATGTTTTTCCATAAACGCCGGTCGCCAGCAAAGTCAGTGGATTCATAGCTTCGTCTAAGCGTAGCCCTTCAACATAGGGGTACGATAAACCACCACCAATATAACGACTTTTTTGTCCTGGCATTTGTTCTGGTGCGTAGCGTGTTTCAAAAGCCACATATTTAGCTTTGCTAGTGGGTTCGACTAAAGCCAATAATTTCGCTAAAGGAAAGCCAACCCATGGAATGACCATCGACCAAGCCTCAACACAGCGCATGCGATAGATGCGCTCCTCTAAGGGAAACTTAGTGTTTATGTCATCTAAATTAAGCGTCAGGGGACGATTCACTTCGCCATCTATTGTCACCGTCCACTCATCCGTGACTAAAGTATGGGCATTCTCGGCAGGATCGGATTTACCGAGCCCAAATTCATAAAAATTATTATAACCAATCACTTTATCTTCAGGGGTGAGGGTTAAAGATGGCTGAAACTCTTCAGGTTGAATAAATGTCAGAGGTTTTCTTGGCGTCATCGGAGGTGTTGGCGTATCGTCATTGAACCAAGAAAACAGCCCTGCATTAGCCGTCGTCGCAACGGTTAAACCTGCAGCTCCAATGCCTAAAGCCTTAAGTAGCTGACGGCGTTTCATAAAAAAGAGGGTTTCATCCGTGATTTGAGATGCGGGAATTTTAGGTAACTTTTTCATCATGCGCTCCATAGCAAAAAGGATATGAAATTAGTTATACCGAAAGTACGACAAAAGTGGCTGACAGTAAGATGACAAATTTGTCATCTTACTTAATTGTAGGAAATTTCAGGGTAATGGTACTGGTTCCTGCATGGTGTTCAAAACTCGCTGATCCGCCATGTAATTCGACTATCGCTTTCACAATCGCTAACCCGAGTCCTGTTCCCTCTGTCGTTCGAGCATTATCCCCGCGCCAAAAACGGGTGAAAATTTCATCACTATTTTGTAGAGGTTCACCTTGGTTAGTAATTTTAATTTCTCGCTGTTGCGGCAGCGCAATAATTTGGGTAACGACGCAAGTGCCTGGGTGAGAATATTTAATCGCGTTGGAGACAATATTCACTAAAACTCGGCTGAGTAATACTGGGTCAGCATCCAGAGTCAGGGATGAGGGCTCACAATACAGCTCAATCTGTTTTTCTTCTGCATAGGCAGAAAAGAGTTCGTAAACATCGTTAACTAACGTATATAAAGAAAGTTTTTCTCGATTTAAGGTAATATTTTTATTTTCCGCACGGGCAATAAACAAAGTACTTTGGATCATTTGTGACAGTTTATCGAGCTCTTCAATATTACTGACTATCATCCCTTCATATTCGCTAACACTGCGCGAGCGCTGAAGTGTAATTTCATTTTGTACCCGAATCGCATTAATTGGGGTTCTCAACTCATGCGCCAAGTCATCAGCAAATTGAGTAAGTTTGACAAAATCATGCTTTAACCGCTGGCGCATCGTATTCATTGATTCGCCCAGCTCTTTTAGCTCTTGTGGTAGCTGATCAATATCGATTGGATCATTTAATGCATGAACGTCTGTTTTGACCGTTATCTGGCTCAATGCTTGAATGTCGGATAACCCTTTTTTCAACAGCCATAAGCTAAGTAGCCCCATCAGCAAAATTGAGAGGACAGAAATCACCACGCTTTGGGTGAGATATTGAGCCAACACGCCACTACGGTCGACAGAAACTTTACCAAGTACCACATGGAGCGGCCCTATTGGAGAATTCATCGAAAAATAGACCGCAGAAATAGGGATGCCTTGAGCAGTTTGCCAATGGTTAATGGCATTGATATTTAGCTGCTCAAGATTGACTAACTGAAGAGGTTGGGAGCCCAATAACTCGCGATTGGTTGTGACCAATATTTGCCCTGCTGCATCAGAGATTTGGATCAAGTCTTGGCGCATGTCCATCATGCTTTGGAAATACATGGGAAGTGTTTTGATATCAATGCCACCAGCGATGAGTTTGGCAAGCTGCTCCGCACGGTTAACCAGTAAATTATTATCTTGTTGAGATAGTTCATTTTTGAGTGAATGATACAAAATCCATGTCACCACTCCAGCATTAGTAACCATAAGAATGATAAACAGAGAAATAAGTTTGAATCGAAGTGATTTCTTTTTCATTCTATTGGCCTATTTAAACGGTATCCCATCCCTCGAATGGTTTCGATGAGTTTAACGTCAAATTCATCATCGATTTTTTTTCTCAATCGACGGATAGCCACATCAATAATATTCGTGTCACTTTCAAAATCGATGCCCCAAACTTCGCTAGCAATTAAGGTTCTAGGTAAAATTTCATCGCAATGTAGAACGAAGAACAGCAATAAGGAAAACTCTTGCCGAGTTAAGGTGATTTTCTTTCCAGCCCGCTCAACATCGTGGCGAGTTAAGTCGATTTTTAAATCCGCAATAGTTATGGTGGTTGAGGCTGGCTGGTTAATTTTTAATTGGTTTTTAACCCTAGCTAATAATTCAGAAAACGAAAACGGCTTCACGAGATAGTCATTGGCACCAAGCTCTAAACCTTTAATTCTGTCATCAACGGCATCCCGCGCAGTGAGGCAAATCACCGGTATGTTTTTAGCTGTGCGTAAGATTTTTAAAATTTCCCAGCCATTCATACCAGGCAGCATGATATCGAGGATCACCAATTGATAACTGTTTTCTAAGGCAAAATAGAGACCATCGCGACCATCATTAGTCACATCAACGAGAAAACCCGCTTCTTCTAACCCATTTTTGACCCACACTTGGGTTTTTAGGTGATCTTCAATTAATAGTATTCTCATGGGAACCTAATAGTGACTTTATTTGACTTAACTCCATTTCATCTTAAAGAAATTTTCCCTTTAAAGAAACGGGTAGGAATTTAACCATAAAATACTCGGAGAAAGACAGCGGGAAAAAACAACATGGGGCCATTAAAAGCAACTCGTAGAATGGTGAGTGGGCCGGCACGAAAAATGGAAATTAGCTGCTTTCATCGACGAGTAAGTATTGTTTCGTAGGCAAATAATCCCTTTTCCCTCGCATTTATAACACAGAATAAAAATTGATTAACCAAATATAAAACTTTAGTTAATTAGTCTTCAATTACCGACTTGTCGGATAATAAATAATTTTTTATTTCACTCATAGAATAAAGGCATTATATTTATCTAAAAAAATTAATGTGTTAGGTCGATTAATTTAGATATGATTGACCTTTTTTGACTAAATAGGGAAACGTTCATGTCCACTCGTAAGTATTTAACTCAACAGGAAATATCTCGACTTTTAGCTGCTTGTCATTTGTCGCGACATCCCGAACGTAATTCTTGCTTAATTTATATGTGCTTTATACATGGTCTAAGGGCAAGCGAAGCCCTATCGCTAAAATTATCTGATCTTAACTTAGAAAGTAATGAACTTTATGTACACCGTTTAAAGAATGGTTTTTCAGTTAATCACCCACTGATTGATGAAGAGATCCCACTCATTAAAGCTTGGCTAAAAATTAGAAATACATGGAAAGGGAAAGAAAGCCAGTGGTTATTCTTATCTGAAAGAGGGACTGCCATGACTCGCCAGCGCTTTTATCAACTTTTTTCACGACTTGGCGAGCTAGCTGAGCTGACCCTAGGTATTCATCCCCACATGTTACGACATGCATGTGGTTATGCATTAGCGGATAGAGGTGCCGATACGCGTTTAATTCAGGATTATTTGGGGCATACGAATATACAACATACCGTACGATACACAGCAAGTAACCCTGCAAGATTTCGGGGAGTGTGGTAAGAAAGGTGCTATATGGTGAGATAAAGGCGCTAAAAGAGTTGTCAAAATGCACCAAATTGACAAACGTAATGAATTAGGTGCATCTTAAGTTAAATGAAAATACACGTCAAATACGTAGCGTGTAAATAACGCTATGTATACATTACTAAAAATAAGTACATTCCATTATTAAAAGATCATTGAATTTATTAATTTTTTCACACATTCAAACTCTCCATGCCACTTCAAACTTACACATTGTAATATTCTGAAATGCTTTATTTGGAATAATTAACTAATAATTTTAAAAATAAAATATAAAATTAAAATTATTCATTCATTAATGAAATATTTAACTAACAACATACAACTATTGTCAATTTGGTGCATTTTGACAACAGTTAAATTAGTAAATCATTCAGTTTCGTGAGGAAGATTTTATGCAATCTAACTTATCTCCTAAAGAAATTGTCGGGGGTAATATATATAAAGCCCGCCGAGCAAAAGGATTAAGTGGCTCTGAGTTAGCTGATTTACTTTTATGCTCTCAGCAACATGTTTCACGTATTGAGCGCGGAGTTATTCGACTACACCTAGAGCAGATTAAGCAAATTGCGAACTCGCTTGATATTGATATTAATTGTTTATTAGATGGTGTTGGATTTCAAAATAACTCAGTAAATTATATCCATAATATGGAATGTTATTTTAAAGCTGAAGGATGGTTTTCTGGATCTAGTCAATTTATGAAATAGGTTTAACCTTATGTCAGAAAATATAATAAAACCAACATTTAATATTATTGTAGGAAAAAAAATAAAAAAACACAGAAAAGAAATGAAATTAACTGCTGAGGAACTAGGGAGATATATTGGCGTAAGCCAACAGCAAATTTCCCGTTATGAATCAGGAGTTAACCATATTAACATTGATTTTTTATCTCAATTATCTGAGTTATTTAAAGTACCAATTCAAGTTTTTTTAATAGAAGACTAAATATATTTTTTAATTATTAACAATTCAATTTCATTTTTAGTATTTGATTTTTTAAATCAAATACTGGTGCTTTGCTTTTTTCCAGTTCATTGCAAATAGAGTGTCTGCAATGAGCAATGAAAACTGACACTCATTCTTTACTTAACAATAAACATAGGACTTTATATTCATGAAAATGAAATCTATTGCAATGGCAACTTTTATGGCTCTGGGATTAGCTTCTGCAGCAAACGCAGCAGATCAAGGCCACGGTAAAGTAACATTCAAAGGCGCTATTATCGATGCTCCATGCTCAATCTCTCCTAGCTCAATCGACCAAACAGTTGAATTAGGTCAAATTTCTAACATGGCATTAGTTGATGGCGGTAAATCAACTCCACGTCCATTCGAAATCACTTTAGAGAACTGTGATATCACTAAACTGACTAAAGGTGTTCAATTAACCTTTAGTGGTGCTGCTGCATCTTTCGACAATACCAATAAAACACTGGGTATTGTTGGTACTGGCGCAGGCGCTGGTGTTCAGATCACTAATGGTAGCGGCAATGTGGTGACTTTAGGAACAGCAGCACCATTCCAACAAATTCAAAATGGTAACAACACACTGAATTTCGCTGCTTACTTAAAAGGTAATGGTGGCGATATCGACACTATCACTGCCGGTGACTTTAGCTCAGTAGCGGATTTCACTCTGTCTTACGAGTAATTCATCTTGAGCCAACAAATTAATTTGTTGGCTCATTCCGACTGAATTGGGTGTAAGAGAGGGAGCAATGAATAATTCGATAACCAGTGGAGTGTTTTCATTGATCTTAAGTATAGGCACGTTGACTGCGGTATCAACTGCATATGCTCAAGGCTCAGTGAGTATGAATGGAAGCATTATTGAAACAGCATGTGCAATTGATGTCGGCAGCCGTGATCAAACTATTGATATGGGAAGTATTGCGCTGACTCAAATTCGCCGTGATGGGCAAGGACCTGCTCGCCCTTTTGTTATCCGATTAGTGAATTGTGTTCTTGAACGCCAAAATCCTGACAAACCGAATTGGCAATACTTTCGCGTAACATTCGATGGCTCCCATGACAGGGGGTTATTTGGTGTGAACGGACAAGCTCAAGGTGTTGGATTACAAATTCAACGTGAGGGAGATGGTGAAATTGCCATACCTGGCCAAGGAATGTCAGTGAGCTCCCTAACAGCTGGAACAAAAGATCTCACCTATCGGCTACGGTTGGTGGCGAATAACCGCCCATTGGCATCAGGCCAATACTACAGTCAATTACGTTTCAAACTGGATTATGAATAGTCGGTTCCTCTTATAAATGAAACTCCCCTTTGTAGGATGAGCTTCGTGAGCGAAATGACATTACGGATAAAAGAACGCAAAAGAAGGTCGAGATGATGACCCTGAATTTCATTCACACGCCTGTGTTACAGATAACTCGGCCTTGCAGATTAGGGCTTTTAGTCGCGTTGGCTATTAGCTTTGGTGGTCACGCATCCGATATTAAATTTAATATGGATATGCTAGACGTCAATGATCGTAACAACATTGATCTAAGCCAATTTGCGCGTCCAGGCTATCTCATGCCTGGTGAATACAGTTTTACGGTTTTCTTAAACAAGCAAAGCATGCCGGAAGAAACTGTCTTTTACTATGCACCTGAAGGTGAGTCGAATGAAAGCCTCCCTTGCCTGAGCCCTGCTTTAGTTGAAAAATTCGGTATCAAACCTGAATTGATGTCGACGTTAAAGTGGTGGCACGAAGGACAATGTTTATCGCTTGAAAGTTTACCCGGAACTGAAGTTAAAGCCGACCTTGCAACTTCGGCTATGTATATTAGTTTGCCGCAAGCCTACCTCGAATATACCGCTGAGAATTGGGATCCTCCTGCACGCTGGGAAGAAGGATTACCCGGCGCATTGTTTGATTACAACTTAAATGCACAAGTGGGCCAACAAACCCGCTCAGGACAACAAACCAACTACAGTACCAGCGGTAATGGGGTTGCTGGCGTTAACTTGGGTGCTTGGCGTGTTCGTGCTGACTGGCAAATGCGTATTGATAAGCAGCAAGGGCAAAGCACGACCACATCACTAGATTGGACTCGTTATTATGTCTACCGAGCAATCAAATCCTTAGGCGCAAAACTCACCTTAGGTGAAGATTATTTAACCTCTGATATTTTTGATAGTTTCAGATTTACAGGGCTTAGCCTGATTACCGATACCAATATGCTACCACCTAATCTACGTGGATACGCACCAGAAATTACTGGGGTAGCAAAAAGTAATGCAACCGTCATCGTGAGCCAACAAGGACGCATTATCTATCAAACTCAAGTCGCTGCGGGCCCATTCCGTATCCAAGACCTAAATGATGCATTAGCTGGGCAAATCGATGTTGAAGTTAAAGAACAAGACGGCTCAACACAGACTTTCACTGTAAATACTGCAAGTGTTCCGTATTTAACACGCCCGGGGCAACTGCGTTACAAATTAGCCGCAGGGCGCCCAACAAATTGGCGCCATCATGTTAGTGGCGATACCTTTGCAAGTGGCGAATTCTCTTGGGGGGTTAACAACGGCTGGTCACTGTATGGTGGTGGAATTGGTGCAGAAAACTATGCATCCGCGGCTATAGGGATTGGTCGTGACTTAATGGTATTCGGCGCATTGTCATTCGATATTACTCATGCTCGGGCGCATTTAACCAACTTAGGTGATATTGGCAATAAAACGTATCGCGGGAGCTCGTATCGTTTAAGTTACTCTAAACGTTTTGATACTTATAACAGCCAAGTGACATTTGCAGGATATCGATTCTCTGAGCAAGGTTTTATGAGTATGTCTGAGTATTTGGATGCGCAGGAAACAGGTGCACGCCAATACAACAGCAAAGAAATGTATACCATCTCTTATAACCAACAATTTTCAGAGTTAGGGCTAAGTGCATTCATCAATTATTACCATCAAACCTATTGGGATCAACCGGATAACGACCGCTATAGTATTTCGTTAGCTCGCTATTTTGATATTGGGAAATGGAAGAATCTTAGCCTCAACTTGACGGCATATCGAAATCGTTATCGTGAAAACAATGATGATGGCGTATACGCGTCACTCACAGTGCCTTGGGGTGAAAAAAGTTCCATTAGTTATAACAGTAGCTGGGATAAAAATGATAACTCACAGCGCGTGAGTTACTACAGCACCATCGATGAAAGAAATAACTATCAGTTAAGTACCGGATGGGCACGTTCAGGTGCACTTGTGAGCGGCTATTACACTCATCAGGGAGACTTAGCACAGCTCAACGCGAACGCAACGTACCAACAAGACCGTTATCGATCTGCGGGGTTCTCTTTACAAGGTGGTTTCACCGCAACGGAGAAAGGTGCCGTACTGCATCGTGGTAGCCAAATTGGTGGTACTCGCATATTTGTTGATACCGATGGAGTACCTAATATCCCATTACGTGGTTACGGCTCGATTGTGCGCACTAACCGCTTTGGACAAGCCGTTATTAGTGACGTGAATAGCTATTACCGTAACCAAATTAGCGTTGATTTGAATGCATTACCAGATGAAGCGCAAGTGTCTCAATCTATAAAGCAAGGCACCTTAACGGAAGGAGCAATTGGCTACCGTCAATTTGATGTTGTCGCAGGAAACAGTGCGATGGCGTTGTTAAGGCTGTCGGACAATAGCACACCACCTTTCGGGGCAATTGTCTTAAATGGTCGTGGTCAGCAAGTCGGTATGGTGGGTGATGATGGAAATACCTATCTCACTGGTTTAAACGCAAAAGATACCTTGCAAGTTCGTTGGGATGACCAAGTGCAGTGTGAAATCACACTCCCTGATACCTTGCCAGAAGATGAATATTTACAGGCAAGCTGGTTATTACCGTGCCACAAACCGAGAGCAAAAGCCGCATCGCCAGCGACCATAAAAACACAATCAGCGAGTCGTGCATTAGAAGCAATGCCGAGAGCATCAGAACTCGTTGTGCCTGTTGTTGAAAGAACAGCGCCAAAGGAGTCAAGCCGCTGGTTACAAAAATAATAAAAATGAGTGGTACGCAAAGAGCGATGAGTGCTCCTTAACCATAGAAGATAACAATATGATGAATAACATGATGAAAAACAAATTGATGAACAAAAAAAACGCCCATAAAGCAGTATTCGCATTGGCTGGTGTTGTGTTGATTTCAACAACGCTATCTTCTGCTCAAGCGGCAGTTGCCTTAGACAGAACTCGAGCGATTATTACGGGAGACGAAAAATCGATCAGTTTAAACATCAGCAACGAAAACAAACAATTACCTTATCTCGCTCAAGGTTGGGTGGAAAATGAGAAAGGTGAAAAAATAAGCGACCCATTTACGGTATTGCCACCGGTACAGCGTGTTGAGCCGGGGGCAAAAAGCCAAATCAAAATCCAAGCTCTGCCAAGTGCCGCTTCTCTGCCGCAAGACAGAGAATCCGTGTATTACTTTAATTTGCGTGAGATTCCACCGAAAAGTGATAAACCCAATACGCTGCAACTGGCATTACAGACACGTATTAAATTGTTTTATCGACCAAAATCAATCATTCCAACACGTGAACAAATGGATAACCCATGGCAGGAAAAAGTGACTCTTACGCGTCAGGGTAACCAGTATACGATTAATAACCCAACTGCCTATTACGTTTCTTTTGTCGATGCTGTCCCCAACAAAAATGGACAGACAGTCGCAGGGTTTGAGCCCGTAATGGTTGCCCCCAAAAGCAGCAAAGCACTGAACGTCAGTGCAGACGCATTAGGTAATAAACCTGTGCTGACCTATATCAATGATTATGGTGGTCGCCCAACACTGTCGTTTACATGTCAGGGAAATAGCTGCCATGTGGTACCTGAAAAAAAATAGACTGATCTGAAATGCGCGATGAGATAGCAGGAGAATATCATGGCAAACACAAGCAGGATGCTCCGTTATGTGGGCTTAGGAAGTTTAGCGCTGAATTTATTCAGTAACATGGCGATGGGAACAGCTCTAAATAAAGTTGATAGCTGGGATGTAGATGGTTCACATGGCACGCTATATGTCCATGGGGCCTTGACGGAAAGTGCTTGTCGTTTAGCAATGTCATCAGCATATCAAACTATTAATTTAGGTACTGTGGGAACCGGACAGCTTCAGCATGTCGGGCAAACAGGTAACCCTGTTGCGATTGAACTGCGTTTAGAAGATTGTCTAAGTGGTGAAAGCCGCAGCCGTACTGCACAGGGGAATCTTTTGTGGAGCCAACAAATGCCTTCAATGAAGATCCGCTTTTTGGCTCCTATAGATACTCAAGACCCGCGCTTGGCAGCTGTTATCGGTGTTCAGGGGATTGGCCTGCAATTAAGTGATGCAGCGCGTTCACCAATTAACTTAGGTGAGTACAGTACACCACAATTGGTTTCACCTGGGCAAAACCAATTAACTTACTATGTAACGCCGGTACGTACCTCCGCTCAACTAAATGCTGGAGCTTATCAGGCGTTAATTAGATTTCAGGTAAGTTATGAATAGGAGCATGGAGATGAGAGGAGCTTATTTTCTTACGATATGCTTTAAAGCGATTGTCCTAGTTGGGGTAATTCTCTTTGGTGCTCTGATTTCACTCAGCTTTTCTTACAAAGCTATCGCTGCGAATCTCAGCACTAATATCCAAATTCGTGTGACAGTATACGGTGAGCCGGAATGTACCCTTGGCGGTGCAACAACGACTTCGGTAGATTTTGGCGATATACATCAGGCAAAGATTGATGGTGCTTATGGGCGCTCACCTATTAATTACAACTTGATATGTAATGGCTTATATAAGAATACATTAAAGATGACGCTGAAATGGACTGATAGGCAAATTAATGGTGAGTCATCCGTGACAACCAATCTCCCGAATTTAGGTATTGCCATTTACCGTGATGGAACCCGCCTTAGTAATGGTGCGACACTCAATTTTAATTATGGAAGTTCGCCTGCTTTGTATGCCGTCCCCGTTAAGCCTACAGGAGCAAACTTAACATCAGGTGGGGATTTTACGGGCAATCTTACGATGGTATTGGATTACCAATAGGATGATATCAATGAAATTATTCCGTTATCTTCTCTCGGTCTGCATGATGCTTAGCCTGTTTAGCCAAAGCCAAGCAGCAACACTTGGTATCCAGCTAAAAGGTCGATTATTGGTGACACCGCCCGAGTGCATTTTGAATAACAACCAACAAGAAACTATACATTTTGGCGATATATTGCTTCCGCGTATTGATGGAGTTCAATACAAGCGTACTGTACCGATGAGACTCAGCTGCACAAATCTAGCGAAAAACGCTATAAAGCTCACGCTTGTCGGTGATGGAACATCATTTAATAGCAATGGCGCATTAAAAACGAGTAACCCAAAACTCGGGCTTTCCTTTTATGTGAACAATGCTAAGCAAGTTATTAACCAGCCTTTCAATGTGTTATATACAGCGCTGCCAACCTTGGAGGTTGCTCCAGTAAAAAACAGTAATGCCAATTTTACCAATACCGATGGCGGATTTTTTACAGCGCTGGCAACACTGAAAATTGAGTATCAGTGAGAATGATTATGTGGAATAACAATCAAATTAAGCATTGGATGGCAGGATTTATAATGGTGATGTCCATATCTTCAACGCAAGCAAATTGGGCATTTGATGGTACGTTAATTATTCCTCCTGTTTGCCAATTAAGCCATGACGACCCAATAAAAGTTTCATTCGGTAAAGTGGGTGTACGAAAAATCAACGGTACCGCCTTCAAGCAATCTATTCCTTTTCAATTAAATTGTGTTGGCGATATGACACAACCGTGGGATATCAGCTTGATATTCGGAGGAACACCTGCAGGAAGTGGATTTGATAATGCGACATTAAGAACAGTGACACCGTTGAATAATGGCAAATTAGGAATTCAAATTCAAAAAAATGGCCAACCTCAACCATTGAATGAAGCCTTTTTGATTAATGCGGCTTCATTACCATCCCTTTCAGCCGTTCCTGTCATGCGTTCAGGAAGCGAACTTGTAGGGGATAATTTTACTGCATCAGGCACGTTAACCATTATTTTTGAATAGGAGGCGGCAGTCATAACTATGAATATTAAACGTAATATGAGCTTTGCCTTTAGCTTATGGTTTTTGGGTGCCACTGCGGCTTTTTCTGCAAATGTGGAATTTGATGGCACGCTAATTGAAGATGCTTGTGACGTTTATCCTGGCGACGAATCGATTGAATTAGATTTCGGAACGATCGTGGATAAATACCTGTATCTGAATACTCAAACAAATAGCCAACCTTTTACCATTCGCTTAATCAATTGCGATTTAGCGTTAGGCCATGAAGTGAAAGTCACATTTATGGGCGCAGAAAGTTTGGCTTTACCTGGTTTATTAGCGTTAGATGCTGGAAGCCAAGCAACAGGTGTGGCGGTTGGTATTGAAAGTATTTCCGGTACAGCAATCAAAATTAATAGTGGCAGTTATACCCAAGGGTTGTATACCGGAAATAATAATGACCTACGATTTCAAGCGTATGTGAGAGCTGAGCCAGTTGCATTGCAAAATAAATCAATTGTGCTCGGTTCATGGGCTGCGAGTGCCACGTTCAAATTAGATTATGAGTAAATCATTATGTATGCGAAAAAAGCAAAAATATACGGAATGTTAAATACAAGCCGTTTGAGTATTTTATTATTAATCATCGCATTAGCGTCTCTATTTCCTTCTCGCCCTGCCAATGCGATTGCGTATGTAATGCCTGTGAGTATGACCTCTGGAGCTTGGCCTCGTGTTGAGATGGACATTCTTTCTTGGAGTGAAGCAAGTGGTGTTACTAACCCTTGTTATGGATCAACCGAGTGCTGGGTAGGCCCTGATGTTCTGTATGCATCTGGTGCGCCATCGTTGAGTGGATCTTGCTTAGATTATGGTAACTGCATTCGAATTAACCAGTATCGAACAGCGGAAGAAGTCGCAGCGGCTTTTCGTAGTGCAAAAGGAATTCCTTATCGTGCATCGTTTGTCATTGATAGCCCAAATGCGACTTGTATTGGATTATTCTATGTTAACCATAAACCAACCCCGGGAGTTAGGAATGCAATCCAATGGCCAGGTAGCGTTTGTGGTAAAATTCCACCTACAAATCAAACATGTAGTATTTCTTTGCCTTCTTTTGTTAATCACGGGGCGCTCAGTAACACGAGTTTAAATGGTAAAACAAACTCAGTTTCTGGCAATATCACTTGTACACAGGCGACAAATATCAATTTATTTGCTCGTTCAACCACGGGTGAGCGTTATGTATATTTAAATTCGACTTCTAACTTTTATTCAAATCCATTAATTAATAATCAAAATGGCTGGAATGGCGCGAACATGAATATTTCTGGAAACAATGCGGCGAATTCATTTACATTCACTTCTGAATTGCATGCATCAGGAACGGTAACGCCTGGATATTACACAGGAAATGCAGTCGTCATTATTGCATTTAATTAGTTAATCAAAGCCTTCGAACCCAATTCACTAACTTGGTAGTTTAGCAGCGTATTTTTAAATAGAATACGCTGCTTTTATGAATATTAATAAGCTGTAACCTTTTCATTTCAATAATATTTCTAACTCGATAGAAAACTTGAAACCCACTAGCACCGCAAAGTAAATAACCAGTGCATTGCTGGTACTCGATGTGGCACTCTCACTTCACCAAAGGTATATCTGCAAGCTAAACCATTTGGCAAATTTAGCGAAAAAACCAGCAACCACATGATATAATTTGAGTTTAGCATTAAAAGTCCTAACGATATAAACTCGCCTGAACCGGACGGTACCCCCTAATGTAATAAAAAGCCAATCATAGGTATGTATTACCGATTCAAATGTGACAATACATAGCTACCAATGCTAAATTATAAAAAGAACATGCAATCGAAAAATCTTATATTAAGTCAAATGTAAAAATTGAGTTTCTACTGACACTCCGATTAGCTCAATACTCTGAATAGGGGTAAGTGTGTGAAAAGCTCCTTTTTCATGATAAACTTATATTGAAAATATAAAGAGTTAGGTTGATTCAGACTTAGTATACAAATAAGCTCAATACTGGATTTTAGTCATGAAAGAAATCAAAAAAATGTCAGATAAAGACTTTGTTGATACACTAATACAAGAGTGGCTGGAAACCGTCCCTACATTAGACTTGAGTGGTTTACCTATTATCGCCCGCATAGTACGCATGAGCCATTATATTTCTCAATTTATTGATGCCAATCTCGCTCGTTATAATCTAAATGTGGGTGAGTTTGAGGTACTAGCAGCACTTGCTAGGAATCCTGATCGTCAGCTTTCACCAAAAGAACTTCAAAAAAAAATCCTTATTTCCTCCGGTGGGTTATCTAACCGAATTAATCGATTAGAAGAAAAGAAATTTATTGTTAGAATTCCAGATCCTGCGGATAGACGTGGTGTGATTGTAAAAATAACACCAGAGGGACGAAAGCTAACCCTTGAAGCTGTGGAAACTCACGTCGCGATTGAAAAATCATTAGTTCAAGGATTAGATGACGAAAATAAAGATCAACTCGCAATGCTACTGAAAAAACTTATTCAATCACAAAAATCTGAGCTCAACGAAAAAAATGGGGCTTAATAAAAAACCCCAAAGTTGGAATAAACCTCAGGGTGCAGCTCACATTGAGCTGTCTTCATTTTGCCTTAATCACTTTAGTTAGGTTTTTTACTGACCCGTCCCTCAGACTTTAAAACTAACCATAACCCAGCCAAAATCAAACATAGCCCTACTATAGCAAACATATTAACATTTTCATGGGCAACAACGATCGCCAGGAAAAATGCCACAATTGGTTCAATTAAACCCAATGCCACTCCTGTTGGAGCACTAATATGTTTCAAAGCTTGAGTATATAAAAGATAAGCCACTCCAGTTGTTAATAATCCAAGATAAAATATGACTGCAATGCTCACCCAACTGACAGTTGGCGTTCCCGCTAGTATCCAAGCAATTGGAACCGCGATAAATATAGCAATACTGAATGTATGCTTAGTAATGGTTAATGGAGAATCAATGCTAACCAATTTCTTACTCATCAACGTATAAAGTGCATAGCAAAAGCCAGCACTTAAACAAATAAGTAAGCCCCCCGTATTGATTTGCCAACTGCTACTTTGAGAAAGAACCATCCATGTCCCTCCAGCCGTCGCACAAAAAGTTCCAAGCCACCAAAGTAAAGATGGGGATTTCTTGAGAAGAATCGCCTGCATTAAGCCAGCCCAAATAGGTGCGCTACCAATAGTTGTTGCTGTACCAATGGCAATCCCTGTCGCCTTTATACCTGCAAAAAACGTTAAGTTATATAATCCCATACAAATACCTGCGATAGTAATATATCGCCAATATCTCCTTGACCTATTCGAAGAATTTTCGCTTTGCTGTCGCTCATTTATTTTTAGTGATTGGCGGCTTGCACCACGATAAAAAAACAACAAATGGAAGAATAAACACGCAACAAGTAATCTAAATGCACCAATCCAGTAAGGTGCTGTTGCACCCTGTACAAAGCTTTGAGCCGTCCCCGCAGTACCCCATAAAAAAGCGGCACTTAGCGCTAGTGTGATACCAACTAAAGATACTTTTCTCATCGTCATTGAACTTTTACCACCATTTCAATAAAAATATATCTTCACATTAAGATACTTCATAAGAAGATACAAGTTGGATTAGATTCAAGGTGAAAGAAAAGTAATTGTTCATGATAAAAATCAATTATAGTACGTTTTTTGATTGATATTAAAAAGCGAATTACTAATATTGATATATCTTCTTGTGAAGATACTTCCAATAAAGAAATAATAATGAGAGGCAGCTATGACTGTTATATTTATCAGTGTAATAGTGTTGATACTGGCGGGTTATGCAATTGCGAAGAACTACGAAGCAAAGATTGTATTGTTCACTGCTGGTATTGCGCTGATGCTCAGCGCAGCAATGTTAGGGATGCCCATTTTAGATATAAAACAAAGTACAGGGAATATTTGGCTTGATCCACTAAAACAAATACAGCTAGGGTTTATAAAACAGTTTGGTGGCGCAGGGATCATAATCATGGTCCTATTTGGTTTTTCTTCTTATATGTCACGCATTGGTGCAAACGATGCAGCCGTTCATTTAGTCGCAAAACCTATTTCAAAAATTCGTTCTCCTTATATCCTAGTCCCAATCGTTTTTTGGTTAGGAAACTTACTATCATTAGTGATCCCCAGCGCAGCTTCATTAGCCGTTATTTTAATGGCGACCTTATATCCAATATTAAGAGCTGCCAAAATGTCATCAATGACAGCGGCAGGGATTATTGCAACTACGGCGACAATTATGCCAACACCACTAGGGGGTGATAATGTTGTTGCGGCTCGATTACTGGGTTTTGAACATGTTGTCGACTACGTCACGTTACACCATGCTGTTGTCTCACTTCCTGTTTTATTATTAATGGGATTTGCACACTATTTTTGGCAAAAGTATATGGATAAGCGCCAAGGTGCATCCGCATTTACTGAAGTTGATGAAAGTAAACTCGAAGGTAATAAAGAACTACCCCCTGCCTACTACGCCTTATTTCCGCTCGTTCCACTTATTCTAATTATCGTTTTAGGACTCTGTTTTCGAGAAATTAAAGTGGGGCTTGTTGAAATCACACTCTTCTCTTTTATTCTTGCATTTGCCACTGAACTTATCCGTAAAGGCAATCCAAAAGAACAAATGGTTCAAGCTGGGCTCTTTTTTAAAGGCATGGGTGAAGGCTTTTCTCAAGTTGTTGTTCTGATTGTTGCCGCAGGTACGCTTGTTGCTGGCCTTAATGCTATTGGCATCATCGATATGATTTCGGGCGTGGTCAAAAACGTGAATAATGCAGGCGTTGGATTAATGTTTATTTTCTCCGGCTTAACAGCATTAATCACCTTTATTAGCGGTAGTGGTAACGCGGTATTTTATTCTTTCATTGAATTAATTCCATCTATAGCGAATCAAGCCCATGTTGATCCAATTATGGTTGCTCTTCCAATGCAATTTACGTCTAACTTAGTTCGAGCAATCTCTCCAGTCTCAGCTGTCGTCATTATTGTCGCATCGGTAATCAAAGTGAGTCCTGTTGAAGTAGTGAAAAGAACCTCTGTACCTTTAGCGGTAGGCACGATAGCAACGTTAATTTATGCATATTTTCTGTATGCGTAGAATGGGTTATTAAAAGGAAAATAAAAATGACTACAATAGATAATGCCTCATTAGTTACGTGGCGACGTCAATTCCACCGTTACCCAGAAACGGGTTGGGGGGAGTTTTATACCACGGCGACCTTAATTAAAATACTTGAAGAAATGGGGCACCACGTATTAACAGGGGAGCAGATCATCAACCCTGATTTTATTCGTGGGCGCAATCCATCCATTGTTGAAAAAGCCAAGCACGCAGCCAAAGAACGTGGAGTCGATGATGCGCTACTCGAAAGGATCGGCGACTACACAGGATGTGCAGCAATCTTTGATACCGGACGGCCGGGGCCCACTATCGCATTTCGTTTTGATATTGATTGTGTCAATGTACAAGAAACCGATACGGCAGAGCACATTCCAAATCAAGAAGGATTTAACTCTACTAATCAAGGCTATATGCATGCTTGTGGCCATGATGGGCACATGGCTATCGGCCTCGGTGTCGCAAAATGGTTGATGGAAAATAAAAATAGTTCACTAAAAGGTGTTATTAAACTCATTTTCCAGCCAGCTGAAGAAGGTGTACGCGGAGCAAAACCTATCGCCGAAAGTGGCATTCTAGATGATGTTGATTACTTTGCTTGCGGGCATCTTGGCTGTGATATCCCAAGTGGAGTGATTGTAGCCGCACCGGAACGTTACCTTTCAACATTAAAAATGGATCTACGTTTTAAAGGTAAAGCCGCACACGCAGGTATGGAGCCACATGCCGGAAAAAATGCATTACTCGCCGCTTGTAACGCGACTATCCAGATTTTAAGCCTACCTACCCACGGTGAAGGAATGACCCGCGCTAATGTCGGGGTATTAAACGCAGGAGAAGGCCGTAATGTGATCCCTTCATACGCACAAATGCAAATTGAAGTACGTGGCGAAAATGAAAAAATTAACAATTACATGACCGAAGAAGCCTTAAGGCGTGCACGTGGTGTAGCACTCAGCTTTGATGTTGAACTCGAAACTGAGGTCATGGGGGAAGCCGTTGATTTCATTCCTGACGATGAAATGACTGACTATATCACCGAAGTAGCCCAAACTATTCCAGCCGTAAAAAAAGTACAGCGCACCATGAATTTTAATGGCAGTGATGATGCCACACTGTTGATTAAACGCGTACAAGCTCATGGCGGAAAGGCCGCTTATTTTGTGATTGGATCTGATATCAAAGCTGGCCACCATCAAGCCAAATTTGATATCGATGAAGAACAGCTATTCACTGGTTTTTCAATCTTTACAGGGTTACTACAACGTTTATCCGTATAAAAACAGCAAATCAATATAAGCCAATTATGAAACCTTATAGCTGATGATGTTATAAGGTTTTTTTAAGGAAATATGATGAAAAAGACATTATTAAATACACTACTTTCTAGCCTGATCTTATATACCTCTGTTTCACTCGCAGCTGATGCCATTAAACCCAACGTAACTATTTTAGCCACTGGGGGGACCATCGCAGGAAGCTCCAAATCCAACCTTGATACCACCGACTATAAAGCGGGCTCACTGGGTATTAATGTGTTAATCAATGCCGTGCCAGAAATCAACGATGTTGCTATCGTCAAAGGAGAACAGATTTCTAACACCATCAGCGGCAATATTAGCAGCGAGATCCTATTAAATCTCAGTAAACGTGTTAATCATTTACTGAATGAAGGAAAACAACAAGGCGTCGTTATCACCCATGGGACGGATACAATTGAAGAAACAGCGTTCTTCTTAGAGTTAACCACCCAAAATAAACAGCCTATCGTTATTGTCGGAGCCATGAGACCAGCAACCGCTATCAGTGCAGATGGCCCAATGAATCTGCTTGAAAGCGTCGTACTTGCTGCGGATAAGAAAGCTGAAAATCGCGGAGTCATGGTAGTTTTAAACGACCGCATTGGTTCTGCTTTTTATACCACCAAAGCAAACTCAACCACTCCTGATGCATTTAAATCTTATGAACCTGGCTATCTTGGAGTCTTTGTCAGTGGAAAACCCAAATTCTACTATACCCCTGCACAGCCTGTTGACCGTACTTTTTTCGATGTTAGTAAGGTAGATAAACTCCCTAATGTCGAAATTATTTATGCCTACCAAGACCAGACCCCAGCTATGCTTCATGCCGCTATCAATAACGGAGCCAAAGGGATTATTGTTGCGGGCAGTGGTAATGGAAATGTCTCAAGTAACATGGAGGAGGCAATTAAGCAGCTCAGTGACAAAGGTATTCCTGTTGTGATGGCAACCCGAACAGGCTCTGGCTATGTGAGTAGTAAATCATTTGCTATCGGGTCTGGCTTTTTAAACCCACAAAAGTCTCGTATTCTCTTACAACTCGCCCTTGCAACTGGTGCCAATCTTAAACAAATATCGAATTACTTTGATAGCCAACGTTAATTAAATATCTTCATTATTAAAGGCGTCTAAAATATAGACGCCTTTTTAGCATTCATCATACTTATTTCTAGGATAATAAATAAATTATAAAAACAAGTTTAAATTTATTATATAGATAATCAATATTCAGATAGCGTTAGTGCCCCACTTAGTTAAATGGCTAATATTTGAATAATTAAAATTTGGCTTTATTTTATTACTATTTTTAAATATTGGCTTTCTTTGCTAGTAGATAATAAATAATTGCTGTAATCGGAAATGCAATAAAGAATGCAAAATTATAACCTATCATACCTGATACCAACCCAATCACTAGCGCAGTAATACCCGGTTTTCGCCAGTTAGGAATATCATCGCTGTACAGGTTTTCTAAATTAAGATGACATTTACGAATAAGGTAATAATGTACTAGCATAATCGCCAATATGGGAGCGAGTATTGCAGAGAAAATCATTTGCACATAATCAAGGTAGCTTAATAATAACCATGGCATCATTAAAATACTAATCAACCCAACTAGCCATGTCGCTTTTGCGAAAGTTAATTTAGGGAAGAAATTAAGCATAATTAATGTTGCGGGAAAAATATTCGCACAGGTATTGACGGTCCATTGTGCAAATACAATGATAATACAGCTAATAATTAATATGGTTGCGTTATCAGCAAAAGCAATTTGTAGCATCCCAATAGGGTTATCGCTTTTCGTCAGATAAGCGCTAATCAGTCCTGCAAGAGTGAGCAATAAGCCTGTACCAACAAACCCAAGCCCAAAACAAAAGATAGTGCGTTTATTACGAGCAAAAAAGCTACTTGATGCACTGTTTTCAGGTAATTTTAGCTTTCTGGTTAAGTCACTGCCATTTAGAGCTTCAGATAACCATCCTCCACTAAAGATAGCAATAACAGTAATAAAGCTGAACCCGGTTCCTTCTAATGGAGAAGCCGTCACAATATCGGGTAAAGAAATTTGGTGTTCTTGTAATAACCAAGCAACCAATGACACCAATCCGCATGCCAAAATGGGGACTGCCAATGTGCCAAACTTACTCATACTGTCTACGTTACGGCTTGCATTGAATAGCTGTAAGGATGCATAAGTGATGAATATCACCCAAAACATGGAAACCCCAGTGACAATTTCGATAATCGCATTAATCGCCTGTGTCCCTAAAAATAAAATCACACCGCACCATGTTAAACAGACGATGGCTCGACATATCGCACCAATTTTCGCCCCTTGTTTTCCTAAGCAGTCGCGAATAAAAATGGTGAAAGGAACACCGTAACGTGTACCGATATCACCAGTTAACGTAATTAACACGGTGACTAATAAAAAACCGAAAAAACAAGCAATTAACACTTCAATAGGGGAATATCCTCCTCTTAAAAGTACTTGAGCGGGGATCACCAACCCCACAACGTTGATCACCATCGATGAACAAAGCACCAGCAAGTCGCGCGTCTTTAACGTTCTGTCTTTTTCCTGTGTAGGTAGCAATTCCTGATTGGCTTTAGCAAGCAATTCCTGTGAAATATTTTGTCCATTATTCATGAGTCTAGCCTCATATTTATTGTCGTTTTAGTTTAATTTCAAAGTACGTTTAATAAATTTCCCTTGGCCTTTACTTCCCATAAAGGTGTTGTTATCCATAATGATTTCGCCACGTAAAAGGGTTGTTTTAACTTTTCCTTTCGCTTTATATCCTTCATGTAGGCTATAGCCAGCACCACTGTGTAAGTTATTGGCTGAAATAACCCATTCCTCATTCGGATCAAAAATGACAATGTCAGCATCAGCTCCAGGTAATAGCGTCCCTTTTTGTGGATAACATCCCATGGTTTTCGCAATGTTAGTGCTACATAGTGCAACCGCTTGGTTCATAGTGATTTTTCCGCTCTCTACACCTTCGGTTACCATCAAATTAAAACGGATTTCGAGGCCAGATAACCCATTCACCACCTTAGTAAAATCGGGGATAATTTTGCCATTGGCATCGCGCTGTAAAGCCTTTTCCTTTTCCTCACGAGTGAAAGTGCAATCATCGGAACCAATCAAGGTGATCGTACCGTTCTTAATGCCATCCCAAAGTTCATCCCGCTCTTTACGAGTGCGCAGTGGAGGCGAACAAATGGCCAGATGCCCATTTTCAATATCATCATAGAGTTCATCGAACAGCGTTAAATAGTGAGGGCCCGTTTCGATATACAGTTTTTGGCCTCGCTCTTGTGCTTGTTGTGCAATGTTTAGACAAGGACCATTTGTGGTATGAACAATCAGAAGAGGAACACCAACTGATTCAGCGAGTTTAGCCACGCGGCCAAAGGCTTCTGTTTCACAAATAACGGGCTTACTATTGGCAAAGTCACGCCAAGTTAGGGTGTTATTTTTGATGCACTCATCCACCGCGGTTTCTGCTATCGCATTACTTTCCGCATGGATCAATGGCATACAGTTATTTTCTTTTGCACGTTTAAAGACCTGCATCAGAGTCATATCATCTGCCATCACACCTTCTTTACGGTAAGTCATAAATAATTTAAATGTTGGGCACCCTTTTGCCGCAAGAAGTGGAATTTCATCTAATAACTGCTCGTTAGCTTCAACAAATTTGCCATGTACACTAAAATCAATCGCAGACTCAATCATTTCCTCAATACGGTCATCTAGCGCCTGAAGAACACTTGAGCCTTTCCAAGTATTGGTAAAATCCATATAGGTTGTGACACCCGCAAATGCGGCGCAAATACTTTGCTGATAAAAGGTAAGTTGCGGGGAAATCCCTTGAAATGGAGCCTGTGTGTGCATATGCGCATCAATTAAACCCGGTAGAACTAATCGGCCTTGCGCATCAATTTCTTTTTGGCATTCAGCGGGCTCATCAGGGCCAAGTAAAGCAGCAATTTTGCCTTTTTTAATTGCCAAATCGGCGCGAACCGTACCCTCTTCAAGAACTAAATGCCCATTTCTAATAATTGTGTCAAACATAACTATCTCCAACGATTTTTATGTCACAACACAGCGAAAAAGAGACTGTGTTGCAGCTATTATTGATTGATCAACTCAGCGTTCCTTTCCGTAAAACTTGTCCACTGCAGGCATAACTTTCAATGTGATTAAACAGCGCAATTCGACCATTAACCATCACAAGCTCGATACCTTCAGGGTATTGATTTGGTTCAACAAAAGTACCTTTGTCTGTAATGGTATGTGGGTCTAACATTACGATATCGGCTTGGTAACCCTCTTTAAGTAATCCCCTATTGGTTAATCCCAAAACCTCTGCTGGTTTGCCGGTCATTTTGCGAATCGCTGCTTCCCAAGTTAAACAAGCTTCTTCGCGTACGTACTTCCCAAGTACTCGAGGAAATGCTCCAAAAACACGGGGATGAGGCTTACCTGCCCCCATTAAGCCATCCGTACAAACATTCTGCTCTGGGCGGCACAAAAATTTAATCACATGCTCTTCTGTCCCATAAAAATCCACCATTCCAACAGCGTTATCTTCCTCATATAACAGGTCAAAAGTGGCGTTATAAGGGTCTTTACCACGTAACTCTCCAAGTTGAACTAAGTTTAAACCTACTGCATCTTGGTTTTTCTGTTGCTTCACACTGGTAATGAAGATTTGATCTAACCCAGCGAAATCAATGAAGTTATCCCACCCAGGGATCCCTTTTTCGATATCGTCAATCATACGTTGGCGTAATTCAGAAGATTTCAGGCGTTCGAGTAGCTTTTCCGTACCACCTGCATGCACCCACGGCGGTAAAATCACCCCTAACATGGTGCTACCAGCAACATAAGGATATTGGTCGAAAGAGATGCGTATTCCTTCTTGCTGTGCTTGTTCAAGCATCGATAGCATTTCATCGATCAGTGACCAGTTTTTCTTACCACAGACCTTCATATGAGAAATATGTAGCCAAACTCCGGATGCATGAGCAATATCAATAAGTTCTTGAGTCGACTGAATGATGTCATCCGCTTCACTGCGCTGATGAACCACAAAAATCCCATTATATTTGGCTGTCACTTTGCAAAGTTCGGTGATCTCAGCGGTATCGCCAAAAGCACAAGGCATATAGATAAGGCCTGTAGATAGCCCATAGGCCCCTGCTTGTAACTCTCGCTCAAGAATCTGGCACATTTTGGCGACATCTTCCTGCGTCGATGCCTTACCATCTAATCCCATGGCTTCCATACGGATATTACCGTGGGGAACAAGATAAGCGAGGTTCGTAGCGCTTCCTCGCGCCTCTAACATGTTGAGATATCCCGCTGTATTTTTGAAGTGCCAGTCAATCTCATCAGAGTCACCATCGAGGCCAGCAATATTTTTACGCCACGCGGAAATATATTGTTCAGGCAAAGGTGCCAATGCAACGCCGTCTTGCCCCAACAGCTCAGTCGTGATCCCTTGGCGAATTTTTGCGGAAACTGCGGGGTTTAATAACACCGATAAATCAGAGTGAGTGTGCGTATCAATAAAACCGGGACAAATGATTTTACCGGTTGCATCAATAACCTGGTCCTGAGTGTTGGCGCTAATATCGCCGATTTGAATAATTTTACCTTCATTAACAAGTAAGTCGCTGTGATACTGACTTTCTCCTGTACCGTCAATGATGGTGGCATTTTTAAATAGTGTTTTCATTGTTCTCTTCCTTTATCAATGCCTTAGTAGTCACTAAGGCATCAAAAGATAACTATTTGTTATTATTGTAAATACTAGAAATTATGCTGTAGTAGCCTTTGACTGAGCCTGTTAATTGTCCAATTTCGATATATTCATCAATGGTGTGAGCCAGATTTTCTCTGGAAGGCCCAAAGCCAATCGTAGGAATATTGGCTTCCCCCGCATAGTGGCTACCGTTGGTACAAAATGAATATTGGGTAATGGTTGGGTTAATACCGACTTTTTTGAGTCCCGATAAAACACACTGCACAAATTCATCCGATTCATCTAACACCCAACCGGGAAAGAAACGCTCTCCTTCAATGGTACTACCGGTATAGCAAGATTCCGTACCATAGGCATAAGACACCCGCGCTTTAAATTCGGGGTCCAACTGAATCATTTCTTCCAACACTTTTTGGATAGGTTCAATTACGCTATCTTTGCTTTCACCAACCAATAACCTACGGTCATAAGTCGCGCGGCAATATTCAGGGACAACCGATGCGCCGGGATATGGTGAAGATTTAATATCCGTTAATTCAAGGATCCCTAAACCAAGAACGGGGTGAACAGGCGGAGTTAATGTTCTAATTTTTTCAACCAATGCCGCCATTTTATAAACCGCGTTAATACCCGCTTGCGGGTTTGCGGAGTGGGCTGGCTTACCAAATGTTTCTACCACCACCTCTGCGCGACCACGTTGGCCAATTTTCAGGTTAAGCTCAGAAGCCTCGCCGATAACCACATAATCAGGATGATACTTTTCAGTGACTAGGCGTGCCGCTACACCTTCAAAACATTCCTCATGTACGATGCAGGAAACATAAATTTTCCCAGCAAACTCACGCAGATAGTCTTGGCCGAAAAAACCAATGGCTGAAATCATGGCAGCAACTGCACCTTTCATATCGGTCGTACCACGACCATAAATTTTGCCGTCATTAATTTCTCCGCCAAATGGGTCTTGCGTCCATTGGCTTTCATCGACTGGAACCGTATCGATGTGTCCATCAAAAACCAGCGTTTTTCCAGGGTATTTCCCTACAATTCCACCAATGATATTGCCGTATCTATCAACATGAATATCATCAAATTCATAATCTTCCATCATGGATTTAATAACACGGACAACATTGCCCTCTTCACCGGAGTAACTTTTTTCACGAACTAAAGCCTGACAATTCTTGATGACTTCGTTAAGACGATTTTCTGAAAACATATTTTTCACCCCGATTAAAATTGGCCAAAGCTTGGGAACTCACCATCCCAAACAATATCCCGATAACGTTGAATATCCGTGTCGCCCTCAGTACTGATAAGCAAAATGCGTGAATTTTCATTCAGTTCCAGCCTGTTGCGCACATCAGCATAATTTTGGGACTGCATTAAAATAGAAAGTAACCCTGTAGTGACAGCACCAGATTCACCCGAAACAATCGGAGGGTCAGTCGGTAATGGGTTACCTAATATCCGCATCCCTCGCGTTGCGACAAAGTCAGGGCAAGAAAAGAAAGCATCGGCGTAGTCTCGTAATAATTGCCAACCTGCAATATTGGCTTCACCACATGCCAGCCCAGCCATAACTGTTTGTAGATCGCCCCCAACAGAGATCGCTTCTTCATTTTCAGCAACCGCTGAACGGTAAAGGCAATCCGCAATTTGAGCTTCAGCAATAATCACTTTCGGTCTATCCTCTCCATAAAGCGCCGTTAACATCCCCTGCACCATGCCAGCAAATGAGCCAACACCAGCTTGAACAAAAACGTGAGTCGGTTTCACTTCATGTAACTGTGACAAAGCTTCAAACATTAACGTGCTGTAGCCTTGCATAATCCACTGCGGGATCTTTTCATAGCCAGCCCAAGCGGTATCTTGCACCACCACCCAGCCATATTTTCTTGCCATTTCGGCTGTCATACGTACCGCATCGTCATAATTCATATCTACAATTTCTGCGGTCGCACCTTCATTCAAGATGGCATCTAAGCGTTCATGGGAAGAACCTTTAGGCATATAAACTACTGATTTTTGTTTAAGTTGACGTGCCATCCACGCCACGCCTCGCCCATGATTGCCATCCGTCGTGGTGGCAAAAGTAATGCCATTTAATTGTTCTCTAACCTCATTGCTGACCATAACGTTATAAGGAAGCTCAGAGATATCTCTCCCCAACTCTTCGGCGATATGGCAGGCCATTGCATAGGCGCCACCTAATGCCTTAAATGCCTTGAGGCCAAAGCGTTGAGACTCATCTTTTAAGTAAATCTGTCCGACATTTAATGACTTGGCGAGTGCAGGTAAATGATAGAGCGGTGTTGGTGCATACTCAGGAATTGAGCGGTGAAATTGCCACGCTTTATGTAATTCAGCTTGCGAAAAAGAGGCAAGATTCGCCGTAGGTTTCTGCTTAAAACGGCTGTGATTAATGTAGTACTTTAATTGCTCCTGCATGGAAAACCTCATGAACTTATTATTAATAAACAAGACAATTAAGTCTTAATAAAAAATAGGTTTACAGCTTAGGTAGCAATACACATGCCAAGATCGGCATTTACGTATAATTATAATGAGAAAATAATGTAGCCAGTTGATATAAAACAAAATTTAAAATAAACCATATAGAATTGCTTTTACTAAATTCGATATCATTGATTTACCTCATTGATAAATTATCAAATATGATAAATAGTGTGATGGCGATATATAAATAATTTAATATATTGATTTAAAAATAAAATTATAATTATCACCTCAATTAAATTTATTAATATTTATCAATTTTGATAACAAGGGAAAAAATGACATCCATTCTGAGTACTATCCAAAATGAAATTTGCCATTACGCAGAAGCTATTTCTGGCGTGACCGGAACAGATGTCGAAATTATTGATGAATATCTGATCCGTATTGCAGGAACGGGTTATTACAAACACATGCTTAATCAAAACGTTTCACGTAACGGCTATATTTATCGTCATGTTTTACGAGTACAAGAAACCGTATTAATTAAAGATCCTGGGGAAAATAACCTCTGCCATCTATGTGAAAATAGAGAAACCTGTACGGAAGAATTAGACCTTAACGCACCGATTTTTTTAAATGGTAAAGTCATTGGTGTCATTGGCATTATTTGCTCAACCAAACAACAGCGAGCCGTATTACTTCAGCAACTCAATAAATTCATCACATTCATCGAACAAATAGCCGAAATGATATCGAGTAAGGTATTTGAGTGTCTTGAACGCTTGAGAGCCCAAGAATCTTTACATGCATTTCGACGATTAATTGATGCTATGGATAGAGGCGTAATAGCCATTGATAGCCAACAAAAAATTTGGCATACCAACCGCTCTGCATCCCGCTTTTTTAATAAAGATATTATAGGCCTATCACTGTCCTTTGAACTTACAGGGGATATTTTATATGGCGATGAAGAAGCATGGTTAGAATTAGAAGGCCAGCGCTATCATGTACTCTGCCGTAATGTTACTTTTACTTCGCTGGAAAATGATACGTTAACCATGATCATTTTTCAGGACGCCCGTGATTATATTACTCATGTCAATCAATCATCCGTTGAAATCAGCGAAGCCCCTTCACAGTTAATCGGTAATTCATTGACTATGATGAACCTCAAACAAACCATCAAGAAGGTCGCTGTCAGTCATGCAAATGTACTGATCACGGGGGAAAGTGGCTCAGGAAAAGAGGTCGTCGCTTATGCTCTACATACACAAAGTGCTCGACATGCTCAGCCCTTTGTCACCATAAACTGTGCGGCAATACCAGAGCAACTCCTTGAAAGCGAGCTCTTTGGCTATATCAGAGGCGCATTCACCGGAGCAGATCCTAAAGGGCGTATAGGTAAGTTTGAATTAGCCCATGGAGGTAGCCTATTTCTCGATGAAATTGGTGATATGCCTTTGTTATTACAGGCTAAGCTACTGCGTGTTTTACAAGATAAAACCATCACCCGAGTTGGTTCAAATAACCAAATACCTACCGATGTCCGCATTATTGCAGCCACAAACAAAAATTTATTAGAGATGGTCGAAGACAAAACGTTTCGAGAAGACCTATATTACCGATTAAATGTTGTGCCGATCCCTGTTCCTGCATTACGGGAGCATCGTGAGGATATTGCTGATTTAGCGAAATATTTTTCTGACCAATTTTCAATGCAATATGATAGAGAAAAGCAAAAGATCCCTGATACAGTAATGAATTATTTATATGGCTATCATTGGCCGGGTAACATACGTGAACTGCGTAATGTCATCGAGTATATTTATGTAATGCAAGGCGATCTGCCTGAAATGAACCATAGCCATTTACCTGAGTATATTACAGAAACAAATTCATCAACAGAATCAATACATTACATTACAAAAACCACTGCACTGCCTGTACACCATTATGAGAAAGAAACCATACAACACGTACTTGAAAAAACGGGTTACTCCATGGGAGGAAAGAAAGAAGCGGCACAAATATTAGGTTTAAGTATTGCGACACTGTATCGCCGATTAAAAAAATACGATATTTCCAGCTGACCTTCATATCTAGGCACTAATATTTCTCTCAGTGCCTGACTTATCGTACTTATTACTAATAATCCAACCAACTGTTACTGCTATACAAACAGTCACAAAGCGAATGGTCATTTTGTGATGGCTATCTTACTTTTGTTTTTACGCCCTTCTCAAAATATCTCATCTTTTAATGGCAAGTAAGATAAATTAACACCTTATGATCGCCAATAAAAACCTCGCCAACGCGAGGTTTTTATCTCTTCAGAAGAACACAAAACGAATTATACATTTTTCCTTTCGATGGTTTCTTCCCCCCAATATAGCCTATCCGCGGTGGTCTTCGAGAAGGCCAGAGGTAAAACTTCATCAGAACCTTCTTCCCAAATTTGTTCCGCTAATACTTCATCATTATTCGCTAATTCAAAAATAGCTTGAGCAATTTCAATTGAGGTTTCTCTAACTTTAGCCCATTCGGCTATATGGTGAGGGTCTTTCATTATTCGCTCCTGATTAAATGGTTCTGGTAAAAACACTGAGAGATTTCAAGTCTGTGAATAAGATCACTACGACTTTAAATATATTGCCATTTTTCCTTTTTAGTGACGCTCTATTAAACGCGCTCACTATTCACTATCTCTAGTATATGACTATAAGTTAAGTAATAGAGATTAAAAAGTCATGAATATTCGCCATGTTGTTGCTATTGATTTAGGCGCATCTAGCGGTCGTGTCATGTTGGCTTGCTATGATGTGCATAATAAAAAATTATCATTAGATGAAATTCATCGTTTTACAAACCATTTGATCACTGAAGGTGATCATTGTTATTGGGATCTGGATGATCTTGAGGCTCAAATACGGATTGGCTTACACCATGTAGAGCAATCTGGCATCCATATTGACAGCATTGGCATCGACACTTGGGGCGTTGATTATGTTCTACTTGACCGTGATGGTGCCACCGTCGGTCGCAATTTCTCTTACCGTGATAACCGCACCCAAGGTGTCATGGAGCAAGTCCAAACCGACCTTGGTGTTCAAAATATCTACCAAAAAACAGGGATCCAATTTCTCCCTTTCAATACCTTATATCAATTGAAGTCCTTGCAACAATCACACCCTCAATGGCTGGAACAAGCACACCATTTATTATTGATCCCTGATTATTTCGCATACCGTTTGACAGGGCAAATCAACCATGAATATACCAATATTTCCACCAGCCAAATGGTTAACCTGGAAACAAGTGATTGGGATGATGAGTTAGTCGAGTATCTACAAATACCACGCCGTTTATTAGGTGAAATCAAGCAACCAGGTAATATCATTGGCCACTGGCAAACGCCCAAAGGTAAAAAAATTCCGGTGATTGCCGTAGCAAGCCATGATACGGCTAGCGCTGTTATTGCGGCGCCGATAGCCGATAGCCATAGTGCCTATTTAAGCTCAGGAACTTGGTCATTAATGGGCCTCGAACGTACTACTCCTTGTACTTGTGAATACGCATTTGCTGCCAATATTACCAATGAAGGTGGAGTAAATGGCCACTACCGTGTCCTAAAGAATATTATGGGGTTATGGTTATTCCAACGCATTTGTCTTGAACATGACGTGCAAGATATTTGCAGCCTAATTGCGTCAGCAGAAGCTATCCCTGCCTTCACTTATCTTATTAACCCCAATGATAACCGCTTCTTAAACCCTGAGTCGATGAGCCAGGCCATTAAAGAGGCTTGTCAGGAAAACCAACAACCCGTCCCAAATACTATCCCTGAGCTAGCTCGCTGTGTTTTCGACAGCTTAGCACTGCTTTATCGTCAAGTGTTTCTTGAATTACAGCAAATAAACCATGCCCCATTACAACAGCTGCATATCGTCGGTGGTGGTAGCCAAAATGCCCTACTTAACCAACTCTGCGCCAACACTTGCGGAGTCCCTGTGAGCACAGGCCCGATTGAAGCGTCCACCTTAGGAAACATTGGGTATCAGTTGATTGCCCTAAACACCATTCCAGATGTACCAACCCTGCGCACCATTATTGCAGAAAATACCGAGCTTTGTTGGTTTCAACCTCAAAGCATCGCGCTGGATGAACCTTGGAAACGATTTAAAACCATTACGGCCTAACTCAGGTTATTAACCGTATATCGATAAGTTATAAGGAAAATTTCATGTCTAATTACAAAGAAAGTTATCTTATTGCCAAACAACGTTTTGCTGACCTTGGTATCGATACTGAACTGGCGATGCAAGCCATGGCTGACTTGCCTGTATCGATGCATTGCTGGCAGGGAGATGACGTAGCTGGCTTTGAAAAATCTGCAACCGCTTTAAGCGGTGGTATTCAAGCTACAGGTAATTACCCCGGCAAAGCGACCAATGCGATTGAATTACGCGCAGACATGGATAAAGCAATGAGCTTAATTCCTGGCCCTAAACGCGTTAACCTGCACGCTCTTTATCTCGAAGCTGATACCGCCGTCGAACGTAATGAAATTGAACCTCGCCATTTTGCCAATTGGGTTGATTGGGCGAAAAAAAACCATATCGCGCTCGATTTTAACCCTTCTTATTTTTCCCATCCACTCAGTAGCGAAGCGACGCTAACTCACAGTAATAAGGAAATTAGAGACTATTGGATTGGCCATGGACAAGCTTGTCGCCGTATTTCTGCGTATTTTGGCGAGTCATTAAATAGTGCTTCCGTAATGAATATTTGGATCCCTGACGGCATGAAAGATCTCCCCGTCGACCGCTATGCGCCACGCCAACGGTTAGTCGAGTCATTGGATGAAATTATCAGTGAAAAAATTGATATTAAATATCATATCGATGCCGTCGAAAGTAAGTTATTCGGTATTGGTGCCGAATCTTACACCGCAGGCTCCAGTGAGTTTTATTTGGGCTATGCCATCACACGTAAAACCGCATTATGTTTAGATGCCGGCCACTTCCATCCAACCGAGGTTATTTCAGACAAAATTTCAGCCGTCATTCCTTATGTTGAACGCCTATTATTGCACGTCAGCCGTCCTGTGCGTTGGGACAGTGACCACGTCATTTTACTTGATGATGAAACTCAAGCGATTGCCAATGAAATCATTCGCCATAACTTAAAAAACCGTGTGCACATTGGTCTCGATTTCTTTGACGCATCGATTAACCGCATTGCTGCGTGGGTCATTGGGACTCGCAATATGAAAAAAGCGTTACTACGCGCCTTACTTGAACCAACCGCAAGACTGCGTCAACTCGAAGCAGAAGGGGACTTCACAGCTCGCCTCGCGCTATTGGAAGAACAAAAATGCCTGCCATGGCAAGCTGTTTGGGATGAATACTGCGAACGCAACAATGTTCCTGTAGGCGAAAAATGGTTAGATGAAGTTAAACAATACGAAAAATCAACATTATTAACACGTTAAGGTGAATTGTATGCAAGATATTCTGACATCTTGGTTTGTCCAAGGGATGATAAAAGCCACCAGCGATATGTGGCTCAAAGGCTGGGATGAACGTAATGGCGGTAATGTGAGCTTACGACTAACTGAAGACGATGTTGCTCCATTTAAACACACTTTTCACGCTGACCCGCGTTATATCGAAACAACTGAACCGGTTAAAGAGCTAGCAAACCAATATTTTATTGTCACAGGTTCTGGTAAATTTTTCCGTAATGTTGCCTTAGACCCTGCAGATAACTTGGGTCTAGTTCGTATCGATAATGAAGGTCAGGGTTACCATATTGTTTGGGGCTTTGTGAATGGTGCAATACCAACCTCGGAATTTGCTGCTCACTTTCAATCACATATCACACGTATGCAAGCCACTAATGGCGCTAACCGCGTCATCATGCACTGCCATGCAACCAATATCATTGCGCTGAGCTATGTTTTACCGCTCGATAGTGCATCCATCACGCGTCATTTATGGGAAATGAGTACCGAATGTTTGGTTGTTTTCCCTGATGGTATCGGTGTGCTGCCATGGATGGTGCCTGGCACAGATGGCATCGGCTTAGAAACAGCGGAACAAATGAAACAACATGGCTTAGTACTTTGGCCATTCCATGGAATTTTTGGTTCCGGCCCAACCTTAGATGACGCTTTTGGTTTAATTGATACCGCAGAAAAATCCGCTGAGATACTTGTCAAAGTTCTCTCGATGGGCGGTAAAAAACAAACTATTTCAACAGAGAATCTGATTGCGCTTGCCAAGCGATTCAATGTCACACCAATGTCTGATGCATTGAAATAAAGCCTGTTTCTCTGTGGATAGGCCTTCCCTTCCACAGAGAAATTAAAACGATAATAAACAGTGAGGAATAGTTCATGGGCAGTGGAATTTTACTCGGTATTTTTTGGCATTTTGTCGGCGCAGCTTCGGCGGCTTGCTTCTACGCACCATTAAAAAAAGTTAAAAACTGGTCATGGGAAACTATGTGGTCCATTGCCGGGATTTTTTCTTGGATTATTTTACCTTGGACCATCAGTTATATTTTACTTCCTGACTTTTGGGCCTACTACAGCTCTTTTAGTGCAAATATTCTGATCCCCGTTTTTTTATTTGGTGCTATGTGGGGGGTGGGTAATATTGGCTATGGTCTGACTATGCGCTATTTAGGTATGTCAATGGGCATCGGAATTGCCATTGGTATTACGCTCATTGTTGGTACATTAATGACCCCAATTATTCAAGGCACATTTGGCGAATTGATTGCCTCTACGGGTGGAAAATTAACAATTCTTGGCGTCCTTGTGGCTGTTCTTGGGGTTGCCATCGTTTCCTATGCCGGGTTACTGAAAGAAAAAGCGACCGGAGTGCAAGCCGAAGAGTTCAACCTGAAAAAAGGCTTATTACTGGCAGTCATGTGCGGCATTTTCTCAGCCGGTATGTCATTCGCAATGAGTGCAGCCGTCCCTATGCACGAGGCGTCCGCTGCCCTTGGCGTTTCTTCTCTTTATGTAGCATTACCAAGTTACGTCATCATCATGGGTGGCGGTGCATTAATCAATTTAGGCTATTGTTTTATTAGACTTATCTATCGTAAAGATATCTCTTTCAAATCAGATATCTCTGTCCCCAAAGCCCTACTGGTCAGCAATATTTTATTTGCCATTTTAGGTGGCGCTATGTGGTACTTCCAATTTTTCTTCTACGCATGGGGACATGCAAATATCCCGTCACAATACGGCTTTATGAGCTGGATGCTACATATGAGTTTCTATGTTCTGTGTGGCGGTATCGTGGGGTTAGCGCTAAAAGAATGGAAAGGCACCGGCAGAAAACCCGTTCGAATTTTATGTTTAGGCTGTTTAGTGATTATCTTAGCGGCAAATATTGTTGGCTTGGGAATGGCCGCCTAATGTAACAGTTTTTTATTTTAATTGATTGGGAGGTCAGCGATGACCCATAGAATGATACTTAATGAAACCTCATACTTTGGCGAAGGGGCAATTAACCACCTTGTCGAGGAAATTCAAAAACGCCAATTTAACAAAGCACTGATTGTCACGGATGCGGATCTGGTTAAATATAATGTAGTCAGTAAAGTCACCAAATTATTAGATGACGCTAAGTTGGACTACGCCATTTATGATGGTGTTATTCCTAACCCAACCATTGATACCGTCCAACAAGGGCTAAAACACTTCAAACAATCTAATGCAGATTGTCTTATCGCTATCGGAGGAGGTTCTCCACAAGACACCGCTAAAGCGATTGGGATTATTATCAATAACCCACAATACGAAAATGTGGTGAGCTTAGAAGGTGTCGCTCCAACCCAAAACCCAGCAGTTCCTATTATCGCAATCCCAACTACCGCAGGAACTGCAGCTGAAGTCACGATTAACTATGTCATCACAGATAACAAGCTGTGCCGTAAATTTGTGTGCGTTGACCCCCATAGTATTCCGATTGTTGCCATTATTGATCCATCAATGATGGCATCCATGCCTGCAAGCTTAAAGGCTGCAACTGGCGTTGATGCTCTCACCCATGCTATTGAAGGCTATATCACGAAAGGGGCTTGGGCACTTACCGATGCTCTACACCTTAAATCCATTGAGTTGATCAGCAATTCGTTGCGGCAATCCGTTAAGGGCGACCCGCAAGGTGTTGAAACGATGGCACTAGCACAATACATGGCAGGAATGGGCTTTTCTAACGTTGGCTTGGGGTTAGTTCATGGTATGGCTCATCCCCTTGGAGCGTTTTACAATACTCCACACGGTGTCGCTAACGCCATTTTATTACCTCATGTGATGTCGTATAACGCTGATTATACTGGGGAAAAATATCGAGATATCGCTCGTGCTATGGGTGTAAAAAATATCGATGCCTTTTCACTTCAAGAAGCCAGAAATACCGCCATTGCTGCTGTTTTTGCGCTAAACAAGGACGTTGGTATTCCTGAAAAACTGCGTGAGATCGGCATGAAACTGGAAGATATTCCATCCCTTGCTCAAGCCGCCTTTGATGATGTGTGTACTGGAGGTAATCCACGTGACACCACATTAGAAGACATCACTGAATTATATCAAGCGATTTATTAGAGGGTGATATCATGATAAAAAAAGCATTTGTGATGCAAATTGCTCCTGACGCCCACCAAGAATATCAGCGCCGACATGATGAAATTTGGCCTGAATTAGTGCTGACACTCAAAGAACATGGCGCACATCACTATTCTATTTTCTTAGATAACAAACGAAATTTATTATTCGGCTACGTGGAAATTGAATCACAGGAACGCTGGGATAGCGTTGCACAAACGGAAGTGTGCCAAAAATGGTGGAAATATATGTCGGATATTATGCCATCAAACCCTGACAATAGCCCAATCAGTGATGAGTTAAGGTCGGTATTTTATTTAGACTAATCTCCCCCTAGGCAGTGCTAGTCTATTGGCTAGCACTTACCTCAATTTATCTTTTTGTAAAAAACAACGGCGATATGCACTTGCTGTCATTTTCATTTTTTTATGGAAGACACTCGAAAAATAATTACTGTCTTCATAACCACATTGCCCAGCGACTTCACTAATCGACAACGAGGTACTACGCAATAATAACGCCGCTTGGCACAAACGTAATTGTTGCAGATATTCCATTACCGTCATTCCTGTTTTCGACTTAAATAAACGCTGCAATGAACGCGCAGACATCTGATGCTCCTGAGCAAATTTTTCTAATGAAAATGACGTATTGATACTTAAATTTAAACAGTTTATTAGCTGATCCATTTGGTGTAATAAACTTATTGGAGCTTGATCTGGCTGATAACGTAAACGATAAATATAAATAGCTAACTGTAAAAATAGGCCTTCGCAAAGATGAATAGATGGAATATCCGGTTTTTGGCATTCTAATGCCATTTTCTCAATAATGGGCGTCAACGTTGATAAGCTGGAAGGCGGCAATTTCCAGTGCCTAGATGTTATCGGCTGATAACTTAATGGAACATACTTTTCAATAGATTTTTTAATGAGAAACTCATTAGGTTTATATAATACATTAACCAGTTTTAAGTTATTTACTGAGTGATAGCCATGACAATCTTCCGCATTAATATAAAACAGATCTCCACAAGTAATTGGATAATCAATACCATTCCAATGGTGTAAACCATTTCCTGAAAAAACAATCACAAACTCATTAAAATTATGGCTATGAACAATAAAATCTTCCTGAGAATCCCGCATTTCTATCGTCACGGTATTTTCAGGCCTAATAAAATAATCACTGCTGTTGATCGAAAGAATGCTTTGTATCATGATCACCTCAAAAAAGTGTAGGGATGATCATTACGATCTTTTTTAATTACTGCAATGACGCAGGTCACGGGGTGTGAAATTATACTCACTTTTAAAACACGTCGAAAAATATGCACTATCATTAAAGCCACTTTCCAATGCAATATCCGTAATGGTTTTATCTGAAAAACGAATTTGGTAATAAGCTTCTGATAGCCTCAACTTTATTAAGTAATTTTGTGGTGATATGCCTAAATTATTTTTCATATAACGATGAAAGGTCCGTAATGACACTGAAAATTGAGTGGTTAAATGCCCCCAATCGACATCTTCGGTAAAGTTCATATTTAGCCAGCGTAACATCTGGATAATACGTTGTTCATTATTCCCTTCACCAATATGGTTATAACGGCCATCTTGTAAATTAACAATTAACTGCAAAAAAAGGCTTTCAGTATAAGCAAGATCAGAGCCATCGCTTTCGTTGAGTTTATCAATAATTTGTTGTGCTTTATTGTAATGCTCTTTATTTAAGAGCCAATGTGAAATGTTTTTTTCAGCATCTGTCGGAAAAAAATGACTGATATTATTTAAATAGGTAAAACTGGAGTCTGAGCGATAAAGTACATTGGTTAAATTTAGGTTGGAAACATTATCAAATAAGTGATAATCACAGGATTTTATATAGCACACCATCCCAGGACATAATGTATAAGGCCTCCCATTAAGTACATGTAGGCCAATACCCTGAGTTACCAAAAAGATCTCACTAAAATCATGTGTATGTTCAGGAAAAATAGGCTGAGGTACCCTTGGCTCAACTGTAATGTGCTGCTGCGGTGTGATAAAAAAATCTTCGCTATATAATTTCATGAAAGATCTCCTAATAAACACTTCTCGCCCGTAAAACTGACCATGGTTTATTTATCGTTCGTGGGATTATCGTAAATACCCTTATATCCCTATTCTATTGATCTCATCCAAAATCGCCTTGAAATTATGACCAAGTAATCACGCGTTATTGGCGATATTTTCAAGAGTTCACCAAGTAAATGTACAAAATGTGACCCTAGATACATAAAAGCCACTCTATCTAAGAACACCGTCTCTGTAGCACATAGCGTATAATAACGATCACACGTTGTTGTAAGCGAGCCACAACATAAAAGGGTACAGATTCTCTACGGCTTTAATTGAATCAAGAGATACCAATAACAGATACTTGATGTAGGATGAGTTGGATTGAAATGTATTAACGGAAAAGTAGAAAACTTATTATAATATATTGATTTAAAACATAAAAAAGACACCTTTAGTATCTCAAACTGCTGACCCTAAATAGTCATTAGGGAATTATTGAATACTACCCTAAATTAAATAATTCCATCAAAAACAACACAAAATGCCTGTGTAATTTTAAACCAGAAAAACCTCATTATCTCTCCGCCATTTTAGGCTAAGCCAATACCACCGCATAGAAGTGATATTGACTTAATACAAACCTAAAACTTACTAACGGTAAGTAAATAAAACATTCACGGTATTACTGAACTGCCCTGATTTAATGGCTTCAGCATCTTTCTTGGATAACTCGACACTGTAAGGGAAATAGCCGGGCTGTTGCTTACTGATACTTCCTTTATAGTAATACTGATCAAACGCAACTTGTTGGTTATTGCTTCTGTCTGTAATTGCAGCTTGTAGGCCATTGTCAAAGACGATGTACTTTTTATTTACCACGCCGCTGTTGCTTTGGAATGCAACACTAACTTCTAATGCTGCTTCACATGTTGAATCGGGCACTAAATCTAATGAAAAGTTTTCTCTAACGATTTGACCACCTTCAAAATTTTCCGCCGTGAGTTCTTTAAAATCAACCACTTTATCGCTCATGCGGACAATCGGTGTTGGGCAATAGTTCACCAGTTTTCCCACAATTTGGGCACGGTATATATCGCCAAAATTTCGGCCTGTTCCATCAACATGATAGCCCACAGTAAATAAACCCGTATCAAACGATTTTAACGGCCCTACACCTCTTTTGAGCTCATAGATATATATGAAAGCAATATTATACTGACCTGGATTCCAATACCCTACTTCTATTCTAGGTGTGTTTGTCGCGGTAATTTCTACGGGTTTATTTCGGTCCGTATATTGATAGAGCCGAACACCGTTTGACAATAAATACGCTTTTGTTGTTGCTGGTGTTTGATTAACAAAATAAATCATTCTATCTTGTGTATTTCCACTAAAATTACATCTCCATGAAAAAAAACCTGTCGATGCCGTTCCTAGTAGCGTACCCGCAGGGACTGAACCAGGCGTCGTGTTCATATCTATATTTATCAGCGGTGAAGGGTTCCAGTTGTGTCCGCCGTTAGGGACACAATCCGCGCCTGCATAGACATCATGACCAAAGGCTAGAAGCATTATCCCTAATATACCTTGCAGTGCTTTTATTGATTGTTTTTTGTTATTTTTCATTTGTT
>NZ_JAMPPE010000004.1:0-239740 GCF_028480905.1 Providencia sp. PROV156 | reverse complement strand
ACGGATTTGCAGAAGCTGAAGAATGAAGTTGAAACAAAAACAGCTTTAATGAATCAAGCCAGCGACCAACAGATTAAAGCGCTGACGGCAGATTTAAACAAACAACTCGCTTTGCTGAAGCAAAAAGAAGACGGGTTGAAGAAAGCTGAAACGGAAAGTAAAGTAACTCGTGAGGCGCTCGCCAAACAGCAAGCAGATGCAAAAGCGTTAGCGGAGAAAAACCAGCAGCTTGTTACGCAACTGAAACAGAAAGCGCAGCAAGCAGATAAGATCCAAGCATCTTTAGCAGAGCAAACTGCCAAATTAGCACAAAAAATTACGTTAGAGTCTGAATTAGCAACAGCAAAAAAACAGTTGGCTGAGCAGCAAGCAGCACAGAATGTTTTATCAAAACAATATGTTGAGAGCCAAAAGCAACAGCAACAATTGCAAGAAAACTTAAAACAAAATGAACAAAATTTTGTTAATGCTCAAAAAAAATTGGAACAGGCTAATGCAGAACTGCTGAAATTACAAAAAGATGTTGAAAAACAAACAGCGCTAGTAGGTCAAGCAAGTGACAAGCAAGTTAAAGCGTTAACTGCGGACTTAAATAAACAAGTTACATTATTGAAAGAAAAAGAAAGCGCTATTGCCAAGTTAGAATCTGAGAAAAAATCAATTAGTGACGCTCTTGCTGCCCAAGAAAGTGAGAAGAAAAAACTTGACCAGCAAAACCAGCAATTTACTAAGCAGACTAAGGCTCAAGAAGACAAAATCAGCAAACTTGAAAGTGATATTGCGGCTAAAACAAAGAAACAGTCTGAAATTGAGCAAAAACTGACAGACACGAATAAACTTCTTGGTGATTTAAAAGCGAACTCTCAAAAAGAGTTGGCATTAGCACAAGAGAAATTGAAAAAACTACAAACGGAATTGGATTCAAGTAAATCCATTTCGAGTGATGAAGCTTTAAAATCACAAATTATGGCGTTAAATCGACAGATAACTCAATTACAAAATGAAAATGATGCATTAAAAGCAAGAGGTGGTTCGAAATCGAGTACTGGTCTGGCTGGGCGAATTCCTCCTAGCAAAGATGCAAAAGTGATTGCCGCAGAAAATGCGAAGAAAAACCAAAAAATTATTGAGCAAATTACCGCTCAAAAATACAGTAAGCTCGATAGCAATACTTACTATAAAATCATTCAAGTTGGCTCACCGATAAAAGACGTGAAAAATAAAGACGTGACTTTTATTATGAGAGAGCAATTAACTGACGGTAAGGTTACGGTGTTGTATACCGATCAAAACCCTGTCACATTACCTTATAATCAGTTACCTGCACCATTAAACTCCTTTGTCGAACGAGCAGGGGAAGGGGGAATGGTTAAAGTCTATATTAAACCTGAAGGTGGGTATGGCGTTGAAGGCATACCAGGTGAGGTACCACCAAACTCCATGTCAATTATTGATTTAAAAATAATCAAAGCGAAATAGCATAGCTTTTATTTAAGGTTATCTTAAAGGTAATTTGTCACTGAAAGGCAAATTACCTTTTTTTGTGATGTATCAATCTGAAAGAAGTATAAGAAGTATAAGAAGTATAAGAAGTATAAGAAGTATAAGAAGTATAAGAAGTATAAGAAGTGAATGTGAATATTTAAAGGAAGGATTTGATGTTTGCCTTTCTGCCAGATTATAGTGAAGATTAAACTTCTATAACTGACAGGGCATGAGTTAGAGTCTTACTGAGCGGTTAAGCTGCTATTCTTGACCGACTCGGTGTGTAGCCAAACCGTTTTCGATAAGTTTGGGTGAAGTAAGATTGACTTGAAAAGCCTGCTTCCATAGAAACCTCTACAATACTCATTGTAGTATTAATTAATAACTGGTGTGCATACATAATACGTTTTTCACTTATCCATGCGCGTGGTGACGTTGCATAAACGCTATTGAACAGTTCTTTAAATGTTGTTAATCCCATACCAAAAGTACGTGCGAACTCACTTAATTTCCACTCTTTAAGATAATTATTTTCCATAAACATTTGTAGACGTTCTATTTGGCGACTACTTAGCTGTCTAAAATTAGATAGCAATAAAGCACCTTGTTCACTGTAGCTTAGTAATAACAGTAATTCACTAACTCGGAGTGAGAAAATGACGTCAGGGTATTCGTTATTAACAAATGTATTTAAGCTTGATTTGATTTCTTCAATGAGAGGGGATGAATTAAATTTAATGATATCACAGGGTAAGCCTTCATTGCGGTCTATTTCGCTTAACTCAGTGCTATGATTGGCGATGAAACTACGCAAAAAGTTATCATCCAAGGATATCCAAAGTAATTTGCAACTTGTTGTTTCAGTGAGCTGTAGTGAGTAAGCTCCCTGTTTGTGATATAAGATATCGCCTTCATTTAAAGATTGTGAGTTAGCTGGGGTTTCTAGTAACACAGAGCCTTGTTCTATAATTAAAAGCCCTTTAGTTTCTAGGTCAATAATGTTATGGGCCGCGTTACTATCAATGTTTATCTGTTTAATGAAGTGTCGATTTGGTGAGTTTATTGCTTGCATGACTATACCTTTTTAATCGTATTTAAATATAAATTCAAAATAAAATATTCAACTATTCCTATCTGGTGATATAAAGCATGGATGTTATTAGTATGATTGAAATTATATAAATCGATTAATTTTGTGTCACATTATAATTCTAAATATAAATAAATGTTTCTAAATATACTTTTTTCGAGTTATTGTTGTGAATTACTCGGTATTTTTTGTGTTATTAGTGGGGTAATTTAATTATTATGCTTATAATTTTAATTAGTTTGGATTTTTAATCTGAATTGATAAAATTAGTCGTATGTTAATATGTTATCGTTTTTACACCTAAACCGTGTTTTTTTTCTACTTTCTTCTTACTTATCATTTTTAGCATAGTAATATGAATTTTAGCTATGCTAATGATGATTCTAGATTTCGGCAAAACCATCATTTATTAATTTTACTAATGTAATTAATAGTTGTTAATCTAAGTTATTTATTTTTTCAATCGATATGATTGATTTTTTTGTTGATATGTGAGGGAATTGCTGTTTGTTTGTGACTTGAGTCTCATTTTTTAATTGATAGGTTTCTGTGATTACTTTAATAGGTATTTTAAATATATATTTTTATAAATAGTTCTTTAGCGTTACTACTTATTGCTCGCCATTTTTCAACATCTTTGTGCTTTATTATTTCTCCTCATGTTGTACTTTGCTTTAAATAGAGGGTTAAGCTTGACCTATAGGCTCACTAATTATGGCTCTTGTTTCTGAGTTGCTCGCTTGTTTACTTTAGCTGGTAAATCAGGGACTGGTTTACGATCATCAAGTAAATGACGTATAGCGAGAATTGGGTGATGGATTAACATCTTCGGGCCAGCCCAGCGCATAACTAGCTTCATCTGCTCTCTCATTTTGGGTTGGTAACAATGGATTGGACATTGTTTACATGCTGGTTTTTCTTCTCCATATCGGCATTTTTCTAATCTATTAACGGCATAGGAAAATAGTTTTTGATAAAAATCAGGTGATTCTGCTGGTGCTGGATAGGCTTTCTCATAGATTTTTATCATTTTTTCAATCGTTTTAATTTCACGGTGAATGCGTTTGCCAACCATAGAAACTTCTCTATAAAAACAAAACATATATTTAATATACAACTTATAACTGATTAATGATAATTTTTTTGTATTTTTATTGATGGGACTCAATAAAGTGGTGAGTTCTCGACGTAACAAAAGAGGGTAATAAAAAATTACCCTCTTATATTAGTGTGAAACAACACTAGCTAACGTTAAATGATCGATAAAATATCATTATCTTTTAGGATGTTAGCCCAGTTTTTGAATTTCATTATGTGTGAAAAACAACTAATACTATTATCGTGATAACCTATTGACTCGAGAGCATTATTTTTTGCATTTCATCTTTAAGATGTAATTTTTCTTTTTTTAGCTTAGCGACATGCTCATTGTAACCAGCACCAGAAGGCCCTTCTAATTTGCTGATTTCTTTGTCGAGTTGATGATGTTTTTCATAAAGAGTTTGAAAACGGGGATGTGTAGAGATTAATTTTGAAACTAAATCTTGATCTGCTGATAACATACTACCTCCTCAGAATATATTAAGCCTCAGTTTCAGTATAAACAGTGCATGCATTTTGTACATCCAAATAGCTTGTAATTTACATAATTTTTATTAGTTTTATGATCCTTCTACTAGAATTAAGTAGTATTACATGGCTTTTACCTGAGTTATCTATATTTTTGTAATTAAGAATCATCTATAGTGATAATTGCGGTGTAAATGACTTAACATGGATAAAAGACTGGTTTTAAAAATTGGTTTTGTGTTCTTAAATAGGAATAAATAATGAAAAAAGCGATTTTATCTGTAATGGCGGCGGCACTAATTTCATCTTGTGCAGTAGCAACGGAAGATTTGGAAAAGATCGCGCCATACCCAAAAGCAGAATCGGGTATGACTCGTCATGTGATTGAATTAACCAAGCAACAAAATGAAAATGACTTTATGATTGAGTTAGTTATTGGAAAAACGATCAAAGCAGATTGTAACCGCCAATGGTTTATGGGTGATCTAGACAGAAAGACGTTGGAAGGCTGGGGCTATGATTATTATAAACTCGACGAAGTAAAAGGCCCTGCATCTACTATGATGGGATGCTCTGAGCCTGCAAAAGACCGTTTTGTGACGACTCAATTAGGCGATGATGCATTTGTGCGTTATAACAGTAAATTACCGATTGTGGTTTATGCTCCGAAAGATATGCAAGTAAAATATCGTATCTGGTCTACAGACGATAAATTAATTGATTCAGTTACAAAATAAATATTAAAGAAAATGCCGCGTTTAGCGGCATTCAGACTGCTGACAAACATATTATGTTTGGCGGTAAGTCGAATAGGTTTTGAAAATAAATTAGGAAAATCAATTTATTGATTTTCGGCTGATAACACAAAGCGGGAAAAACCACGCTTTTATCCCGCTTTGTCAACAACCTCAAATGCCGCATTTAGCGGCATTTTTTATAGAAACCAATTTAGCGAATAACGAAGACAGATGTTTTCGCATGGCGCACGATTGCAGAGGCTGTTGAACCTAATAAATAGGTTGAAGTGCTTGGGTGATGGGAGCCAACAACAATGAGATCTGCGCTAATTTCTTGCGCATAATCTAAAATTTCATCTTTAGCTGAACCAATACCAATTTTGCAGTTAATCCGTTCATCAGCAACTTTGATATCTTTAATGACTTCTTCTAACGCACGCATTGCAAGGATTGAGCGTTCCGCAGAATCTTTGTTGCTTTCTGGTAATGCGGCAATTTCAATACCAAAAAATAACTCAAGGCTCGGAATAACGGATAGAAAATGAATTTCAGCTGAGCTTAGTTGCGCTAGTGCCTCAACGTGTTTGATGATCTCTTGGTTTAATTCATCTTCTAACAAATCAATAGGGACTAGGATTTTTTTATACATAGCTACCTCATTTTCGTATTATTTAAAATTAATTACAAAAGATTATCTACAATATACTATAAGTTAAATGAAAAGTAATAAATGCTATAACGTGCGCATTTATAGCGATAATCTAAAAATGACATAGCTTCTTCTTTGAAAAGAAAGAATAATTATTATCAACTCTCAGTGTTATTTACAAATCACACAGAGACTTTTAACAAAATATATGCGAAGATCGCGGTAAGTTGCTTAACTAATTGATTTAAATGTATTATTTGAATGATAATTGTTTTGTTTTTCATTAAAGAACCTATTTTATGACTATGAATAATGCTTCAACACAGAAAAAAAGTGATTTTGAAATCCAACAAATAAAATTTAAAGCCGCAAAAAAAAGTACCTTAGTCAGTGTTGTCGTAAATATTTTCTTATCGATTTGGCAGATAATTGTTGGTATTTTTTCTCATTCTTCCGGGTTAGTCGCTGACGGTATTCATACATTATCGGATTTGGTCGCTGATTTTGTGGTGTTGATAGCCAATAAGAAAAGCCACAAGAAGCCAGATGAAGACCATCCATATGGTCATTTTCGTTATGAAAATGGCGCTTCATTAATATTAGGTATTATTTTATTAATTGTGGGCGTGGGAATGGTTTGGTCAGCGATTGAAAAATTACTGAAACCTGAGTTAATTCCTGAAGTTCACTCAATTGCATTGATTGTTGCACTGATTGCTTTAGTCGCAAAAGAGGGGCTGTTTCGCTATATGTTGCATGTCGCGAAAAAAGTAAACTCCAGTATGTTAGTGGCGAATGCATGGCATGCTCGTTCCGATGCGGCTTCCTCCCTAGTGGTGGCCATTGGTATTGTTGGTAGCTTGTGTGGGTTTAAAATTTTTGACCCACTGGCCGCGTTGATTGTAGGGACATTTGTTTTTCGGATGGGGTTTAAATTCACCAATCAATCCATGCAAGATTTAATGGATAAAGGCGCAGACGAAGAAACTTTGCAGGAAATCCGTTCTGTTTTGGATAATATTAGTGAGTTATCAGGATATCATGATTTAAAAACACGTAAATCGGGTGACTTTTTATTGGTGGATGTGCATTTAGAGCTTGATGGAAATATGAGTATTACTGTTGGCCATGAAATTGCGGTAAATGTGCGTAAAAAATTGATGGAAAACCCATTAATTTTGGATGTTATGACCCACCTTGACCCGTATGACAAAGACGCTAAGCATTAATCATACATTTATTTTATTTTTCGATAAAAACCGAGCTTTAAAGTGGCTCGGTTTTTTATTGCAAGCTATTATGTAAAATCAACACATTAATTATTGCACCTGATTGATTACAAGACGAAAATTAATAAGCGGTTTCAAGATGGCACAATAAGGTATTTGTTTCAAAATATAGGGCAAATGTAGCAAACCCCAAAAAATGCTCTCTATAGTGATTATTGAATGATTGAGGAAAAAATGCGGTTAACTCAAGAACAATGTCAGACATTTCGCGCCCCAAAGGTCATTGCCCTTACTAATCAAAATGGTATGAAGGTTATTCTCAGTAGCCTAGGAGCTAGTTGGGTTAGCTGTATACTTCCGCTAGCAACAGGAAAACGAGATGTTGTTTTAGGTTCACCCAATATGGCTAAACAGATGGAACAGGGGGTATACCTTGGTTCAATCGTTGGGCGAGTCGCTAACCGCATAAATAATTCACGATTCACGCTAAATGAACAGTACTATCAGCTTGCGAATAACCAAGGTGTACATTGCTTGAATGGTGGAAAACACAGTTTTAGCCATCGCATATGGGGTATTTTTCAACCAACACCTCAAAAAGCTATTTTTTCTTTGACGTCGCCTGTTGGTGATCAAGGCTTTCCGGGGCAGTTAGACGTTGAAGTGAGCTATGAACTTACAGAAGATAATCAAGTCGTTATTCACCATACTTATCAATCGACAGAAGCTTGCCCTGTTAACCTTGCGAATCACATCTACTTTAACTTAGCGGGGGAGGACTCGGTCAGAACGGCTTTGGAACATGATTTATATATTGATGCAGACCAATATTTGCTGACAGATATGGACGGTATCCCAACGGGAGAGTGGTATAACGTTGCAGATACAAATTTTGATTTTCGCCAAAGTAAACGGATTGGCCGAGATTTCTTACAAGATGATGACCAACGTCGAGTTGGGGGGTATGACCATACGTTTATATTAAACAATACATTAACCGATGGTCTGCAGACGGTGGCAACCCTCGGGGCACCAAGTGGTGATGTGCGGCTAAATATCGCAACCACGCAGCCTGCATTACATGTGTACAGTGGAAATAACCTGCTTGCAACGTCGGGGAAAACACGAACGTATGTCCCTTATTCAGGGGTAGTGATAGCAACTCAGTTTCCAGCAGATGCAATCAATCACCCTGAGTGGGGAGAACAATACAGTTCGATTGCATTTCCTCAACAAATGTACCAAAACCAAACGCGTTACCAATTTGTTTTCTAATACAATAGTGAATATTCAGCGCCTCTATATTAAGGCGCTGAATTACTCGCCAGTTAATGCTCGCCAGTTAATAATTTCCTTAGTCTTAAATAACGAATAGATCCATATATTCATTGACGGGCATTTTTTCTAGCATTGGCTTATCGAGAGAGGCTTTTAAAATTCGAATTTGTTGAGCCTCTGGGAATTGCCTTGCTAAATTAATTCTAAATTTATTTAATAACAATGGCATCCCTTCTTTACGGCGGCGTTTATGGCCAACAGGATATTCGATAACAACTTCATCAAGCACTTGCCCATCCTTCAATGTAATGGTTAACCCATTGCTAATCGAACGTTTTTCAGGGTCATGATAGTCTCGGGTAAACTGTGCATCTTCAGTGCAATGCATTTTTGCACGTAATGCATCAATACGCTCATCTTTGGCAATATTATCTTCATAATCAGCAGCCGTTAAACGACCAAAAATTAATGGGATAGCGACCATATATTGAATGCAATGGTCACGATCTGCCGGATTATGTAATGGGCCTTTTTTATCAATGATACGAATACAAGCTTCATGAGTGCGTATGGCAATAGACTCAATATCTTGAGCCGTTTTTCCTAATTTTTCGAGGGTTTGGTGGAGTTGTAACGCTGCCTCTACTGCTGTTTGGGAATGAAACTCAGCAGGGAAAGAAATCTTAAACAACACATTTTCCATAACATAGGAGCCATAAGGACGTTGAAAACACAGGGGTTGTCCATTAAATAAAACATCGTAGAAGCCCCAGGTTTTAGCCGTTAGCGCCGTTGGATAGCCCATTTCCCCTTTTTGAGCCATTAAAGCCAGCCGTACAGCACGGGAGGTGGCGTCACCTGCCGCCCATGACTTGCGAGACCCTGTATTGGGGCTGTGGCGGTAGGTACGTAAGCTGTGACCATCAATCCACGCTTGGGAAACAGCATTGAGAATTTGTTCTCTTTCCAGCCCCAATAGATGAGAAACAACCGCAGTTGATGCCACTTTGACTAAAATAACATGGTCGAGCCCGACTTGGTTAAAGGCATTTTCTAGTGCGATGCAGCCTTGAATTTCATGCGCTTTAATTAATGCAGTCAAAACATCTCTAATAACTAGCGGTGGCTTGCCTTTCGCAATGTTTTCACGAGAAAGCCAATCCGCAGTGGCTAAAATACCACCAAGGTTATCCGACGGGTGGCCCCATTCGGCAGCCAGCCAAGTGTCATTAAAGTCGAGCCAACGGCACATTGTGCCAAGATTAAATGCGCCTTGCACTGGGTCTAATTGAAATTGGGTGCCTGGGATTTTTGTGCCATTTGGCACAATCGTACCCGGAACGATAGGCCCTAATAATTTTTTACATGCAGGGTATTCAAGGGATTCCATACCGCAACCAAGGGTATCGAGCAGGCAATGATAAGCCGTATCATAGGCGAGGTCAGAAATAATTGGGTAATCCATTACATAATCAACAATATCGCTGATCACTTTATCAAATTCAATTTGTTGCGAACGCACGGTTTGTGTTGTCATTAGGTTACCTTTTAACGCTGTTCTATAGGAGTAAATAATTGATTTTCAGGACCAATATAGTTGGCTGAAGGACGAATAATTTTATTATCTTGTCGTTGCTCAATAATATGTGCTGACCAGCCAGCGGTACGTGCCATAACAAATAATGGGGTAAACATGGCGGTGGGAATGCCCATAAGGTGATAGGCCACAGCAGAAAACCAATCTAAATTTGGAAACATGTTTTTTTCACGTTTCATTACGGATTCAATTCGATCCGCAACGGTATAAAGATGTCGATTTAGGCTCTGTTCTGATAACTGTAAAGCGACAGACTTGATAATAGGGTGGCGGGGGTCTGCGAGGGTATAAACGGGGTGGCCAAACCCAATGATAACCTCACTATTTTTAACGCGCGCTGTAATATCTTGTTCTGCTTCCTCCATTGAGGCATAACGTTGCTGAATTTCTAATGAAACTTCATTTGCCCCCCCGTGTTTTGGGCCACGCAAAGCGGCAATTGCACCTGTCATCGCAGAGTAAAAATCCGTGCCTGTTCCCGCAATAACCCTTGCTGCGAATGTCGATGCGTTAAATTCATGTTCTGCGTATAAAATTGCCGCAATATGCATAAATTTTTCCCATTGAGCAGGGGGCTTTTTACCGTGCAATAGATGCAAGAAATGCGCGCCAATTGAATCATCATCAGTTTGGGTTTCAATACGTCTTCCATGGTGGCTAAAGTGATACCAATACAACAACATCGAACCCAGTGACGCTAATAAGCGATCAGCAATATCCCTAGCACCGGAAAAAGGGTGAGATTCTTTTTCGGGTAACACGCAGCCCATCATTGATACGCCTGTGCGCATGACGTCCATTGGGTGCGCGTTCGCGGGTATGGATTCTAACGTTTGTTTAACACTTGCCGGTAACCCCCGAAGAGATTGCAGCTTTTCTTTATATGCAACGAGTTCGGTTGCTGTCGGCAGCCTTTCATGGATGAGCAAATGCGCGATTTCTTCAAATTCACATTGTGTGGCTAAGTCGTGAATGTCAAACCCGCGATAATGCAGGTCATTACCATTACGCCCAACGGTACAAAGTGCGGTATTTCCGGCAGTAATACCTGAAAGTGCAACGGATTTTTTAGGTTTAAATTGAGGTGTTTCAGTACGACTAAGTTGTTCATTCATCATTTATTCCTTGTAGGGGACAGAGGCGATGCAACTTTTAGTAATGATAAGTGCTTAAAAATTAGGATTTATTCTTGGAAAATAATGCATCCAGTTTTTGTTCATAATTGTAATAATGAATACTTTGATACAGCTCTTCTCGAGTCTGCATAAGTGGAATGACACTTTTTTGAGTGCCCTCTTTGCGTAATGTTGTATAAACCTGTTCAGCGGCTTTATTCATGGCTCGAAACGCAGACAGTGGATATAGCGCAATGGCAATGTCAACACTGCGTAGTTCATCAAGAGTAAATAAAGGGGTTTGACCAAATTCAGTTAAATTGGCCAGTACGGGAGCGGAGGTATTACTTGTAAACTGTTGATACATAGAAAGCTCAGTAATTGCCTCTGGAAAAAGCATGTCCGCACCGGCTTCTAAGTAGGCTTGTGCACGTTCCAGTGCGGCATCAATGCCTTCGACCGCTAATGCATCGGTTCGAGCCATAATGACAAAGCTGTCATCGGTTCGTGCATCAACAGCCGCCTTGATGCGGTCGACCATCTCTTGTGTCGAAACAATTTCTTTATTAGGGCGATGGCCACAACGTTTTGCACCCACTTGGTCTTCAATATGCAACCCTGCCGCACCGGCTTTACAAAAGGATTTCACCGTGCGGGCGACATTAAAAGCAGAAGGACCAAAGCCAATATCGGCATCGACCATAAGTGGTAAGTCACATACATCAGTAATGCGTCGAATATCAATTAAAACATCATCTAACGTTGAAATACCTAAGTCCGGCATGCCCAGTGACCCCGCAGCGACGCCACCTCCAGATAAGTAAATAGCTTTATAGCCAGCTTGTTTTGCAAGGAGCGCGTGGTTGGCATTGATAGTTCCAACGAGCTGCAATGGAGATTCTTGCTTGATAGCCTCACGAAATTTTTGTCCTGCACTAAATGACGACATAATAGCCTCATATGATGTTAATTAATTGTAATGAAATTGAGATAACTATAGTCATATAGCAATTGACGTGCCAATCTGGCTCTAAATTACATGGGTATGCAAATGTGTTTAAAATCAAACTGATATTGCTTTTTTTGATTTGTGACGGGAAAAACAATTTTAAAATAATCGGTTGGTGTGTTTCGTTGAAACAAGATATTGTCAATTGAAACATAAATGAAACATGGTAAGAAGGTATGGCGATGATGGAAAAACCGATTATTTGGACTGTTTCAGTGTCTCGGTTATTTACACTATTTCGAGATATCAGCCCTGAATTTAGTGAACAAGCGGAAATCACCCCACTAAACCTTGGTTTTGAGCAGGCGGTAGAGGCCGTGCATCAACGATTACAGGGTGGACATTGTGATGCCATCATTAGTGCAGGTTCAAATGGTGCTTATTTAAAAAGCCATGTTTCAGTTCCTGTTATTATCGTGAAAATTAGCGGGTTCGATGTCATGCAAGCATTGGCCAAAGCCCGAGAGATTAGCGATAAAGTCGGGATCATTAATTATAAAAAAACACTTTCCTCATTAGATGAATTTCAGCAACGTTTTGGTTTGCAAATTGAACAGCGTAGTTATGTCACCGCAGAAGATGCAAGATCTCAGCTTAAAGCATTAAAAGCAATGGGAATTTCCGTTGTTGTAGGGGCTGGGCTCATCATGGATTTAGCTGATGAAATGGGGATGACAGGGGTTTTTGTCTATTCCACACAAACCATACGACAAGCATTCTCAGACGCTATCGAATTAAGCCGAATGTCGAGGCGTGAAAACCATTCGCAAGACAAATATCTCCTTCCTAATCCCGCAAAAGTCCGTTATACCATTAATGACCTGATTGGTTCGTCATTACCGATGGAACGTGTTAGGCAAACTATTATGTTGTACGCACGTTCTGATGCAACAGTATTGATTCAAGGTGCGAGTGGAACTGGGAAAGAGATGGTGGCACAAGCGATTCATCACGAATATACCTTATTTAATCAACATAAGCGCAGTAAACAGCAAATGCCTTTTGTGGCCGTGAATTGCGGGGCGATCCCTGAAACATTATTAGAAGCCGAATTATTTGGCTATGAAGAAGGTGCCTTTACTGGCTCTCGCCGGGGTGGCCGAGCAGGGCTATTTGAACTGGCGAATGGGGGAACACTGTTCTTAGATGAAATTGGTGAAATGCCGATTGCATTACAAACAAAATTATTACGAGTGCTCGAAGAGCGTTCTGTCGTGCGTGTTGGGGGGTATAAACCGTTAAAAGTCAATGTACGAGTCATTTGTGCGACTCATTGCGATTTAGACCGTTGGGTAAGAGAAGGGCATTTTCGTGCCGATCTATTTTATCGGCTCGGGGTATTGAGAATGCGAGTTCCAGCACTCAATGAACGTGGCGATGATATTTTTGTATTAGCGGAGCGGTTACTTAAGTTAGCCTTTGCAGGCTTAATGCTGCCGTTGCCTTCTTTTCGTGTACAGCAGTTAATTGCGTGTAAACGCTTTTTTGTTGAGTATTCATGGCCCGGTAATGTGCGAGAACTCAGAAACTTAATGGAGCGAGTTGCACTTTATTGTAGCGCATACCCCGAAAAGGCCATTAGTGAGGAAATGTTGGCGAGTCTATCTCCTGAGCGCAAATGGGATGCAACAAGCCATGAGGTTGTTATCGATAAAAGTAAGGAACCGCTTACTGACGTGATGAATAGGTTTGGTGGTGATCGTAAAGCCGTAGCTCAGTACTTAGGTATTAGCAGAACAACCCTGTGGCGGCGTCTTTCTTTATTAGAGAAAGCAAATCAGGTAAATCACGATACTAAATAATAATTAATTTGTATTCATTCAGGAGGGGGTTGATTAAAAGGTAATGGATTAGTGAGAGTGCCATAAAGGAGATAATTAGGTTGTTTTTATTCATAGAATCATTGAATACTACTTGTTGAATTAAATTCATTCAGTCGTGTTCAGTGACAAATAAATTATTTTGTTATTAAGTGCTTTTAGGATTTTTTCCATATGACTTAAGTTGTATCAAATCGTAACAAAAAACAGTGATGTTAATATTTACCTATTATTTTGATTTTTAAGTATTACTTTTGTTTTTCTTGTTGTTCTTTCACTAAATTCACCATCGTAAAAAACGTGATTTTTCTCACATAAATTATTTTGCTAGTCACCATTAGATTTTCTCATTTTAACTTCATGATTGAACGTTCTATATTGCGCTCAAATTAGTCCTATCTTTGTTTTTTTACTACTGCACTAATCGCCGAAATGTGTTCTTTCTTGGGAGCACAATGCTGTCGTATTCAACGATGTAGTTGCAGCGCATATTATTTATTTTGTTAGTTGGAGAGTGGGGCGTGAATCAGTCCACTACTATCATGCGCAAACGCGACAATGCATTCGTTCCTGTTGCAGGGTTAACGATTTTTGCTATTGCATCGGGTTATTTAATGAGCTTAATCCCATTATCGATGGGAAGTTTTGGTATTGATACGCAATATGCGGGTTGGTTAGCGAGTGCGTATTATATTGGTTTATTAATTGGCTCAATGTTAATTGAACCAATTATTGCCAAAATAGGCCATCGTCTTGCCTTTATTGGCTTTTTATTGATGCTTGCCGCGACAGTTATTGTACTGCCGTGGACCCCGACCATTGAAGCTTGGTTGCCAAACCGCTTAGTTGCAGGGGTTGCAGTGGCGGGGATTTTTGTGGTTGTCGAATCTTGGTTATTGATTGGCGATAATCCGAAAGAGCGTGCTAAACGTTTAAGTTTTTATATGACGTCATTGTATGGCGGAACCACTCTTGGCCAGCTTGCTATTGGTGTTATTGGAACCCATGGTGCTTATCCGTTTATGGTGGTATTAGGGTTATTATTATTAGCGGTAATGCCACCGTTATTAGTACGTCAAGGCCAGCCAGAAAGTGGTTCGCATCAAAAACTGTCATTGAAAAAAATTGCTCGTTTAAGTAAACCTGCAATTATCGGTTGTATGGTTTCTGGTATTACCATGGGGACTATCTATGGGTTAATGCCGTTATCATTGAAAAAAGACCAATTCACCACCGACCAAGTCGGTGTGTTGATGGCTTCAATTATTCTTGGTGGGATGTTAATACAGCCAGTTGTTAGCAAATTATCTGTCTTAATGAGTAAAACCTTATTACTTGCGATGGTTTCATTATTAGGTGTTTTTGCTATGGGTGTTATTTATATTTCGAGTGACTACTTAGTTATGATTGTCGCTTTAGCGCTACTCGGTATGTCAACTTTTGCCCTATATCCTGTGGCGATAACGTTGGCGTGTGATAACTTAGATTCCTCCTATATCGTCGCAGCAACACAAGTGATGCTGTTTAGTTACAGTATAGGTTCAGCAATGGGGCCTATCGCAGCAGGGACGTTTTTAGGCCAACATAATGGTTTAGTGAATTTCTTCTTTATTGTGCTGTTAGTGACTGCGATTTATATGTTAATTGCGAGCTTACGTCGTAAAGCCAGTGTGTTAGCAAATTAATTTTATCGACAAATAAAACTGCTAAATAAAAGGCTCTGTGAATTACTTACAGGGCCTTTTTGTCGTTCTAATTATTTCTTTTTATTGACGGTTGAAGGTGACAGTTGTGCTTCAATGGGTGAATGCTTTGTATTACGTACAATGCGTTGCTCCCAAAGCTCCCCTAATTTGAAATCCCATGATAGCGGTGATATTTCTGTTCTACCTGCATTTGGGGCAAATGTAAGTTCGCTGAAATACAAGGTATTTTCATCAGACATCAAAAAATCCGCACGGCAATAATCAAAAGGTGTGACGAGTATTTCCGCTAACCGTAACATTTCTTTGAATAGTGGTGGCTCAGATACGGGTTCCAACATGTTCGGATAACCAAAAGTCACGGGTTGTAACTGCCAGTTGATATCATAAATATTAATAAATTCATTGCCAAATTCGTCTGAGTAATCAATCTCTGCATAGGCAGGCTTACCAGAGAAGCAATGGATCCTGCATGTTTCTGGTACTAACTTCCGGTTTTTATTAGCGAATAAATCAATATATTCTTCACACATAATTTGTGCGGGAATAGTTTTATAATGACGTTCTCGAGTAATATAGTAAAGGTTTTTAGTTAAATGAAAATCTAATTTATTTTTAGCTTTTAGCCAGTCAAAGTGTGCTTTATCGCGACAAATAATGCTACTACCACTGTCGTGATTGCATTTTAAAACGAAACGCTCTGGCAGTTTGTTTAGATCAATTTCATCGACACTTTTATAAGTGGCGATGATAGGTACTAAATATTCATTTCCTATTGTTCGTGAGATATATTCCCTTACCGCGAGTTTATCTGCAAATTGTGAATATAATGGATTTTTATCTCGCAACATTCTGAAATTTACTTTCTCATTAAAACTTTTTGGGGCTTTAAAATCAGGGCGGTAATTGAGTTTTTTAGTAAATTTATTAGTGAGATATGTTTTGTCACTCACTATGAGTGTACGTAATTTTTTTATAAAATACTCTGCTTTTTTCATGCGAGCACCAACCATTCTAAAATTGTAGTGTGTAATTAAAATCTAATTTTTATTTGATTATATTTTTTATAACTTAAATAAAGCATCAATGAATGTAACGGTCAATTTAATAATTTCTTAATAAATAAATATTAAACAAAAGATAAATAATGTTCATTATTGTTAATAATAGCCGGATATCCGTACACTTTTATATCAATAATTCAATCGATCGTTTTAATTATTCGTCATTAATAATAAGGGTATTGTTTATTTAAAGTGTAACAAAAGTAAAGAAGATAGACCTTAAGGATTTATTTAGATAATGTCCCTCCTAAAATAAGGGAATAGAGGGGACATTTGAGAGAATTGTTATTTATAACTTACTAAGATAACTATTTTAATGGCGGCTGCCCCATCTTTTTTAGGAATCGTATTTGAGCCGCAACGAGTTGTTTGTAATCAATACAACGATATGGCATATCATATTGCTGCGCCAATTGGGCTAAGATGTGAGCTAAAGCAGGGTAATGGCGGTGATGCCAATGAGGAAAAATATGATGTGTAAGGTGGTAGTTTAGTCCCCCAGTTAAACGCCATAAATAATGGGGGGTCGGTAGCCAGTCACAAGCCGTGACAAAATTATGATGGTACCAACCATGCTTGATCTGTTTATCTTCAGGAGCAGTGAAAAACTGCGTCTCTGCCCAATGTGTACCGAGTAATAAATAAATGACAAAAATGGATGCAATCATTTGGCTCAATAAGTAAGTGATAAGTATTGTTGTTAAGCTGATCCCATGGCTGTGAGCCACTAGCAGTGGGGTGCCAATCATTAATATTAAGTGACATACTTTGCTACCTAAAAATAGCGTCCAACCCAGTTTACCCTGTAAAACTTTCTGTGTTTTTAAGCGTGTTTTCCCAGTTCTGTCCGACCAATCAAAAACCAGTGCAATCCATGTGAGTGATAATGATGCAACGAAAGGCCAATAAATATGTTGATATTTCATGAAAGGTCGCCAGCGTTGAAATGGCGTTTGGCGGAATATACCATTTTCTTCAGTATCTAAATCATAATGCTCAATGTTGGCATAGTGATGGTGATAATGAACATGGCGTGTACGCCAAAACTCTGGCTCTAAACCTAAAGGTAATGTCACTAAACGGCCAAATAACCGATTTTTCCAGCTTGATTTAAATAAGGTATTATGACAGGCATCGTGCTGGCCAATCACATTCAATAGCATGATGAGTAAAACAAATACAAAATAGGATAATATGTAAATTGAGGTAGATGTTGTTATGAGTGTTGGCAGGTAACTCAGAAGAGCAAAAATAAACAAGATAGCAATTGCAGTAAGATCATATCGGCTGGCAAATACGTGATCTTGCTTAGTTTGCAGATATTCTTGACTAGCTTGTTTTAATGCAGCATGAAATTGTTGTTCGTTAGCATTTGCGAACGTGAGTTCGAAGTCAGTGTGATGCATGCTACTCTCATTTGAGGTTATCTTCTTTTAATTAAAGAGTATATCTTCACTAAGTAAAGCGTCGCAAAATAAATATGAAGGGGGAGAAATATTTCGACTTATTCTGAATCAATTTTTATCAAGAATAATAATTTTTGGTATTTTGGATGAATATTTTTGAGAAATATCGATATAAATTGAGGATTTGTGCAAAGTAAACAATTAAATACGAGTTAACCATTAATTAAACTGATATATATTCTATAAAGTATTTGGTCAAAACACGTACTTATTAATTTTCTGAAATATAAAAACTAGCTACATCCTTGTAGAGTGATCCTTTAATATTAAGGTATCAGGGAAAAATGTGTCTGTCTGTAATAAATTATGTGAAAAGAATACTCAATCTAATTTAAGTTGTTAATAATAAAATATAGTTATCATTTTAGATGGGTTTGTTTTAATTATCCATTATATTTGTTTTACCTAAGCTAAATTAGGAGCTTGCCTATATGAATAATGCGTCAACATGATGAAATAGCCACAGATAAATTATTTTTCGAATAAGGAATGTTATATGAAAAAAATACTGTTAATAATTTTATCAACACTGATTATTCCTGTGTCCGCTCAAGCAGGTTATCAATATTATGGTTGTGATAAAAAAATCTATCAACTAGAGAAACAGCTAAAATACGCCAAAATGCATGGTAACCGAAATAGAGTTGCGGGGTTAGAGCGTGCTATTTCAAATGTACAAAATAACTGTTACGACCATTATTCGGGGGCAACTGGGCCAACAAAATTAAATCATCGTTATAGCTTTACTGAAGCAGATCGTTTAGAGCAGCAGATAGAAGCATTACAAGATGAAATAGAACGCTTAAAAGCGGCTAAAAATTAACTCAATACGTAATATTAAAATCAAATATTATTTATAAGCTAAAAACCGTGTTGGATGAATTTAGCGCTATAGCTGCTTGTCGTAATTATTGTCATATTCACTTTAATTTTTGTCTAGCTATAGCACATTGAATTAATCAGTGAAATAATAAGTTAACGTCGTTTTTTAATATTGTATACTTTTTATTATGGTTATTCGTCCTCATCAACACTGGTTTTTTCGGTTATTCGACTGGCATGGCTCTGTACTGTCAAAAATAACATTTCGGCTTTCTCTAAATATAATGATATCAATCGTAGCAGTACTAAGTTTCCAATGGTATGAGCGATTAGGTATACACTTAACAATAGCCCCCTTTAGCTTACTAGGGATTGCCATCGCAATATTCCTAGGTTTTCGCAATAATGCATGTTACAGCCGCTTGATTGAGGCTCGCACACTCTGGGCTTCGTTATTAATTAACCAAAGAAATATTCTAAGAAATATTAAAGGGTTATTACCTAATGATCAGGCAGCCCAAAAGGAATTTGCTAATTTGCTGATTGCTTTTGGTTGGAGCCTTAAACATGAATTAAGGAAAACCAGCCCAATCATTGATATGTATAGGTTATTACCCCGTACTATTTTTGATGAGGTTATCCGAAGTCCGTTTCCCACTAGCCGAATATTATTGCAGATTGGCCTAAAGGTGGGGGAATTACGCGATAAAAAAGTCATCAGTGATGTACTCTTTCAAGCTATTAATAAAGATATTAATGCGCTATCGGAAGTTCTTGGCGGCTGCGAACGTATTGCGAACACGCCGATCCCGTTTGCTTATACACTAATTTTGCAGCGAACTGTTTACTTATTTTGTTCGTTACTTCCATTTGCATTGGTTGTTGACCTACATTATATGACGCCATTTGTTTCTGTTTTTATTTCTTACACTTTTTTAGCGTGGGATGCACTAGCCGAGGAACTTGAAGATCCTTTTGGGACTGCTGCAAATGATTTACCGCTGAATGCCATTTGTAATAGTATTGAACGCAATGCATTGGATATGTTAGATATTCAACCACTTCCCCCTCAGTACCAGCCAGATAAATATTTTAACTTGTTGTAGTGCTAATCTATTCATTCTTGAAGACAGTAAAGCGTGATATTCACGTTTTACTGTTTCTCCTTATTTCTCTTTCCTCTTTTTTCTTTTCTATCGAATATTATTTTGTCTTTTTGGGTCATACAAATCAGGAATTCTGTACAGATAATCTTATCAATACTATACTCCCCCTATGTATACTAAAGGGGCTTAAATATGCCACATTCCCCAAAAGAAAAAAAAGCAGTTCTTACGCGGGTCAGAAAGTTGAAAGGGCAATTGCTTGCCTTAGAGTCAGCCTTGGAAGATGAGGTTGAATGCGCCGCCATTTTACAACAAATTGCTGCTATTCGTGGGGCAGTTAATGGTTTGATGGCCGGGGTATTAGAGAGTCATTTGCGGGAAGGGCTTCAAGAGTCAGCAACAACACAGTTGCAAAAAGACTCAGTAGACGATGCCATCTCATTAATTCGTACCTATTTGCGGTAAATAAAGAAGGAATAACGATGAAATCACGTGCAGCAGTTGCATTTGGCCCCGGTGAGCCATTAAAAATTGTCGAAATTGATGTCATGCCACCAAAGGCTGGGGAAGTGTTAGTCAAAATTAGCCATACGGGTGTTTGCCATACTGATGCATTTACATTGTCAGGTGATGACCCTGAAGGGTTATTTCCTGTGGTATTAGGGCATGAAGGCGCGGGCGTTGTTGTTGAAGTCGGTGAAGGTGTAACTAGCGTTAGCGTCGGTGACCATGTCATCCCACTTTATACGGCAGAATGTGGAAAATGTGTTTTTTGTGAGTCAGGCAAAACAAACTTATGTGTCTCTGTTAGGGAAACACAAGGTAAAGGTGTGATGCCTGATGGGACCACACGTTTTTCTTACAATGGCCAGCCTGTTTACCATTATATGGGCTGTTCAACATTCAGTGAATATACTGTTGTTGCCGAAGTCTCTTTGGCTAAAATTAACCCTCAAGCCAACCATGAAGAAGTGTGTTTATTAGGTTGTGGCGTGACCACGGGTATTGGTGCTGTACATAATACGGCTAAAGTACAAGAAGGTGACTCAGTTGCAGTTTTTGGCCTCGGTGGGATTGGTCTTGCGGTTATTCAAGGGGCAAGGCAAGCAAAGGCTGGCCGTATTATTGCCATTGATACTAACCCGTCTAAGTTTGAACTAGCGCGCCAATTTGGTGCGACAGAATGTTTGAATCCTAATGATTTTGATAAGCCGATTCAGCAAGTGTTGATTGAGAAAACCCAGTGGGGAGTTGATCATACCTTTGAATGTATTGGTAATGTTAATGTTATGCGTGCAGCACTTGAAAGTGCACACCGAGGATGGGGCCAATCAATTATCATTGGTGTCGCAGGGGCAGGGCAAGAAATTTCAACTCGTCCATTCCAATTAGTAACAGGGCGGTCATGGCGTGGTACGGCTTTTGGTGGTGTGAAAGGCCGTAGCCAGTTGCCAAAAATGGTTGAAGATGCCATGAAGGGTGATATTGAGCTGTCTCCATTTGTGACGCACACATTGCCATTAGAGCGTATTAATGACGCATTTGATTTAATGCATGAAGGCAAATCAATCCGCACCGTTATTCACTATGATTAAGGAGTCTTTGATGGAGAGAATTGAACGCCATGCGTGTTTTGGGGGCTGGCAGGATGTTTATCAACATCAATCCACCGTGCTCGGCTGTGAAATGAAGTTTGCAGCTTTTCTACCACCACAAGCGAGAACAACCGTCTGCCCAGTGATTTATTGGTTATCAGGGTTAACCTGTAATGAACAAAATTTTATTACTAAGGCGGGAGCCCAACAATTTGCGGCAGAACATGGCGTGGTTATAATCGCACCAGATACTAGCCCTCGCGGTGCTGAGGTTGCTGATGACGAGGCTTATGATTTAGGGCAAGGCGCAGGTTTTTATGTGAATGCTCTGCAAGCTCCGTGGAGTCATCATTACAGAATGTATGATTATATTGTGTCTGAACTACCTGATTTAATCGAAACACATTTGCCTGTATCTGATAAACGTTCTATTTTTGGCCATTCTATGGGTGGACACGGGGCTTTAATGATTGGCTTACGAAATGCAGGCCGATATTCTAGTTTATCTGCATTTTCTCCTATTGTTGCTCCAACCCAAGTTCCTTGGGGGCGCAAAGCCTTTATGGCTTATCTGGGGGAAGAAACAGCTAGCTGGTCTCAATATGACACTGTTGAATTAATCGGAAAAGCGGAGGCTATTCCACCTATTTTAGTGGATGCAGGCACTGCGGATCCTTTCTATCAAGAACAATTAAAACCCGAGTTATTTGTAGATATTTGTGACAAAAAGCAATTTGAATATCGTTTGAATTTACGTGATGGATATGACCACAGTTACTATTTTATTAGTAGCTTTATTGGTGAACATATTGCATTTCATGCACGCTATTTAAACGATAATAGCTGAGTATGGTAGTGTTAGGTATATTGTAGTGTTAGATATATTGTAGGGTGAGGCCAATAGTTGGTTTCACCTTGCTATTCCTTAACGTTTTAATCATGCCTAAATCGCTACTCTAACCCTCCATGGGAGAGCTTGCTGATTGCTTTAATCGCACTGATTGCGACATCTTTATTTGGGTCATTACATAATTCAAGTAGTCGATTAATCGTATTATGTTGTTTCAGTCGTATTTTACAATCACCTAAAGCGGATATGGCAGCTATTTTTACATCATCATTTTTTCTTTTCGTTAAATCAAGTAATGTATTTATGACTTTGTTATCCATCTTTTATCCTAATCAGGGTATTAAGAAATAAAGTTAATTAAAATTCATTTGTTTCAAAATATTAATTTCAATGTAGAGATGCTACTAAATGAAAGAATTTGTTAATATCAAAAAACACAACTAATATGGATATAGTATGATTAGGTTTTTGTATGAATAGGTAGCAAAAATCATACCTATTCATATATAGGGATTAGAAAGATTAAATAAGATTAATTAAAAAACCTGTGCTTTAACGGATTGATAAAAAAATATTATTTGTATACTAAAAATGGTGGGAGAGTTTACTCAGTGCCTTTATTGCAGACACCGCAACATCCTTATTGGGATCTCTACAGAGTTCAATTAAACGGTTGATCGCATTTTGTTGTTCAACGGTCGCTTTATAATCACCTAATGCGGAAATAGCTGCAATTTTAACATCATCATTTCCACGATGTGTTAATTCAATTAATGTTTCAATAATGTTATTTTCCATGTAAACCCTTTGAAATACCTATGCGATACCAAGGTATTCTAAGTGAATTTACTTGAGATTTATTTTTGAAATTTAATGCTTTATTAATACATTATATAGATTTTACGCATTTTCAGGCTATTAACTATCTTATTAACTAGGGCGCATTAAGAGAGTAAGGATTATTGATATAAAAAATTTAAAATATTAAAAGACATTAGTTATCTATTAAAATAGATATGACTAAATAATTCTTTATTAAGGTAAAAATAATAAAGCACTTTACCTTTAAAATGAGTTAAATAAAGTGCTTATTAAGCCTGAGTTAGTGACGTAAATAAACGTGAGGCGTGTTATTTTCAGGGTGTTGAGTAACACCTAAGTCAGCTTTATACCAACGAGTTAAGTTTTCAGTCGTTAAAACATCGGTAGGGGAACCTTGAGCGACAAGCTTTCCATTATGAATTAATAACACTTTATCTGCATATAATGCGGTTAGATTAAGGTCATGTAATACACAGCAAACACCTAACGGTCGTTGACGTGTAAGTTGATGTAGTAACCGTAAGCTATGCTGTTGATGATATAGATCAAGCGCAGAAGTGGGTTCATCGAGAAACAAGCATGCGGGTTGAGCTGTCGGTTGCCATAATTGTGCTAATACTCGAGCTAATTGAACGCGTTGCTGCTCACCCCCTGAAAGTTGGCGGTAATCCCGCTGCCGCAATGATTGGCAACTGGTTTGTGCTAACGCTTCATTGATGGCGGTTTGTTTATATTCTGAACCATAGGGGGTTCTGCCCATTGCAACCACATCTTCAACAGTAAAAGCAAATTGCAAATGGCTATGCTGTTTCATCACAGCACGTTTTCGGGCTAACGCATTATGGTCCCAGTCAGTCATTGCTCGGCCTTCAATAAAGCATGTGCCATGAGTCGGGGTATTATAGCCTGTTAGTAATTTTAATAGACTGGATTTCCCTGCGCCATTTGGCCCAATGATCACCACAAATTCCCCTTGATCAATCGATAAACTCACATTATCTATAAGCGTCTTTTCACTGATTTTATATGATAAATTTTGTGCTTCTAACAAGAGCGATTTTGTTTGCATTTTTAGATCCTCCCCGAAGGCTGCCGTAAAATTAGCCATAAGAAGTAGGGGCCACCAATTAACCCTGTCAGTAAACCAACAGGAATTTCAGCAGGTGCAACCGCAGTCCTTGCTACAGTATCGGCAATAAGTAATAAGCCCGCACCTACGATAGCGGAACCAGGAATTAACCAACGATGGTCTGGCCCGAGAGTCATGCGAATGAGATGGGGAACAACGAGACCGACAAAACCAATAACACCGCTCATGGCAACCGCACAACCAACTAACATGGCGCTGAGGAATAATAAAATAAACTTGGTACGCTCAACATTGAGCCCAAGGTAATGGGCGTCTTCGTCCCCTAATTGTAGGATATTAAGCTTACTTCCTTGTGTTAAACAGATAATACAAATAGGAAGAATAACTGAAGCGGCGATGGCCAATGATGCCCAGTCAACATTACCGAGCGTGCCCATCATCCATAAGCTAAATGTTCTGAGTTGTTGGTCATTACTGATATAACTAAGAACACCGATGAATGACATACACAGCGCATTGATAGCGATACCCGCGAGAAGTAGTTTTGCGAGGTTACCATTTGATGAACGATTTAAGCTAAAAATAATAAAAGATACGGCTAGGCTACCAATAAAAGCAGCAGCGACATGGCCATAACCTTGCATCACGGTGGGTAATGAAACAGAGAAAACAATAAATGCGGCAACGGATAAAGCCGCGCCACTACTGATACCGAGTAAGCTAGGATCAGCGAGGGGGTTACGGAATAACCCTTGCATAATGGCGCCAGATACTGCTAAGGCAAGGCCAACTAAGATGGCAATTAACACGCGAGGAAGGCGGATATTCAGCCATATCTGCCAATCCGAGTCTGTGGCAGATGCCTGCCACAGTGCTTTTAATGAGAAGTTCATTGCGCCGGCATTCGACGCGATGAGAACTAAACCGCCAAGTGCTAACAATAATACGATAATCACCAAAAATGGGTTTTTAAAGCGACTCATTGGGATTTTTCTAATGCCTCACGTAGTTGTTGCATGACTTTAGGCGTACCTAAACTGAAAGTGAGCATACCGACGTCATCGACAACCAGAAGCGCTTTATTTTTCCCTGCGGGGGTCATTGACATTCCTTGTAATTTCCACACTTTTTCTATTCCACCTAATGATTTAATACCTTCTTTGGTAAAAATGATTAAGTCAGGTTGGCTTGATAGCAAGCCTTCTTGGGATAGAGGACGATAGCTGTCGAAGCTGCTCATGGCATTTTTTGCCCCAACCGCGTTAATGACACTGTCTGCCGCAGTGTGCCGTCCTGCCGCTAAAGGCATAACACCACCGTGACTCATGATAAATAAGACTTTTTTGTCAATAGGAGCCGTATTTACTTGGCTGAGCTGTTGGTTAAATTGATTAACTAATTGCTTTCCTTGCTCTGTTTTACCGACCACATTAGCGATGGTGGTAATTTTTTCTGGAATGGCTTCTAAACTCGGTTTCCCTGTCACCTTAATAATTTTTACGCCGCTTTTTTCGATTTGCGAAAGAGCCATTGAGGGTTTAGCTAACTCACTCGCAAGTACTAAAGTCGGGCGCATTGACAACACGCCTTCTGCGTTAAGCATACGCATATAGCCCACATCTGGGAGCTTGGTGGCTTGCTCTGGATGAAGGCTGGTGCTGTCACGGGCGACGAGCTGTTCCTGTGCTCCAAGTTCATACACAATTTCAGTCACATCACCCCCTAAGGTGACGATGCGTTCTGTTGCATAAGAACAAAAAGAGATAAACAGCGTTGATAAGATTAGAAGCCATTGTTTCATAATAAGTTACCTAATTTTAAATGCGTGGTAATGCGGTGACTTGTTGGCGCCATTGCTCTTGCTCTGGAGTCCCTTCCGTACGCTGCCCATACATTTGTGCGATTTGATTTCCTTGGTTATCGAAGACTTCAAGGCTAGTCACATGGCCATCTTGTGTTGGCTTGCGTGTGACCCAGCATTCGGCAATACCATTTTCAATCATGTGCAAGGTGAAATCAGGATTGAAAATATTTAGCCACTTTAAGTCTGAACCTTCACTTTGATATGGCATGATTTTTTTGATTTCACCAGTAAAAATTTGCACACATCCGCGGTTGCCCACAAAAATCATAATTTCGTTTTGATCTTTGAACGCAGTGTTAATCAGCTGATTGAAGGAATCATTAGGCACTTTCCAAGCCAAATCATCGCTAACCGCAGCGAAAACTTGCTGGCGGCTGAGGTTGTTTTTCTTGAGTAGAACAAAAAATTGGTGAACGTCTGTCATGTTGCGCCATTCTTGTTCTAATTGTTGTTTTAGCTCTTCACTAACGGGCTGATTGGTAAATGCAGTTGCTGTTTCATGGATGAGCTCCGGGTTATCTTGGGTAGCATATTTTTCAATCAATGCCTGCCATGCCGCCATATCCGTTTCATCGGTGGTGTAAACTTTATGTAGTGCGTCACCTTGTTTATCAAAAAATTGGATACTATGACGCTCACCGTGTTTGCTGTCTTCCGTCAAAGCAAAGATAGCGTCCCAATGGCTGAAAAACATCCGTAAATCAAGGGCGCGAGGGTTTAAAATTAACCCACCGTGTGGGCTAAAGGTTGCATTGTCATAACGACCAACTTGCTCATGAACCACATATTCGTTACGGGTAATCGCTTTCACTTTCCCAACAGTGGCTAATTCTGTCAACAAAGTGGGGGCATCGACATTTAAACGAACAGCTTTGTCGTGACCAACACGACTATGCAGTAGCTGAGCTTCAGATACATTTAAATAGGCGGCGAGATCGCGAGCGTATTTGGCTTTGTTATCTGTTTTTGCTTGTTGGTAACGCTCGTAAAGTGCTGAATTCACGTTTATCTCCTTAATATTGTGTGAATTACCATTGGAAGCTGACAAGCAGCTTGGCATTACGTCCATCTTGAGGAATACCTTGTGATGAGTAGTATTCTTTATCAAATGCATTGCCTAACACGACACTGGTTCCTAACCCTTTGAGTTGTCCTTCACCTTGATAACTCACATAGAAGTCATGTACGGCATAGCCGGCTTGTTGTTCTGCTTTAGAGGCTTTATTGAATTCTGTATGGCGCGTAAACTCCCCTAGCCAGCCCACTGAAAAACCGCTGTCTGCAATAGGTACGGCCAGATTACTGGTGACAGAATCAGGTTTAATTGATGTTATTGATTTTCCATTAGATTCATCTTTTCCTTCAGTATGGTTATAAGCCAAACTCCAATTGAAATAGTCTGTTTTATAATCCATTGAGGCATCCCATCCCCAAATTTTGGCACGTTTAGTATTGATTGATGTGGTGTAGTTATTTTGCAAAATATATCTATCAACATTCACATATGTGTTGATGTAATCTTTCGCTTTGGTATCAAAATAACTGGCTTTAAATTGTAGGTTGTCACGATCCATCAATAGGTCATCGAAACGCAGACCAAAACCATATTCTGCGGTACGGGTTGATTCAGGTTTCAGATTAGGGTTTGGTTTCCATCTATTAACGATTGGCCCCATTTGGAAGTGGACCTCGTCGTTATACATTTCCATCATAGAAGGGGCTCGGAAGGCTTCTGAATATGACGCAAATAGCATTGACCACTCTGTTGGTGTGATGCTAACGGCACCTTTAGATGACCATTTACCTTTTTTCACATCTTCATTGCCATCAGATGTCGCTTTATAGTGGTCATAGCGCGTACCGACAATAAAGGAAACAGGCAAATCTTTTAGGCTAATTTCATCTTGTAAAAAGCCGGATGCAAAGGTGATGTCCGCATCGGGGAATTGGGTGGTGTTTGCATAAGGAGTTTGTTTTTGCTTATAAGCTTCACTGCCGTAAGTCAGGTTATGTGATGCTAATGGCAAGTCATAAAAGTTAGAGCGGTTATCAGCTTTTATGCCATAAGTTTTTTGTGTACGACCTTCATAGGGGGTTCCTTGGCCTTTTGCCGTGATATTAATATCGGAGTAATAAGGCGTGACTTTAAAATTTAGCCATTCCTGTGAGCCCGGTTTAATTTGATAAGTTATCTGTGCATCACGTTGGCGAGTGGTACGGTTAACTTTTAGATTGTCACTCCCTACATTAATTTCTTGCGGGTTTTTCGGCTCATTGGCATCATTATTATAATAACGCACTTGGCCAGAAAGCTTTTGTGTATCATCGATTTGCCATGTTCCTTTTGCCAGCAGGTTACCAATGGTTTCCTTGTTTTTCATGTCATCGCCATTACTCATGCGGACATTACCGGTTTCTTTCGTGACAAAGCTGAATAGCCCATCAAGGTTATCACTACGGCCAAACGCAGTGCCGCCGAAACCGAAGCTATGATCGCCAGTAGCGGCTTCGGTAAAGACACGGAAACCGTGGTCTTGGCCTTCACGTAATAAGTCTTTGGCATCAACGGTTTCCCAAGCAATCACACCGCCCATGGCACCACTGCCGTAGAGTAGGGCAGAAGGGCCACGGATAATTTCAACTTGCTTAATCAGAGCAGGGTCGATAAAGGTGCCATTGACATGTCCTGTATCTGTGCCTTGGCGAATACCATCCACTAAGGTCAAAATGCCGCGTCGATCAAACCCGCGCATATAAATATCTTGCCCATTTGCACGGCTAGTACCGGTGACACCAATCCCAGGAACTTTACGTAAAATGTCATTGACGGTGCTGGCCGTTTGCGTTTCAGGTGAATTATTTTTGATCACCGTGACCATCATCGGGGTTTCGAAGCTGTCACGTTCGCTACCTGTCGCATAGACAGTCATCACATCATGATGATTTTTTTTTGGTGTTGGTTCTGTTGTTTGTGCTTGAGCACTTGCTATCACGCCTAAGATGGCACTGGTTAGGACTGACATTCGCAAAACAGGGGACATAATTGTGATACTCCATATAGTTTTTATCTGTATTAAGCAGAGTGAATTCGTATTAATTGATAGCGATGTATTGGTCTGGAGGACCTGAATTCGGTATGACACAGGAAAAATTGCATGTAAGCGGTGTCTGAACATAGCAAGAGGAGTAAACAACTAATGAAGGTATAAAGCTGAGGTAATAGTCAGTAACTGGTTGGTGTTCAGCAGGACTATTTGGGATGTGGCACATTAACGCTACCGCTGCGCGATAGTCAGGTATCGAGTGGCTATCCTTGCTGATTCGATATTTAGCGGCACAAATGTGAAATACAGACGTCAGTTTAAACTCCATAAGAAACCTTTTCCTATGTTTAGATTAAGCTGGCTGCCTGGATAATTAACCTAGGTGGCTTGCGAATTAAGTTTTGGTACGACTTACTTTGGGTATGGCTTACTTAGTTAAGATCAACTTACCTGTACGTGTTTGTCTCAATTGATAAAGCTCGCCATTATGTTGAATTGAGACCTTACCGGCAGGGCCCAATAATTGTTGGCTTTCTATCACGTCAGTTTTAACGGGTTGTTTCGCCGTTTCGACGGTATTTTCTGCAACTGGGGCTGTCATATTATTTACCATACTAAGTTTGTTGATAATCGAAATGATATTGAGAATGATTATCTTTAGAATGATTGTCAATATCAAGTAATTTTCACAATCAAACAACAAAAGAGCCACAAAAAACTAAGTTCGTACGAAAAAACAGCATTAATCTAGTGGTTCCCCACTTACAAGGCTATAATTGAGTTTCTCTATTCATTGCATGGGTGAATAAAATGAAAATATTACTGTTAGGAGCGACAGGGCTTGTGGGAAGTCATGTTTTATCATTGGCACTTGCAGACTCTCGTGTGACTCAGGTGATAGCGCCAACACGACATGCATTAGCAGAACATGAGAAATTACAAGCACCTATTGTTGATTTTAACCATTTACCTGACGAGGCTGCGTTATGGGAAGTCGATGCTGTGATTTGCGCGCTCGGCTCAACCCTCAAAGCCGCTGGTTCAAAGGCGGCATTTCGTCAAGTGGACTACACCTATCCTTTAACCTGTGCAAAGCTAGCCAAAAAATGGGGCTGCCCGACATTTGTATTGACTTCTGCTTTGGGGTCAAACGCTAAGTCACCTTTTTTTTATAGCCGAGTAAAAGGGCAGCTTGAACAAGATTTAAGATCACTGGGTTTTGATTCTTTAACTTTAGTTCGCCCGAATGTGATTCGTGGTGACCGCCAAAAAGTGCGTTTGGGTGAAGTTGCTGTGATTCGTATTATTTCCTGTCTATCATCTATATTGCCCGCGAGCTGCCAAGTTAGCCCCGCAACAAATATTGCGAAGGCATTATTTGAGGCTGCAATAAATCCCACGAAAGGGGTTCGTGTTATTTCATCTAAACAGCTTATATAACACTGGCTAGTTCATTTTTGTTGGTTATGTTGTTTTTTTGTTTCACACACAAAAGCTTCAATTTTATGATGCCTGAAATGCTAACCGATTTAGGAATTACAAAAGTTAATATAGGGTTGGTAAACATACTGATTGATGACAAACATATTATGTTTGTCATCAACCTAAAGCCCACAAATGTGGGCTTTTACTCTTCGAAGGTTACCCCTGAATCTGTGCTAATGAACCGTATAAATCATAAAGTGTTTCATATTCATCTTGCTGATAAAATCGAATTTTATCCCAACAAAATTGCTTAGCGACTTCCACGGTAAAGCGTGTTGCATCGATTAACTCACTTTCATAACTTGCACCTGTTTCACTACCGGGGACAATCGATTTAGCCGTAATGGCAAGGCCAACAACAGGTGCCTGTGTTGCAATATGCGGTTGCATTATAGAATTAAAGTGATAAACACCGTTATCATAAGGAGAAATGTCTTGTGTGGTGATAGGAAACGTCTTTGCCACATCTCCTGTTGCATACTCCAGTAAGCGAACTAAATCAGGTGCGACACGTAAAATATAGCCTTGCATAGCCGTAGGAGAAATCGCAATCCCTCGTTGCTTAATGATGCTGTTTCCCTTTGATGTATCGATGGATAAAATAGCATCCATCTGTTTATCGACTTCATATTGGTTCATGGTATTAGATGAAACTGGCATCCCCATAAAATCGACAGGGTCATGAGGAGTAATCGAAACATGCGTGGCGATATGAGAGCTAATTATTACGTCCCCTTTGAGGCTCTGTCCCTTTGCCGCCATATCCAACAACTTCATCGCGCTGGCAAAAGCGACAATTGACCCATCAGCATCAGAAACTATTCCAATACGATTCGGTTGTGCCTGTTGTGCACCTAAACGACCGATAATGCCTAAAGTCGGGTAAGTGCCTCCACGGTGTTTGCCCTCAGAGCCTGGGATTAATACTTTTATAAAATGGCATAACTGACTTGTATCCTCTGGGGATTCATAAGGAATAGAAGTAACAGTGATGATGGCATCATTTGAGCCAACAGAATGAAGTAGCGCTGCCATTTTTTCGCCATCAACATCAGGGGTGTCTAATAAGTCATAAACTTGGCTTAGATAATTCAAAGACATTATTGCACTCCTTTAATAATATTTAATTTGAATGGCTTGTTGGTAGCAATTTCTTCAATCTTATTAGGTCCTCGTAACCATAGGGCATTTTGCTCACCTAAAATGGTGCCATGGTCGTTTTCAATAAATAATGCAGTTCCTTCATATAGTGCGATCAATTCTTCCATGGGGTTAATCGTTAAAAACTCATTTAATCTCTCTTCACGACTTTCCCCATTATGGCCAATTGGTTTACCAGAAATAAAATGCGGGTTAATTTGAAATGGGCAAATATTCAGCGCACTAAATGTAGGGGGTTGGACAATTGGCATATCATTGGTGGTGCGAATACTCGGTGTTGCAACATTACTGCCTGCACTCCATCCCATATAGGGAATGCTTTCATATTTAACTCGTTGTGAAATCAGCTCCACTATGTTGGCATCATATAGGCGTTTTAATAAGGCAAAGGTATTTCCGCCGCCAATAGCAATCGCTTGTGCTTGTTTAACTGCCGCAACAGGGTCGCTAAAGTGATGAATTGATGTTAATTCATAACCTAAAGCATTAAATACCGGTTTTACAATTGCTTCAAAATCATCAAAACTGAATGTAACTGCGGCATAAGGAATAAATAGAATATTTTGTTTTTTATGTTGTAATAAACGATGGATTTGTTCGCCCGCATGTTGTAAATAATTCATATTCCCCATACGTGAACTACTCATTAATAACGCATTAGTCATTGCTATATTCCTTTTTGATTTTTTTTATTGAATTAATTAATAAATCGATTTCTTTTTCACTATTAAAATAATGAAGTGATAAGCGGGCCATTTTTTCTATTTGATAGAACTTTAAAATAGCGGTTGCCATAAAGTGACCTGATTCAATAATGATATTTTTAGCTTCTAATTTTTGCATTAATACATCAGAGGGGATTCCGTTAATATTAAATGGAATTATTCCTATTCGCTGGTGGCTATTATTAGGGCCATAAATTTCGACACCAGAAAGTTGAGATAATTGCTGCATCGCATATTGAGTGAGTGTTTGGTTGCGATTCTCAATTTGTTCAATACCGATATTTACAGCATAGTCTAAAGCCGAATCTAAACTAATAATGGCCGGAACATTTGGGCAGCCCGCTTCAAAGCGTTTTGCTGTTTGAGGCAGAATAACGTCTCCTGTTTGTGGGTCAATTGAGCTATTCCACCAACCGACCAGTGTGGGGGTTAATGATGGTACCAATGATTCACGAACAAACAGAATGCCACTGCCTTCTATCGCTCTTAACCCTTTTCGGCCACATGATGACATAAAGTCACATTGCCATTTTTGAACATTAACGTTATACATTCCAATGGCTTGTGAAGCACTAATATGGCTAAGTACACCATGCTTTCTGGCTATCTCACAAATAGCCTGCACAGGTTGAATTACCCCAGTTATGTTAGATAGCGCAACGAAACTGATGAGCTTTGTCTTGGAGGTTATCGCTTGCTCGATAGATTCAGGTGAAAGGACACCATAGCTATCCGCACTCACCTTAATAATTTTTATTCCTTTTTCATGCGCTAACAGTTGCCAAATTGCAATATTGCTGAGCATCTCAGTATCCGGAATTATCACTTCATCGCCAGCTTGCCAAGAAATACCTCTAGCAATCAAGCTGATAGATTCTGTGCCATTTTTGGTAAATGCAATTTCACTGGGCTTTGCACCGATAAATGCGGCCAATTTTTGTCGACAAATTTCAACTTGCTCATAGGTTTGCTTGCGGAAGCTCGGTAAATAAGTCCCTTGCTCTGCGGTTTTATCAAGATAGCGCTTTACTGCGTCTATTACCGGTTTTGGCGGTGGCGCAGCGGCTCCCGTATCAAAATAAGCGTAATGTTGTAAAACTAGAGTGTCTTTTTGCACTTGCGACCAGATATTCGTCATTATTATTCCCTATAAAGTTATTTAGCCCAGAAGGAAAGCAGTTTCGCTTTGAGGGTTGGCAGGAATGCTTTAGCCGTGGAGTAAAGAGCATCGCCAGCAATAAGCCCACCAGCGAAAGTTGAAATTTTATCGGAACTGATATTGAAGAAACGCTCAATGATAATTCGAACCGCGAGTGCAGTAAGAACCGTCCAACCTGCAATAGGGTAGTTAATCATCAAGCCAGTTGAGAAGAGTACGCCAATCTGGTTTTTAGCACCGCCAATTAACTGAATGATGGCACCCGGTATGGCCCACAATAACAACATCATTGCCACATTTGAGGAGCTTCCTGCTTGGATCGTAGCGGCATAAAGCCTTGATGCAGGAACGATTTTGTCTTGTTCGAAATAAAAATCGTAGGTAAGTGCAACCACCACCAAGGCGCAGCAAAAACCGATAATAGCGGCGAAATATTGTTGTTTTCTCCCATAATGTTCTGCAGATTGGTTTTTACCATAACCGCGGATCATAAACCCCGTTTTTAGGTCAAAACCCATATCGGCAAAAGCAGGGCCTGTCGCGGCACAAAACCCAACTAAAACGGCCAATGCTTCGGGGGGAAACCCTAGTAAAATACCAATCATCAATGAGATAGGAGCTGCTGCAGTTGCAGGAAACCAGCCAGAATGCATCGCAGCCATACCCACAATCATCTCTTGGATTAAAGCGGCTAAGGTCGCAAAAATGAGGAATCCAATAAGTTGTGGCAATGTCATGGTGACAAATATTTGACTAATAAATGTGAGTGCTAATGCGGTTAAAAAGTAGAACATTGCCCCTTTGATTAAGGTTGACTTGATACGTTTGCTACTTTGGCGTAATTCATCACTATCTTCGCTTTGTTGCTGACTATCTTTCTTGTTGCGAAATACAATGGCTCCGATTTGGATTAATGCGACGATACCTGCACCAATCATCACACCATGTGGGACATAGTTTTCATATAAATTATAAGTAATTAGCCCTGACTCAGAAAAACCGCGAATGAGAAGTCCAACAGCAAACATGAATAACGCGAAAATACTGCCAATCAACGCGATCCCTGCGGATGCCATTGGGATACCAAAACCTGCACCGATGGCTCCAGCAGCAAAGCCTGTCAGCAATGCGCCAAGCCGCTTTCCACCTTTATTTCCTGCCCACAAAGTTTCTGCGGTGGCAACACCGGCAGGCCAAGATGCACTGGCAGGATAGGCGCGGGTATTAAACAAGCCATATAAAATCGTGCCATCAATGATAATCGCAACGAAAGCTCCAGCCATCATCGGATAAATTAATTCAGGCATACCCAATACCCAAGGCACACCAATGGCTACTATTAAACCATTTGCTGCAGCAAAGGTTGCTGCAGAGATGCTAGTTTGAATTAAATTTTGCGCATCGATAAATTTAAATGATGCGAATATAGAAAGTGGGACACGAGATAATAAAATGGCGAGAACAGCACCGATAATTGATGTGTTTGCGGAGATACCTAGTGTGACAATAATCTGAATACCAATAATAGCACCAACAAAAGATAATATAATTATTGCGATGAGTAGTGCTGGAGAAAAAATAGATACACGTACCTCAGTATCATTTTTATCATGAGATATATTCATAGAGTTACCTATTTTATTTTAATAATTAACAACTGCTTTTTATCTTATTATTTCACCATGGATTTAAAATATGGTAGATAATTTACTGGCTGTGGATTTTAATAATGGATAATACTCGGTTAAATTTTTACTTTGGCTTGATGCTGCAATGCATAACGAGCCTAATACCCCTTTTTCAAAAGAAAATATAGGAACGGATAACCCTTGTGTTCCTGCTAAATAAGCTTCTTTTGAATATGCATATCCTTCTTCAGCATAGAGACTTAATTGCTTTTTTAATAAGGTGTTATTTTGCAAATTATGTTTAGAAAGATATTCATCAATATATGAAATATCCATTGAGCTTAAAATGATTTGTGTAAATGGGGCTTCATGCAAGCTCAACGCTTCTCCTTCTTTAGATGTAAAGCGGATAAGATGGTCACTTTCTAAAATGAAATTACAAATAGCGATATCATTGTAACGGCGATAAATAAATATGGTTTCATGTGTTTTATCAGCGAGAGGGCGTAAGTAGTCACTCGCTAATTGTGAAAACTGGCGTGTGTTATTGGCTAAATGACCGATTTCAATACACCGCAAGCCTAATAAATATTCTTTATTTTTATTTTTTTGTAAGAAACCTTGCTCTTCTAGAATATTAAAACCCCGCTGTACGACGGAAGGGCTCTTATCAAGATGACGAGCTAACTCACGTATTCCCCATATGGGCTTGTTGATTGAAAAGTAATCTAACAAGGTTAATACGAAACCAGCAGATTGTAGTCGGTTATTCATAGCTTCCCCTGTTTATAATTAATTGAATTAGCACTATTGTTATATTTTTGTTCCTTATACGGGAACAGTGTGCCGTTTGGTAATACAAACATATTTAGATGAAACAATATGCAAAGTAAATGGTTTGTTGCATCTGTGTTAAGTAGGTCACTAAAACAGTTCTTATCATTTATCTTTTTTTTCTTGCTTTCTCCATAACTATTTGAAATTAATCTATTTTTTTTATTCTTTAGCTGTTCCTACTAGCGAAACAATCAAAAAGACGCAAATGGATAAATGAGTTATTGGTGAAAACAGGAGAATTTGTTTACCTTGAATGATCTTTTCCTGATGCGATTTATTTATGTGAGAAATAGATTATTTTATATTTTTGTGTAAACGTTTACACTAAGTCGAGATTGATCACAGAATCTTATATAAACTCGTTGTTATACTCGGTAGCAATGACAAGTTGGAAGACAGAATGCAATTTAAGCAGTATTGGGGGAAGAGAGATGCAACAGGTTGAAATTCTCGTTACAGGCGGGCTCGGGTATATCGGTAGTCATACTTGTGTTCAATTGATAAAGGCTGGGCTATCACCAGTTATTATTGATAATTTGTGTAATGCAAAGCTAGAAGTGCTTAATCGTATTGAAAGATTAACCGGTGTGCGCCCAGTATTTTATCAGTGTGATGTTCGAAATGAGCAACAGCTAGCCCACATTTTTTCTTCTCATCAATTTCATTCAGTTATTCATTTTGCAGGGCTAAAAGCGGTTGGTGAATCAGTAGAAAACCCCCTTAAATACTATGATGTTAATTTCAATGGGACATTGGTATTAATGCGCTGTATGCAGGAAGCGAACGTGAAAAGTTTGATTTTTAGTTCGTCAGCAACGGTATATGGCGAGCCCAGTAGTTTACCTATCACCGAAGAGTTCCCAACGGGTAATACGCAAAGCCCTTATGGCACCAGCAAGTATATGGTTGAGCGTTGTTTATCTGATTTATTTCACTCAGACCCGTCATGGTCATTAACATTATTACGTTATTTCAACCCTGTAGGTGCTCATCCATCGGGTTTGATGGGAGAAGACCCACAAGGGATCCCAAATAATTTAACACCTTATATTACCCAAGTTGCAGTAGGGAAAAGAGAAAAATTGGTGATTTATGGAAACGATTACCCTACGGTGGATGGGACGGGGGTTCGGGATTATATTCATGTCATGGATTTAGCTGATGGCCATGTTGCTGCTCTACAAAAGGTTGGTAATCAAGCAGGGTTACATTGCTACAATTTGGGTACGGGGAACGGCACCAGTGTTTTGCAAATGTTACATGCATTTGAAAAAGCAGTTGGAAAAGCCATTCCTTATGTGATTGAACCACGTCGTGCTGGGGATATTGCGGAATACTGGTCAACACCAGAAAAAGCGCACCATGAACTAGGATGGCAAGCGGAGCGAACTCTTGAGGATATGGCGACTGACAGTTGGCGTTGGCAATCAAATAATCCCAATGGTTATGAAGTTTAGGAGATGCATGAGATGAATATTTTGCCTTTTAACCCTTCGGATTGCCCTCATCGTCGCTATAACCCATTAACAGGCCAGTGGGTGTTAGTGTCCCCTCATCGAGCAAAACGCCCGTGGAGCGGCAAAGATGAAAAACCATCAATAGAAAATTTACCTCAATATGATGAGCATTGCTTCTTGTGCCCTGGTAATACAAGGGTTTCCGGGGAAGTGAATCCTAACTACCAAGGGACTTATGTATTCCAGAATGACCATGGTGCGCTATTAGCACAACCCTGCGCTCAACCTGATAATCAATCTGAATTGTTTCAATCACAATCGGTGAGTGGGGTTAGTCGAGTGATTTGCTTTTCGCCTGATCACAGTAAAACACTGCCAGAGTTGTCTGTGCCTGAAATTGAAGGTGTTATCGAAACATGGCAGCAACAAGTTGCTGAGTTAAGTGAACGTTATGCTTGGGTTCAGGTTTTTGAAAATAAAGGGGAAATAATGGGGTGCTCTCAGCCTCATCCTCATGGACAAATTTGGGCAAGTGATTTTTTACCTAATGAAATTGCACGTAAGGACCATTTTCTCACGCAATATTATCAACGTCATGGCAGCAACTTATTAATTGACTATATTAAAGCTGAGCAACAAGATGGCTCACGAATTGTTGTTGAAACTGAAGAATGGATTGCACTTGTTCCTTATTGGGCTGCTTGGCCATTTGAAACCCTGTTATTGCCAAAACAGCATATTCGCCGTATGGATGAAATGAATGAAGCCATTCGCGCAGACCTTGCTATTGCTCTAAAAAAACTCACAAGCCGTTACGATAATCTATTTCATTGCTCTTTCCCATATTCAATGGGATGGCACTTTGCACCTTTTATTAATGAAAGCCAAAGTATCGATCACTGGCAACTACATGCCTTATTTTATCCGCCATTACTGCGCTCAGCGACGGTAAAAAAATTCATGGTGGGGTATGAAATGTTAGCTGAAACTCAGCGAGACCTGACACCAGAACAGGCCGCACAACGTTTACGTGATGTGAGTGACTGCCATTATAAACAAAGTCAAACTACTAAATAATTCATCAAATTATAATTAACTTAGCTGTTTGCTGGGTTAACCAAATTACGCATTAAGGATAATTAAAAATGGAAACGTTAAAGCAAACTGTCGCCTCGTCGTTTGAAAAAACCTTTGGTTATCAACCTGAAATTTATGTTCAAGCGCCGGGGCGAGTGAATATTATCGGTGAACATACGGATTATAATGATGGCTTTGTTTTGCCTTGTGCGATTGATTACCAAACGATGACCGCAGCGGCTAAACGTGATGATCGTATCATCCGAGTCGTTGCGGCTGACTACCATAATGAATGTGACGAATTCAGTTTGGATAGCGAAATTGCATTTTTGCCTGAAAAAATGTGGGCAAACTATATTCGCGGTGTCGTGAAGTTTCTCTTACAAAGAGGGCTTTTATTCAATGGTTGCGATATTGCAGTCAGTGGTAATGTGCCGCAAGGCGCGGGGTTAAGTTCTTCAGCCTCACTCGAAGTTGTGATTGGACAAACACTTAAGGCTTTGTATCAATTAGATATTAGCCAGCAAGATATCGCGCTTAATGGCCAACAAGCTGAGAACCAATTTGTTGGTTGTAACTGCGGTATTATGGACCAACTGATTTCAGCGTGTGGTGATGAAGGCCATGCTCTATTGATTGATTGCCGCAGTTTGGCGCTATTTCCTATTTCCATACCTGATGATCTGGTTGTGATGATAATCAACTCAAATAAGCAACGGGGTTTGGTTGGAAGTGAATACAATACACGCCGCCAACAATGTGAAGAAGCTGCTAATTTGTTTGGGGTGAAAGCGTTACGTGACATCACATTTGATGAGTTTTTACAGAAGCAACATCTATTATCGCCTATCGTTGCTAAGCGAGCCAAACACGTGATCAGTGAAAACGAACGTACTTTAGCGGCAGCAAAAGCATTAACACAAAATGATTTATTGCAGTTAAGTGAGTTAATGGCGCAATCCCATATTTCTATGCGTGATGATTTCGAAATCACCGTCAAAGAAATTGATACCTTAGTGGATATCGTTAAGTCCGTTTTAGGTGTTCAGGGTGGGGTACGAATGACAGGAGGAGGCTTTGGTGGCTGTGTGGTTGCACTGATGCAGCAGCAATGTGTTCAACCGGTGATTGACGCGGTAGAAGCGCAATACCAGAAAATGACAGGCCTACAAGCCGATATTTATGTTTGCCAGCCAAGCTCAGGTGCAAGTGTGGTAAGTTAAAACCAAATTAATAAATTGAAAAAAGTTGATATAACATGCTGTTTAATCAAGAAAAAAATCAGACGCCCAAAGTCGTAGAGTTAACCAATAAAAATGACATGAAAATTGTCCTGACAAGTTTAGGGGCAAGCTGGGTAAGTTGCATTTTGCCGCTAATACATGGGAAACGAGATGTGGTTCTAGGTTCACCAAATATGGATAAACAAAAGGAACAAGACGTGTATTTGGGCGCGACAGTCGGGCGCGTAGCTAACCGTATAGCGAATGCACGTTTTTCTATTCATGGTGAAAATTATTCAGTATCAGCCAATCAAGAGCCGCATTGTTTACATGGTGGGCAGGACAATTTTAGTTATCGGATTTGGGCCATATCACAACCTAGTACTCAACAGGCTATTTTTTCACTCATTTCACCCGACGGTGACCAAGGTTTTCCCGGGGAATTGAAAGTTGAGGTAAGTTATGAATTAACGGATGAAAATCAAGTAATTATCCGTTATAAGCACCAAGCTACAAAGGCCTGTCCTGTAAACCTAACCAACCATACTTATTTTAATTTGGCGGGTGAAGGTAGTGAAAAGACAGCGCTAGATCATGCTCTTACGATTTACAGTGACTGTTATTTACCCACAGATAAAGCAGGGATCCCTAGCGGAGAGTGGCGTAATGTCACTGGTAGTTATTTTGATTTTCGCCAAAGCAAACTCATTGGCCGTGACTTTCTACAAGATCACGACCAAATTTCTGCTGGGGGATATGACCACACTTTTATGCTAGATGCAGCCCGTATTGATGGGCGGCAAACGGTGGCATCGTTGAGTGCTCCTGAGGGAGACGTAAAGATGAATATTTCTACAACGATGCCCTCTATGCAGTTGTATACAGGGAATTATTTAGTTTCAGTTGCGGGTAAAACTAAATCTTATACGCCTTTTTCTGGGGTTGCATTTGAAACACAGTTTCCACCTGATGCTGTTAATCACCCTGAATGGGGAGAACGATACAGCCCGATTTCACAGCCTAATCAAATTTATTGTAGTGAAACCTGCTATCAATTTATTTTCTAAATCTATATATGATTAACACCGCATCTAAGCGGTGTTTTCTTTTTTGCACGATAAACCCATTATTTTACTTTAAATAATTTTAATATGCGTTATGCCATTGTTTTTAATTCTAGCTCATTGTTTAATAAGCCATCCTAATTGTAGAGGTGCACAATGGCGACAATCAAAGATGTGGCAAAAGAAGCAGGTGTTTCGGTTGCAACTGTTTCTCGAGTGATTAACCAATCACCGAAGGCAAGCCAAGCTTCTATTGCATCAGTAAAGAGTGCAATGAATAAGCTAGGTTATCGTCCCAATGCCGCTGCGCGAGCTCTTGTGAACCAAAGTTCAAATACCATTGGGGTGTTAGTTAACGATGTTTCCGACCCTTTTTTTGGCGTTATGGTCAAAGCCGTTGATGCCGTAGCGCATAAAAATGGTAAACATATTCTGATTTGTAATGGTTACCATAATGCCAAGGAAGAGCGCCAATCGATTGAGTTGTTGATTAACAACCGCTGTGATGCTTTGGTTATCCACTCTAAAGCCCTGGATGATGCTGAACTGCTTCAATATGCAAAAGAAGTCCCAAGTATGGTACTGATCAACCGCCATATTGATGAAATTGCAACCCGTTGTATTTCTTTAAATAACTACAAGGGCGCATATTTAGCGACAGAACATCTTATTCGACATGGGCATACTAAAATTGCGTACATTTCATCAAATCACCAAATTGAGGATGCGGTACAGCGTTTACAGGGTTATCGAGATGCGTTAAAAAATAATGGTATTCAACTGTCTGATAGTTATATTGAATATGGCGCTCCTTATGGGGAAGGTGGGGAGCAAGCGATGACTAACTTACTGATAAAATCACTCGAAATCACAGCGGTCGTGGGTTACAACGATTTTATGGCCGCGGGAGCCATCGCGGTATTAGATGAAAATGAAATTCACTCACCAGAACAGGTCTCGGTTATTGGTTTTGATGATGTGTTGATTGCCCGCTACATCCATCCACGCTTAACAACAATTCGTTATCCTATCCAAATGATGGCAGAAAAAGCCACACAACTAGCACTTTCTTTAGCGAGAGGGGAAAAAACGACAGGTGAAAGTTTGATTTACTCTCCGACATTGGTTCAACGTAATTCAGTTAGGCCTTTGCACGCCTAAGTATTTTATAGGCCATAGCGTTACGAAAATAAGTGTAAACGTTTTCATTAATATTTGATGAACTTCACGAATTTATTAAAATCTAGATTACTTCCTGGTACCTTCTCTTCTATCACCTATGAAAATTTACATTAATTTCTGCTATTTAGTCCATTAAGTTAATTCTTTAGAGGATATTGTGAAAATATGTGATTCATCTAACGGTGATATTTTGTGGTAACGTTTACACTTGCTTTGTTATCACTTGGCGAAGGAATTTGATTATGCAAACTGAAGGGGTTGGGCTAAGCACATTAGATTACGGAATATTCATTCTGTATGTGCTTGTCATTATTAGTGTTGGTCTTTGGGTTTCTCGAGATAAAAAAGGACAAAAGAAAGGTACAAAAGACTATTTTCTAGCAGGAAAAACATTACCTTGGTGGGCTATTGGTTCTTCACTGATTGCGGCAAATATATCAGCAGAGCAATTTATTGGTATGTCGGGCTCTGGTTTTTCAATAGGTTTGGCTATCGCATCCTATGAATGGATGGCAGCACTAACACTGATCATTGTCGCAAAATACTTCATGCCCGTGTTTATTGATAAAGGTATTTTTACCATTCCAGAGTTTGTTGAAAAACGTTTCAATAAAACGTTAAAAACAATCTTAGCCGTATTTTGGTTGGCATTATTTATCTTTGTTAATTTAACTTCAGTTCTCTATTTAGGGTCGTTAGCATTACAAACAATCCTAGGTATTCCAATGCATTATGCTATTTTCGGCTTAGCATTATTTGCAGTGATTTACTCTCTTTATGGCGGGCTATCTGCGGTTGCGTGGACGGATGTTGTACAAGTTTTCTTCTTAATTTTAGGCGGCTTTTTAACCACGATAATGGCGGTGAGCTATATTGGCGGTGATGCGGGGTTATTCGCAGGTATGAGCCGTATGGCAAGTGAAGCGCCTGCGCATTTTGAAATGATTTTAAGCCAAGACAACCCTCAGTTTAGCAATTTACCCGGTATTGCCGTGTTAATTGGCGGTTTATGGGTTGCCAATTTATATTACTGGGGCTTCAACCAATATATTATTCAACGTGCATTAGCCGCTAAGTCTATTAATGAAGCACAAAAAGGCTTGGTTTTCGCCGCATTTCTCAAACTTATTGTCCCAATCCTTGTTGTCGTACCGGGTATTGCGGCATTTGTGATAGTTTCTGACCCTGCATTACTGGCGGGATTAGGAACGATGGCACAAGAACATATGCCAACATTGGCCCAAGCGGACAAAGCTTACCCATGGTTAACACAATTCTTACCCGTAGGCGCTAAAGGGGTTGTGTTTGCGGCATTAGCTGCGGCTATCGTTTCTTCTTTAGCTTCCATGTTGAACTCAGTGGCAACTATTTTCACCATGGATATCTACAAAGAATACATTGCTCCATCAACCGCGGACCATAAATTAGTGAATGTCGGGCGGATTAGTGCAGTTGTTGCGTTAATCGTCGCATGCTTCATCGCCCCATTACTGGGTAACATTGGACAAGCTTTCCAATATATTCAGGAATATACCGGGTTAGTTAGCCCAGGTATCTTAGCGGTATTCTTATTAGGTCTATTTTGGAAGAAAACCAATGCGAAAGGCGCGATTATCGGTGTGCTGCTCTCAATTCCGTTTGCATTATTCTTAAAACTAATGCCGTTAGGTATGCCATTCCTTGACCAAATGATGTACACCTTCTTCTTTACTGCGGTGGTGATTGGTTTAATTAGCCTGACAACGGCAAAAGAAGATGACTGTGAAGGGGCTATTATCCTAACGTCGGAGACTTTTAAAACATCGACAGGCTTCAATATCGCATCATACGCAATTATGGTTATCTTATGTGTGCTATATGCGCTGTTCTGGTAATCCAAAACTTCTAACAAGCTGATAAGTAAAATGATAGCACGAGGCGGGAAAGGTCATTCCCGCCTTATTTTTTGCGTTTGTTAACTTAAATAATGACCTAATACTCGCATCGAGATCATTTTCGTTATTCTTGACTAATAATCTCCCTTCCTTATGTATGGTTAATTGTGTTTAATCTGATTTTTTTAATAACTATTTGTTATAAGCAAATATGCCAAATTGATTTTAATTTGACTTATTTTTAGGAATAATACTGAGACTTATTATTATTATCATTGGAACTATTTTGTGAAAAATTTAGGTTTATTTCGTTTACATCAGGTTGCCATTTTCACCCTATTAGCGCTGGCTGTTCAAAACCAATCCATGGCAAATGAACAAAATAGCGACAAAAAAGACTCTTTCATTGTCAGTGCACAAGCACTCAAAGTGAATACTGCGCTGCAAGAAACGCCAAAATCTGTTTCAATTATTACGGAACAAGATTTGACCATACATGCTCCGCAAAAAATTGATGAAGCACTTCGCTATACCTCGGGGGTTGTTGCACAACCTTATGGGGCTGATAATGATACGGACTGGTTCAAAGTTCGCGGTTTTGATGCCGCAACTTATTTAGATAATAGCCGGTTATATCGAGATGGCTACTACACTTGGCTACTTGAACCTTATGGATTGGAAAGTATTGAAGTCGTGAAGGGGTCATCAGCCGTTCTCTTTGGCGAATCCACTCCTGGAGGCGCTGTTAATTTAGTAACGAAAAAGCCATCTATTAATGCTAAAAATGAAATATTTTTAGAAGCGGGTAATAACGATCATCAAGCGCTAGGCTTTGATCTTTCTACAGCATCAGCCGATGCAGGTGCCCGCTACCGTTTAGTGGGAACGATGAAAAAATCGGATGGGGAACTCAAAGGCACGGATAATAAACGTATTTATCTGGCGCCAAGTGCGGCATTTGACTTGTCTGATCAGACTGTACTTACGTTAATGGGGACGTATCTGCACGATGATGGTACGCCCACGAATCCTTTTTTCCCAGCGGCGGGAACATTAATTCACTCTAATTACGGTAAAATTAAGCCATCAACCAATTTAGGTGAGCCTGATTACGATAAATACAAGCGGACTCAGTTCTCAGTGGGTTATTTATTAGAACATCAATTTAATGATGAGTGGCGTTTTGCGCAGCGTGTAAATTATGGTTACAACGACCTAACACTCAGAAGTGTTTATGCTTTCTTTAATGCAGACCCTACCGTGCAGGAATTGGGGCAAGGTATTGTTTTTCGCGATGGTAAAAACCAAAGTTTTAGTTTTGATAACAATATCGTCGGTGAATGGGATAGTGAGCGGTTTGAAAATACCTTACTTGCGGGTATTGAATTCCAATATCATCAAACCAAAGGCGATGAACAGGATAATTATGCTTTTGGTAAAATTAACCCGTGGAAGCCAGTTTATGGGCACTATACCCCACTTGACCCATCAAATAACATTCATCGCACTATTGATAAAACACAAGCTAGTATTTATTCACAATACCAAACAAAGCTTGATAGCAAATGGATTGGGGTCGTTGGTGCACGTTATGATTGGGTAAAAACTGAAAATAAAGCACATAAAAAAGCAGAAGATGAGTCTAGAAATGATGGGCAGATGAGTTTAAATGCGGGTTTAATGTATATTGCTGACAATGGTATTTCACCTTATTTAAATTACTCTCAATCTTTTGAAGTTCAATCGACAATCGACCCAACAACCCAAAAACTGTATAAACCACTTAAAGGTGAGCAATTTGAAGCAGGTATCAAATATACACCTTATTTTATGGATGGTTATTGGAATATTGCTTGGTTCGATATCGAACAAAAAAATGCGTTAGTCACAACTCCTGAACACCCTGTTGCAACACAAACAGGTAAAGTCACTTCACAAGGTATAGAAACAGAACTATTTGCAAGTGTTACTGATAATTGGGATATTAAAGCGACATACACTTATACCAATGCGAAAACAGATCAAACAGGTGGTAAGGGACGTAAACAGGCTGGTACGATCCCCAAACATATGGCGACTGTCTGGACTGACTACGAAATTCCAATCGTGAGTAACCAGTCGTTAAAACTCGGAACTGGTATTCGCTATTATGGTCAATCAAAGGATAACCCAGCAAGCAGCAACCTTTCTGTTCCTAGTGCGACGCTCTGGGATATGGCCGCGATATATCAATTATCGAACAATTGGCAGTTCCAGTTCAATATGAATAACATCCTCAATAAAGAGTATGTTTCATCCTGTGATACCTGGTGCTATTACGGCCAATCGCGCTCATTTGTGTTACAAACAAAGTACACTTGGTAATTTTAAAAAAGGCATGCTAATAATGTTGGCATGCCTTGAGTCCTTTCTATGTTTCGATTAGCAAATATTAATATCGTTCGCGATCATCGTTCTATTTTATCTATAGATTCGTTAAATATACCCACAACAGAACTCACAGTGGTTCTTGGTCATAATGGTTCAGGAAAATCTACACTGGTTAATCTCCTTTCTGGGCAGATGGCACCGGATAGCGGGCAAATTGATTTAAATGGCACGAGTCTTTCTCAATATAAAACGAAAGAATTAGCGCAGAAAATCGCATATTTGCCACAAAAACTGCCAGCCTCAGCGGGGCTGTCTGTGAAAGAACTTGTGCGGTTAGGGCGTTTTCCGTGGCGAGGTGCACTTGGTCGCTGGCAAGCTGACGATGAAATTATTATCCAACAAGCGATGGAGAAAGCTGGGGTTGAGGGGTTTTCCGCGAACTTAGCGGACAACTTGTCTGGTGGAGAGCGCCAGCGCGCATGGGTTGCCATGTTACTTGCTCAACAATCACCAGTTTTAATACTGGATGAACCGACTTCTGCATTAGATATTCACCATCAATACCAGTTAATGAATTTATTGAGTGAGCTTAATAAAGTTCATGGGATTGGTGTGATTGTGATCCTTCATGACCTCAACCTTTCTTTACGGTATGCAACACACATCGTGGCATTAAAAAAAGGGAAAATAGAATTTGAGGGAAAAAGCGTTCTTCTCCATGATGAAGCAAGGCTATCGTCACTCTACGATACTCCGATTAAATTAATACCACACCCTAGTTTTCCAGAGTCAGAACATCATAGGGTTGCTATCGTATGCGCTTAAGAATCAATTTGCTTGGCCTTATTTTATTAACAAGTACATTAGTATGCTCATTTTATACACGGGCTTATTCTGTTACGGACAGTCGTGGTATTGTCGAGTTCAATTCGCCGCCTCAGCGCGTTGTGGTTTTAGATTGGGATTTGCTGGAACAGCTATTAACGCTTGAAATTACGCCTGTTGGGGCCACGGAATTAGAGAGTTACAAGCAATGGGTTGTTGACCCAGCTGTTCCTTCTTCGGTCAAAGAGGTGGGTACGCGAGCTGAGCCTAATTTAGAGCAAATTGCCGCATTGAAACCTGATGTTATTATTGCAAGTAGCGCGCAAGAAGATTTACTGCCTTTATTGGAAAAAATAGCGCCAGTCGTTTATTTATCAAATTTTGCACGTCAAGATGATTCAGGGCTTGTAGCCATTGCTCATTTTAAAACGTTGGCTCGCTTATTTGAGAAGACGTCTTTTGCCGATGAATATTTAGTGAAAATGGATAAACGTTTTGCTGAATTAAGATCACAACTTGAACGTGCTTTTACAACGAAACCAAGTGTTGCTGTTATCCGGTTTTCAAGTTTAAGCACTATTTTTCTTTATACTGAGAATTCAACACTCAATTATGTTCTTGAACAGCTTGCATTAAAGCCTGCTATTTTAGTCCCCGCACGTCCTTGGGGAATAGAGCAGAGACGAATAAATTCATTGCAGTTTATAAATGATGGGTACGTGTTATACATCAAACCATTTGTAGAAGAAAAAAAACTGAATGATTCCATATTATGGCAGTCGATGCCTTTTGTTAAACAAGGGCGGATAAATAGTGTTCGTCCCGTTTGGAATTATGGTGGTGTCTTTTCCTTGCAATTAATGGCGGAAGCATTAACAGAAAGCTTATTACAGGTTGCTCCTCATAATGACAACTAAACAGCACTCAATACTATTTTTTGTATTAATGGTGATCGCGCTGATTAACCTTCAGCTCGAACCTGGGGTTACACTCAGTCAGCAATTATTTTTAGTTATTCATCCAGCTTCAGCCGATACATTTGCTGATTATTTTTATTTATATGGCCAATTACCACGCCTTGCTATGGCATTATTAGTGGGAGCAACTTTTGGTTTATTGGGCAGTTTGATGCAGCAATTAACACAAAATAATCTTACTTCACCACTAACGTTAGGTTCATCATCCGGTGCTTGGTTAGCATTAGTGGTAGTCAATATTTGGTTTAGTAACGAGATTGGGTTATATCAAACGCTAGCTGCGATGGTGGGAGCATTACTTGCATTTGGTTTAGTAATATTAATTGCAGGTATTCGTAATATGACAGGCATTCCGTTAGTTGTTTCAGGAATGGTCATAAATATTTTGTTTGGTGCTATAGCGACTGCATTAATTACATTAAATTCGCAATTTGCACAAAATATTTTTATGTGGGGAGCAGGAAATTTAGCGCAAGATGGTTGGCAAAAAGTGGTTGGTTTATTACCTTTATTGTTCCCTGTTATTATTATTATCTGTTTCGCCCCACGTATTTTGACATTATTGAAATTAGGCCATGAGGGGGCTAAAGCTCGAGGCTTATCCGTTTTACCAACTTTTTTACTTTTTATTGTTTTAGCATCTTGGTTAGTAGCGGCGACTATTTCAACTGTAGGGGTTATTAGTTTTATTGGTTTATTAGCTCCAAATATAGTACGGCGAATGGGTAATATGAGTACAAGGCAAGAGTTATTAAATAGTGCAGTTGTAGGGGCTATTTTATTGCTTCTTGCAGACAGCGGGGCAATCGCACTAACAAATTACCTTAATATTGTGGTTCCTACGGGTGTAATGACAGCTGCTATTGGTGCTCCTTTATTGATCTGGTTTAGCCGCCGAACAATGACAGCCCAAGATCAATTATCGATAGGGTTATTACCAACAAAAATAATACTTTCTAAAACCACGGTATCTATTCTTATTTTATTGTTAGTAAGTGGAGTTGTATTTTCCCTTTGCTTACAAACGAATGGTGAACAATATTATTGGCAACTGCCGTCAAGTTTTCAATGGGATATTAAATGGCCTCGTTTATTAGCGGCGACATTTGCTGGATTAGCATTGAGTATTGCGGGGGTTTTATTACAAAGGATTATTTATAACCCGTTGGCCAGCCCAGATATTTTAGGGGTTTCTTCAGGGGCTACAGCGGCACTCGTTCTATTTAGCCTACTATTAGGCACGGCTATTCAAACCTCATTTTGGGGTGTTGCTTTAATCGGGAGCCTGATTGTATTAGGAATATTGTTATACCTAGGTAAACGGCACCAATACGCACCAGCAAGTTTAATTTTGACAGGGATCTGCCTAACGGCAACGTTAGAAGCTTTTGTTCAGTTCTTTTTAGCTCAAGGGACATTGAGTAGCTATCGGATATTATTATGGCTTTCAGGCTCAACTTATCGTGTGGAAGGGCAACAGGCCATTATTTTTTCTATCAGTGTTGTTGTGTTAACGATATTAGCGATCACGTTAAATCGTTGGCTAGTTTTATTATCAATTAGTCGAACATTTGCACAGGGAAGAGGACTAAATTCACAATTAGCGACTATATTGCTATTAATCTTAGTTGCATTATTGTGTGCCTTTGTCACTTCCACTGTTGGCCCCATTGCATTTCTTGGTTTAGTTGCACCCCATATGGCTTTTTTAGTTGGCGCTAAAAAGGCGAAACAACAACTTATTATTAGTGGGTTAATCGGTAGTATATTAATGGTTTGGGCAGATTGGCTAGGCCAAATTATTATTTATCCAACACAGATTGCAGCTGGAATTTTTGTCGCTATTTTAGGTGGTGGATATTTTTTATTGCTGATGGCGATGAATAAAATCAAGTCATAATTTATGGTGTAAATGTGGTTAGTTAAAGCCTTACTCAAGGCGAGTTAACTAACACTAAACAATGAATTTTGGGTAGTGTTGCATTGAAGGTTGTTAACGAAGGTACGACTTCTGTATTGATCAAAATATGGGTTGATACAGGAGACAAAACCGCTTCACTAGAAAAATTATAGCGTCGTTTCTTATCCGTATTATTTCAATATCACAGCCCCAGAATGGAAGTAAAAAAGTGAGTTAAGTTGAACCGCGTTCAATTAATTGCCATTCGAGGATTTCATGGCTGTCATCGAGCTGCGGGTGCTTAATTTTATTGAGTAGCAGTTGAACGCTACGGATGCCAAATTGATGCATCGGTTGCACAATGGTACTTAATGGCGGTGTGGTTACTTCACCGAAGGGCACACCATCAAACCCTAACACAGCAATATCATTCGGAATATGCAATCCCTGCTGATGCAAAACACTCATTGCACCGCCTGCGATGACATCAGAAATCGCGAATACAGCATCGGGTTTGGGCGCATTTTGCAGTAACTTTTCCATGGCCTTCGCCCCCGCGGTGTAATCTAATTCTTCTACATACTCGATTTTACAATATTCAAAGCCAAGTTCAGCGAGTGCTTTTCGATACCCTTGTTCCCGTTGTTGTGAATAGAGGTAACGCATATCACTGTTAATTAATGCAATGCGTTGGCGATTTTTCGCTGCTAAATGATAAACGCCTGCGCTAGCAGCTTGTGAATTATCAATAGTAACCGAAGAAGCACGAAATTCTGGATCCCCTTCACCACACTGTACCCACGGAAAATCCCCAATCATATCAGTAAGCCCCGGCAAACAACTCACAGCATCCATAGTGATGACGCCATCAACAACCTTACCTCTGAGTAAACTCAGATAAGCGGATTCACGCGTTGGATTGGATTCAGAATTACATAACAAAATATGATAGCCGTGGCGTTCCGCTTCTTCTTCAATACCACGTACAACCAATGAACAAAAGGGGTTAGTGATATTAGACACCAGCACCAATAGCATGCGACTACGCGAGGTACGTAGCTGGCGCGCTAATAAATTAGGTTGATAATTACACTGAGCGATGGCGACGAGAACTTTATCTCGAGTTGCGGGTTTTACAATATGTTGATCATTCAATACCCGTGAAACCGTTGCGGCAGAGACTCCTGCAATTTTCGCCACTTTTTCTATCGACATTATTCACTTTTCCTTTTGTCTATTGCCATGCACAGTATGCAACATCGTGATGAAAAGTACGATTGATACAAGCAACTTGTGATGCAGATTACAAATTTATCTTTTAGGTCATTATTGAACCATTCAGCTAGTTGCTGAAAGAAACAATTTGGCTATATTTTATAAATGAAATCGATTTCAGTAAAAATGTAATCGATTTCATTTTTGGATTTAGCTGCCATTTAGTGAAAAGCCTCATTTTATAAACAATAAAACATGAGAGGTAATGAATGGATATACAACTACAGCTTGCGAAATGCACTGATCGGAGTGAAGTCGCGCATTTGATTTATCACTCAACGAATGCCTGGTATCAACAACATGGTTTAGGCGCAATATTTCAGTCTGCGCCTGAAGAGTGCCATTTATTTGTTGATGTATACCAACAACTTGATCCTGACTACCACTGGGTAGCCCGTGATTCACAACTCAATATTCTTGGCTCGTGTTTTTTTCACCCACGAGAAACACATTTGGGCCTTGGGATTATGAATGTCCATCCCGACGCATTTGGACAGGGTATTGCAAAGAAATTACTGTCCAAAGCGGATGAATTAGCCGGAAATTTACCCATTCGCTTAATTTCAAGTGCCCTGAATTTAGACTCTTATTCTCTTTATCGCCGCGGCGGTTTTACACCTTATGCAATTTACCAAGACATGGTGATTTCAGTACCAGAGCAAGGCGTGAATCTCCCTCGCTTGACCGAAGGAATTGTGCGAGATGCTCGAACCGAAGACTTACCGGCTATTTTACAATTGGAAGCGGATTTATTAGGTATTAGTCGTCAGCGGGATATTGAATATTTTTTAAATGACACCAGCGGGTTATGGCGAATTGCAGTCTGGGAACATAACCAGCGCATCGAAGGTTATCTTGCCTCTATCGCACACCCCGCATCGAGGATGTTAGGGCCCGGCTGCAGCTATCGTGATGAGGTAGCGCTGGATTTACTCGGTTGGATGCTAGACAAACATCATCGTGGTGCGATGCCAGTCGTTTTAGTTCCCACAGAGCGAAGCGCACTGTGCCAAGCGCTATTACGATGGGGCGGTAGAATTTGTGAATTGCATCTTGCGCAAGTCAAAGGTGCTGTGCAGAAACCAAGCGGCGTGGTTATGCCGTCCTTTTTACCTGAAAGTGGCTAATAAAAAATAGAAATTATTGGGGGTCTTATGGGTACGAATAGTCTTGCTCAAGGTGGTAAAAATACTGCCCATGTATGGGTAGTACCGCGATTGGCGTTAATGATGTTCCTTCAATTTTTTGTGTGGGGGGCATGGTATGTCACGCTAGGGGTTGTCATGGGGAAATATGGTTTATCAGCAATTATTGGTGATGCCTATTCGACAGGGCCCATCGCCTCTATTTTATCTCCTTTTGTACTAGGGATGGTAGTTGACCGTTTTTTTGCATCACAAAAAGTGCTTGGCGTGCTGCATCTCATCGGTGCCGGTTTGTTATGGATGATCCCAAGTTACTTTACGGGGGATCATAGCGGTCTGTTATGGATAATCTTTGGTTATATGCTTTGCTATATGCCAACTATTGCTCTTAGTAACAACGTTGCCTTTTATAGTTTACCGAACAGTGAGAAAGCGTTCCCAGTTGTGCGTGCATTCGGTACATTTGGTTGGATTGTTGCGGGGCTGATTGTCGGTTCAACAGGGTTATCAGATAGTACAGAAATTTTCACCTTGGCGGCAGTAGCTTCGTTGGTACTAGCGATTTACAGCTTTACATTACCACACACGCCAGCACCAGAGCGTGGTAAACCTGTTGCGATGCGCGACTTGTTATGCGCAGATGCGTTTGCCATGCTCAAGCAACGTCATTTCTTAGTTTTCATCATTTGTGCAATGCTGATCTCTATCCCATTGGCGGCTTACTATGCCTATGCGGCGCCATTTGTTGCGGCGACAGGATTTACTAACGTTGGTGGCGTGATGTCTTTAGGGCAGATGTCAGAACTGTTCTTTATGTTATTGATACCATTCTTCTTTGCTCGTCTTGGTATTAAAGTGATGTTGCTGATTGGGATGCTATCTTGGTGCTTACGTTATGTCATGTTTGCCTTAGGGATTGCTGAAGAACTGCGCTGGATGATTTATATCGGTATTTTCTTACATGGTATGTGTTATGACTTCTTCTTTGTTATTGGTTTTATCTATACAGACAAAGTTGCTGGCGAGAAAGTAAAAGGGCAGGCGCAGAGCTTGCTGGTCTTGTTTACCTATGGCGTGGGGATGTTAATTGGTTCACAAATCAGTGGAATGCTGTTCAATAGCATTGTCACAACGGAAGGCGCAGCGGCTCTGCCACAATGGCAAAGTTTTTGGTGGTACCCAGCGATTGGTGCGTTACTGATTGCCGCATTGTTCTTCTTCACGTTCAACTATAAAGAAAAGCCAGTGGAGGAGAAATAAGATGGCAAATTTACGCGTCTTAGTCGTTGGTTGCGGCAATATGGGAGCCTCTCATGCAGAGGCTTACCACCGAATGGAGGGCGTTGATATATGCGGGCTGGTGGCTCGTGGTCATTCAAAAGATGCTCTCAATGAACATTTAGGTGGTGAATATGCCACGTTTGATAATTACGAACAGGCATTAAAAGCAACGCAACCAGATGCGGTTTGCTTAACGACATACCCTGATACGCATGAAGCTTATGCATTGTTAGCACTCAAGGCTGGCTGTCATGTGTTTATTGAAAAGCCGTTAGCCACTACGGTTGAAGGGGCTAAGCGCGTCATTGCTGCTGCTAAACAAGCCCATCGACAAGTGGTGGTGGGTTATATCTTGCGTCATCACCCATCATGGCAACAATTCATTCATCTAGCGCATGAGCTGGGTAAGCCATTAGTGATGAGAATGAATTTGAATCAACAAAGCCATGGGCAGATGTGGAATGTACACCGTAACCTGATGCAATCACTGTCACCGATAGTTGACTGTGGCGTTCATTATTTAGATGTGATGTGCCAAATGACCCAAGCTCAGCCAGTGAGTGTCAGCGCTATTGGCGCAAGATTGACCGATGAATTACCAGACAATATGTATAACTATGGTCAATTACAGGTTCGTTTTGATGATGGCTCAGTAGGTTGGTATGAGGCGGGTTGGGGACCAATGATCAGCGAAACGGCGTATTTTATCAAAGATGTTATAGGCCCTCGCGGTGCGGTTTCGATAATGGCTCGGCATGGAGAAGGAAATAGCGACAATGTTGATGGGCACACACGCACTGACTCTTTACGTATCCATTATGCAGAGCTTGATAAAAACAATGCTTTTAAACATCCTGACCGTTGGGTTGACTGCCAAGATGAGCCAGACCATTTGGCGCTGTGCCTAAGTGAACAACGTTATTTTATTCAAGCGATTACGGAACAATTTTCATTAGAACAGCATTTACAAGATGCACTCAATAGCTTGCGAATTGTTCTTGCTGCGGATGAAGCTGTGCGTACACAGCGCACTGTGATTTTAGGGAGTGAGTCATGAAAACAATCCAAGGTCCAGGTATCTTTCTAGCACAATTTATTGGCGAGAAAGCCCCTTTTAACTCATTAGAAAGCCTTGCTGAATGGGCATCAAGCCTAGGTTTTACATATATTCAAGTGCCAACGATCGACCCACGTATCTTTGATTTAGACTTGGCAGCCACAAGCCAAACTTATTGCGATGAGTTGGTTGCCATGTTACAGCAATATGGTATTCAGATCAGTGAGTTATCGACTCATATACAAGGCCAATTGATTGCGGTACATCCAGCGTATGACACTGTTTTTGATGGTTTTGCCCCAGTGAGTGTCAGAGGTAATCCTCAAAAGCGCCAGCAGTGGGCGGTGGAGCAACTCATCAAAGCGGCAAAAGCCTCGCAGCGCCTAGGGTTAGTTACGCATGTGACTTTCTCAGGCGCGCTGGCGTGGCCTTATTTTTACCCTTGGCCCCCTCACAATGCGCAACTATTTAACGAAGCATTTGCTGAACTTGCGCTGCGTTGGTTGCCTATTCTGAATGTGTTTGACGAGTGTGGCGTCGATGTATGTTACGAGTTGCATCCAGGGGAGGACTTACACGACGGCGTGACATTTGAGCGTTTTCTTGGGCTTGTCGATAACCACTCGCGTTGCCATATTCTCTACGATCCAAGTCATTTATTGCTCCAGCAAATGGATTATCTTGCGTTTATTGATTGCTATCATCAACGCATTCGCGCATTTCATGTCAAAGATGCGGAATATACACCAAATGGCCGTAGCGGTGTCTATGGCGGTTATCAATCATGGGTTGAGCGTGCAGGGCGTTTTCGCTCGTTAGGGGATGGTCAGATTGATTTTGTATCTATTTTCAGCAAATTAACTCAGTACGGTTTTTCCGGTGTCGCTACAATGGAATGGGAGTGTTGCCTTAAATCCCCAGATGCCGGGGCGAAAGAGGGAGCCGACTTTATCGCCAATCATATTATTCCAGTGGTTGATCATGCCTTTGATGATTTTGCAGTGGTAGATACTAATCTTCAACAAATCAGAGCATTACTTGGGATCGTAAGTGATAAATAAAGGATAAGGCGATGAGACTAAAGCTGGGAATGGTTGGGGGCGGGGAAGGTGCATTTATTGGTGCCGTGCATCGATTAGCGGCTCGTATGGATGATGAGTTTGAGTTAGTTGCAGGCGCATTTTCCTCGAATGAAGAAAACGGTAAACGCACAGGGGAACGGCTGCACCTTGCGCCTGAACGATGCTACGCCAGCTATCAGCAAATGGCGCAAAGTGAAGTCGCACGTGATGATGGCATTGATGTTGTTGCGATTGTCACGCCTAATCACTTGCATGCCCCTATTGCCGTTGAATTTTTGCGCTCAGGTATTGACGTTATCTGTGATAAACCATTGTGTACATCATACTCAGAAGCTTTGCAGCTTGCTGATGTTGTGCGAGAAACGGGTAGGCAACTGATTCTCACGCATAATTACAGTGCTTATCCGTTAATTCGTGAAGCGCGCAGCCGGATATTAGCAGGGGAACTAGGAGAAATTCGTTATATTGAAGTGGAGTATTTGCAGCAGTGGTTAGCAACACGATTAGAGGAAACTGAAAACAAGCAGGCGAATTGGCGTACCGATCCAAAAAAAGCGGGGACGGGCTGTATCGGCGATATCGGTACTCATGCGTGGCAGTTAGCTTCATTCGTCACAGGGATGTTACCAGAGTCCATTCGTGCTGAACTCACATCAATGATCCCAGGAAGAGTGCTAGATGACGATGTGCGTGTGCAAATGCGTTATCACAACGGGGCAAAAGGGCGTCTATGGGCGAGCCAAGTGGCTTGTGGTGAAGAAAATGGGTTGCGACTACGCATATATGGCAGCCAAGGGAGTCTTTCATTTTCCCAAGAAAATCCTAATCAATTATGGTTAAAACCGTTTGATTCGCCCATGTACTGTGTGTCACGGGGATCAATGTCTCAATGGGAGGAAAACCGTGCGATGTCAAGGGTTCCAGCCGGGCATCCCGAAGGATATTTAGAAGGTTTTGCACAGATTTACCGTGAGGCAGCAACACGTTTACGCGAGGGAGGTGGCGCATCACCGCTATTACCGGGTATTGAAATTGGCCTACAGGGGATGGCTTTTATTGATGCTGCAAAACGTAGCGATGATAACTGTGGTCAATGGATTGATTTTACGCAATATCGTTGCTCATCATAATCTCTGTGATGGATGGTATGAGGCTAATGTGAAATTGAGAGTACTATCACCGAGTTAAAAAAGAAACCCAGCCAGAAAATATGAAATTTGCTGACATATTATCATATTAATGAGTTGGTAGAATCCCGTTAATTACAGTTATAACCTCTGTGTAATATATTACCACACAGAGGCTGTAATAAGGATTTTCTCTTTGTAATTGTCGTCATTTAATCCATTCTTGTTGAGTAATTTCGACACTCAATGAGTAATTGATTTAGAGAACAGCTGGATAATAACAATTCCCAGCGCAATGCATGCCAGACCAATTAATGCTGGAAAATCAAGTTTCTGTTTATAAACAAAAAACGATAATGCTGAAACAAGAAATATTCCTGCTCCAGCCCATATCGCATAGGCGATACCAATATTCATACTTTTTACAACTTGGGATAAGCCATAAAAAGAAATGGCATAACCAATAACGACAATAATACTGGGCACCAACTTGGTAAACCCATCAGACGCCTTCATCATGGTTGTCGCGGTTGTTTCAGCTATGATAGACACCATTAAGATTGCGTACACTTTCAGCATAAAAACCTCTTTAACTTATTTAGCAAACATTCCAAAATGACAATTCTAAACTATGTTTGAGATAAAAATGTCATCATAGCTATGAAACTCAACGCCTAAGTAAGCGTTTATACCAAGGAACAGGAACAGGGTGTACAATAGCCCGCAAAGCACGTGCATAATCCATAATTAATCCTGGGGTCCATGCCATCATCAGCGCACGCCGACGAATTTGAGCCGCAATCCATAACTCTGGCATACAAAGTACATTTAAAATCCCGATAAAATCACTTCTCTTTTGCATAGACAAAACACCATCCAACGCAGCTTCCAAACCATATGCAACACTGCTGGAACAGTTTTGATATGTTAGGTTATAAATAGGATATTGGCGATATTTTTCCCAAAAACTCAATAAAGAAGCATAGTTATAAACATTGAAAACAATCTGTCTGTCAGATTCACACCATTCGGATGCTTCAGCTTGATAATTAGGCAAGAAACGCCCCGTAACGTTATTATCAGCGGTTGCTTTTAGTAGCCTGAAAAATTCTGAAGGAGAGCGATCAATATCTTCTTCAGGGTATAAGCTGATATAGAGGTGCGGATAGAGTTCTAGAGATGCATGCCCCGTAGAGATTACCCCCTCAGAATCAACAGCCGCAATATAACGATTAATAATTGGCCGTGGTACAGGACGTTGGTTTGCGGAGCCTTCGGGGGTCCAGATATGAACAGTCAAAATAGTACCTTGTTCAGTTTCTCTATTTAAAGTAGGGGACTGTAGGTTTTCCGTTATTGGTCGCGTAGCCCCTTTTTTCTTAAACGATACAGGTAAAGGACGCATCAGTTCAAATATGGATGTTCCTCGTTGGATATGACGGGCTCGAAATGCTAACTTCAGGCATCCAAATCCACTTCCTATCATCAAAAAGCCGATGAAAAAAGAAATTGTTGCTTGGTGATGGGTAAACAGAAAAAAGGCAAACAGCATTTCAATTACGCCCCATAACAGGATTAATTGCCATCCAGGAAAACGTACGATCCAAGCTGATGCAACAACAAATAATCCGGTAATAAAAAAAACAAAACCGAACATCGCTGACAGTAATACATTGCTATATGTTTGATTAATTAAGATAACCAATGCACAGAATAAAAACAAACCACCTTTAAAGAAGAGTATCGTTTTTTGTGTCCCAATTCCACTTGAAGCGACACTTAATGTGATCAGACTTTCAAGTAACAATAGAAAACCAAACAAATGTATTGGAAAAAAAAGAATACCATCAATACCATCAATAAAAATAAAGATACCAATAAAACACCAAAGGAGCCCAATCCCCCAGAGGTAATGTGCTTTTCCTCTGATAAATTCGGCACCGAAAAGTAATAATGCAATTTGTAGCATCACTTATCCTTTGTTATTACATCAATTTTAGGATACTTCACCCAAAATAAACCAATTCCCAACAATCATTACTGGCTTGTTATGACTAAAAATAACACTTCCACGATCTTCTATATTCCACCAACGACCTTCTTTATCTTTCAAACAAAAGGTTATTATTGGAAGAGTGGTCTGAGCTTGCTCTTGTTCCCAATGTCGAGCGAGTTTTTCTCGGTCGTCAGGGTGAATAGATTCCATAATTTGTCTTAGAGCGGAAAGGGTTATTAAATCAGCCTTCGGATATGAACAATCTGTATTTCCCCATTCTATAGCACCATTATCTAGATTAAGTTGATATACTAGGTGCTGCGGTTTATAAGCCCCTTGTGTGTCATCAATTCTATGAGTACTTCGAGCGACAACCCGCAAAAAAACCATTAATAATGATATTACGGTCAAATATCCCTGTATTAACCACAGTGATTCATGGCGAAATAGGCCATGAAGGTAAAAAGGTCCTTGCTGATTACGAGTGTAATAGATTGTAATAGTGGCAAGTATTAATAGTGCGATTGATCCTCCTCTGTTTCCCCATAGCATAGACAGGGTAACAGCAAGCAAAATAGGGATGCAGAGTAGTGATAATTTAGCAGTATTACGATGCTGATGAAAATAGGAATAGTACATCTGTATCGCAGTATCATTGAATATTAATATTGTGCTAATAATAAGAAGAATAAAAACAATACTTCCCCAAATTATATTAATTTTGAAAGAAGGCACCACCCTTTTGAAATGGGTATTAATTAGCCCCATAATCACTGTTGTCGCAAATATGTTGCCAGTAATATCAGCAATAAAACCATCCCAGAAAATATCATTAAGTGATGTATTATCAAACCAATACAAACTGATAGAAAATAAAACTGCATCTGCAAAACTGACAATTATTACTGCCGATAGCCATAACAATATTAGTTGCAGATCATCTCCTCTATGAGCATACCTACGGACAATCCAAGCAATAGCAATACAAGAAAGTACAGCTAGAGCGGCGTATATAAGTGAAAGGGTGATTTGCTCATTATCGAAGCCATTCAGAATCAAGTTTAATACAACGAAGCCAATCAGTAATGGTAACCATTGGCGCTTGTGCATACATAAAAAAGCGGTTGTTGCGACACCCGCAGGAAACCAGACAACAGAAATATCTGAATTCTCTGGTGTAAGTATTTCGGAGATTTCACCTGTTACGTAATAAAGTAATAGCCATCCTATTATTACGATTAGTGTGGTCTTATTTGATAGCAAGGATGTTTTCATAGTTTATTTCAGGTTATACATCATAAAGTTATGTTTGGCCTTATCTTAACGCAAAAAGGTCTACATCATTTCTCTTTTCAAAAAATATCAAAATGATATCTTGAGGTATAGCTATTATTATATTTTCTCCTGTATTTTTAGGCACTTTTTATTTCTTATTTTAGTATGAGTTCGGCTCTGTAGGTACTTCAATGAACATTACGCTCCCAGTCAAAGCCAATAGCACCCCAAATCTGAATTTTTTAAAATATAAAACATGGCTTGTTGTTTTCATAGACAGCTATTCGTGAAAGATACCCAACGTCATATAAAGCAATACTCGAGCAATAATGGCAAAAATTGAATGTATTCACCACAATTAAAAATAGCTAACAAGAGTTAGCTATTTTTGAGACATTACCAATGAGATAACACTATAAAAATACTAAAATAAGTATCTGACACCAAATATAACTTCTTGAGATTTAAGGTGTGCTTTCATTTGCTCGTCTTGTAAGCCTCGAGCATTAGCAAATCGGTTCATGCCACTTTCAATTTTACCTAGATCCACATAACGGTAGCCTACGTCAAAATTGAGTTTATTAATAGGTTCATAGCTGACGCCAGCACCGAGAGAATATACCAAGTTTGTATCAGTGTTACTTGCGTATTGACGTGAAACATTTCCTTGCCATCCAGACGATTTAACTTTTGCGATACCAACACCAGCGGTTCCATAAATAGAAACTCCCTGATAAATTTCATAATCACGATAAGCATTTAGCATTAATCGTTGGGACTCTGTTTTATGGTGATTCAAGCTGGTCGGGAAAGTTGTTGATCCACTAGTATACTCTGCTTTTTTATTAAAAGTATATTCCGCTTCTGTACGCCAACCATTACCAAATTGATAGCCAGCAGCTAAAGAGCCATTATAAAAATCATCTTTATCATCACCCGAGACAAATTGACCAATGCCTGGTCTACTACTGGTGTCCATATTATCTGCTTTTTGCCATACCTTAGAGAGCCGTGCAGCAGCATAATAGCCTTCATTATTCGTAGAGGCTAAGGCATTTCCACCTGCACTTCCAAACACAGCAATTACTAATAATAAGTGTAATTTAGTCATGTTATAATTTCCTTTGTTTACTATATCGAGGTGGGATTATTGCAGGTCATGGTTATTAGTAAAGGAGGGTTATTTGATTGAAATGTTCAATTTATTTCAACAAGATAATATAGATGTTACTTGGATTATCGCATTCAGCATGAAATTAGCATTTCATCTTCTAATTAATGCTTCATATTGCTAAGATTTTTATCCTTAAAAGATATAAAACTTACCGTTCTTTTTTGCTGACGGGGTTGAACCCGTGTCCGTAATTTTTTAATTGGTTGATTATTAAAAGGTATCTTTACTAAGCTTCAATCATGTGCACTTGGCGTGCACATGGAGGTCATTGTGTAAGTACTTTGGAGGTATTTTACATTCAGTTTATACGGCTTGATTTATAGAGAAAATATTCATAAATTCTTTTTTTAGCTGAATAGCTATTTCTCTATAATCAATTTCATTATTTTTACTATTCTTATGCATAGATAAACGTTTATCTCTCATTATATCTGAAAAGTAGAAATCTATTTTTTCTCTAATAAGAAGCTCACATAAATATGTTTTTGATGTATCTAAAACTTGGACTGGTTCAACTTCGAGCAATAATGTGCATACTTATACCTATTCAGGGAATACGGAAACTTAGGTTTAGGAACAGCTTTGGTAGTAACAAACGCCTATATCATGCTGATGGGGTGGTATCGATTAAGTTAAGTGATATTAATAAATAAAAGTGTGGCGTGCATTGTAATATGCACACCACACTTAAATTAAAAGATCACTTGTTGTTCAATTGTTTTTTTGTTATCCATATCTACAATGAAATTAATGGATTTTATATTTTTAGGTGAAACTGGAATAGTGAAACCAACTAAATTCATACCATAAATAGAGTCTATCTTGTTATTCTCTTCAGTATGTATTTTGTTTTTGTCATCCATTACTATTATTCTATAGCTTTCATTTGACATTAACTTTTTGTTATCAACAAGTTGTAAGGCTATAGTTGTTCCTTTCAAAAATCTATCTTTACCTAAGAATAGATTTGAAACATTTGTATTTGTTACATTAGGTAGTGGCAGTTTTATCCCATCTAAAATGACTGCGTAGTTATAGTCTATTTTATAGGTTTCAATCGGATGGCTAATGTTAAAGTATTCAGCCATTGCATTAGGATTATGATATAAATCCATTTCGTCACCACCTCTGAAAGAGCGTGGATAGTAATACTCGGGTATCTTATCGGTTTTAGAATCACCAATTATTTCTTCGTTTATTGCATAAATTCTTATTTTCTCTTGAGTCGTTATTGCATTATATGAATAGACCATTTGAATATATGAAAAAATGAAACCACAAAGAGTTAGAATACCAATAAAATATGTAATTGCGATTCCTCTTTTATTTTTCATACTAAATGCGTATCCAATAGAAAAGGAGCATGAAATAACATAAAAAAGGTGAGCGCCACTCAAAGACCTAGTAGGAAATGTTGGGGATGCAACCATGGAAAATATACTTAAAAAGCCTAATACGATAAACAATAATGAAAGATAAAAGCTTTTTGACTTCTTTTCACCTACATAAGTTAGCAGTAAAAGTAATGAAGCAACTAGTACTCCCCACGTTTTAGTAAATGAATGTGAAAGTTTATCCGATAAAAAATATGTGATTTTTTCTATCGTACTGAGGGAGTAAAAGTCAGTGAAAAGAGCGGCTCGATGAAAATTACCAGGGCTCGAAATCAAAGTTATAAACCCAAGTATAACAAGTACAGATGAAAAGATAATAAGTCTGTTTTTATGTTTAAAAAAAACATAACAGGAGGTAATTACTGAAATGGCAACTATAATCCAACTCGTATTTTCATTACTGCATCCAGCAAAAAAAGAACTGATTATGAGAGGGATTAGACACTTTTTATCATCAAGATAACGAAATAAAAAATAAAGATAAATAACAATAAATAAATTTGTGACAAGATAATTTGCTGCACCAACAACCCAAAAAACAATTTGACCAAGAGCTGGATTTGTAACCCAGTAAATTGAAAATAAAACAATAAACTGTAAAAAAAATGTTTTTTTACTTGTGTCAGAGTTACTACTTATTTTAGTAATTAAAAAGATCATCATTGTTAATACAAATGCAATCATACTATTTTTTAGTATGTTAGAGCCTGATGTAAGAACTAGAGTGCTAAAATAGTCTGATACAAATCTTCCACTCCATGAAAGGTAGTGAGATACATGAGCAGATAATGAATTTCCTTTAATATAATACACATAGTCATCAGAATGCATAGGTGTATAGTATTCGACTAAAAAAATAAGCGAAAAGACAATTAGGACACTTATGTAGCCTAAATTAATACGTTTTAAGTAGTTAGTCATTTTTGTTCTCAATATAATCTGTCTTTTTTAGCAAGTATCTAGGCCTTGCTTTGCTTTCAGTATAAATACGACCAATATACTCACCGAGTACACCAATACCAATAAGCTGAACTCCACCTAAAAATAGAATAGAAACAAGTAATGAAGGATAACCAGGAACAGGATTACCCCAAATTAATTTATCTACCATCATCCAACCACCATAGATAAAAGATGCAAAAGCAACAAATAAACCAATGTAAGTCCAAACGCGTAATGGAAAAGTAGAAAAACTCGTTATACCTTCTAAGGCTAAGTTCCATAATTTCCAGCCATTGAATTTACTTTCTCCAGCAGATCTTTCTGCTCTGTTGTATTCAACAACATCAATTTTTCCACCCACCCATGAAAGGATACCTTTCATGAATAAATTACGCTCAGGTAATAATTTTATATATTCGACACTCTGACGAGATATCAACCTAAAATCGCCAACATTTTCTTCAATTTCAGGCGCGCTAATTTTATTATGGAGCTTGTAAAACCATTCAGCTGTTTTGCGTTTTAACCATGTATCACTACTACGATTAGCTCTTTTTGCGAGAACAATATCTGCGCCTTGTTGCCATTTATCTATGAGCTGTGGAATAACATCAATAGGATCTTGAAGGTCTACATCAATAGGTATTACAGCTTCTCCAGTTGCGTATTCAAGGCCCGCAAACAAAGCCGGTTCCTTACCAAAATTTCGCGTGAAGTTTAAAGGGAGCACTAAAGGGTCAGCAATAGCTAATGCATTGATAATATTTTCAGTGCTGTCTTTACTTCCATCATTTATGAAGACTATTTCGATATCATATTGATTAAGAATTGGGTGTTCTCTTACTGACTTATAAAATATAGGGATAGCTTCTTCTTCGTTATAAACGGGCACTACTAATGATATTTTCATTGTGAAGTATCTCTGAAAACAAAGATTTTGGAGTAAAGGAAACCTAATACTAGGCTAATCGAAGAAAAAATTATTAAAGTTGCTATAGGGGGGAATCGTAGTTGGTCTGAAACATAACCAGTCAAGTAACTTAATAGCCCCATAAATAAGGTAAATGATAAGTATCGTGCTGTAGTCGCTTTAGCTTTGAACGTGAATTTTGCATTAGCAAAAAAGGAAAAACTGACAGCAGCTATGAAGCCTATTAAGTTAGCTATAGCTTGAGAGGTTGAAAGGAACACTGTCAGTAGCCCAAAAATGGACCAATGTATAAGAGTGTTTAAAATTCCAACCGAAAAGTATTTAGTGAATAACTTAATCATTTCAATCATTCGTATTGAGAAGAGAATAAGTAATTTAGTATACCTGAATATACCTACTGATGCAGCAAACTGATAAGGAAAGTTTATGTGAAATGTCGTGTTAGTCTTACTTTATTCTCCACCAAATTGTGAGACAGAAAAGCAAGCCTATATTATAAAATAGGGGAAATGGGATTTTACTACAGTACCACTACGAACTATTTATATTTTGGTATAAGTGTGAATGGTAGGTGTACTCAGAAAGCAATAAAAAAGCCCACTGAAGTGGGCTTTTAGTAACTTTCAAATGCGCGTGCATTTCACGTGCACTTTCTAGTCTTAATGTTGCCAGTGTCTAGTCCAACTGATTTTGCTAACTTCCTGTTTTTAAACCTGTTGTCCTATCACTGATCTGGCGGAGTCCGAATCAGGCTTGTATGGCATTGATTTTAAATCAATAAAACCCAATTCAACTTTTAGTTTGGGCCTATTGTTGGGCCTAAAGTTTATTTTACTGTTTTTGTGATGTGGGCTTAAAAAGTAATTTGCTATTCTAACATGGTTGATTAGTGAAACGACCAATAAAATTTGGTGATCAGCTCTGTGCCAAAAGTGAACTTCCTTTGCAACACAACTCAACAAAATTTAATGTGAATCAGTGCAATTGTCATGATGAATGATTCAAGTTATAAATATATTTGTTTCGTCAGCTTCTTAAAGCTTAGTTACTTCCATTTATTATTAAAAGTTTAGGGTATAAGGGATAATCCATAATTAAGATATGGGAGCCCTTTCTGCTTGATATGTAATGAAAATGAATAAGGAGTTATGCAAGTGAGTTTCCCTTTAGAATTAACAGCACAAATTGATGGTTACAGTAAAAACATCAATCGCAAGGTTACATTAAACAAAGGTCTTACAGTTCTACTAGGCCCAAATGGTTCGGGAAAAACACATCTTTTGAGAGGACTCAAACAAAGTCTAAGTGAACATACGAATGGAAAGTATGTGCGCTTTCTCTCTGCTGGACGAATGGGGATGTTGGAGCAATATAGATCAGACTATGATGGATATTCTGGAGGATTACCACAGTACGACAACGCAAATTATGGCAGCAGAAGTGATGCAGCTCGCAGACATCAGATGGAAACTATAAATGGTGATTTCCAAACCCTTGCTCAACGGGCTGATATTCTAATTAAAATTCAGGAGAGGCTTAGAAAATTATTTAAGCGTGACATTCTTATTGAATGGGATGGCGGGTCATTAAAAATATTATTTTCAAGATTAGATATAAATGCTAAACCTTACTCTTCCGGCCGAGAAGCATCAGGACTGATGCATTTAGTTGGCATCTTAGCCGCTCTTTATGATGATGATGTAGGGGCGCTTCTTTTAGATGAACCTGAAGTTTCCTTGCATCCTCAGTTACAGGCATTTCTTCTTCATGAAATCCTTAGCGTCTCGGGGCATCCTTCTGATGGAGGTAATAAAAAGATTGTTATCATCGCCACTCATTCAACTGAAATGCTCCAAATTCATAAACCAGAAGACTTGTTGTCTCTCGTCTTCTGCTATGACGTGATGAGTGAACCAGTGCAAATTCAAGCTGACGCCGGTGAACTAAAGAACAAAAAAGTACAAAACTTAATCGCTCGTCTTGGACAAGAACATAAGTTATCGCTGTTTTCTAAGCAGCCTTTATTAGTTGAAGGACCATCAGACGTAATTATCTGCAGTGCGCTTGCAAACAAGCTTGATATACATCTTGAAGCCGCTGGATCACAGTTATTACCTGTAATTGGTAAAGGACAGATGCCTACTGTGGCAAAGTTGCTACGACTACTTGGCAAAAAACCAGTTGCGTTGGCTGATGCTGATGGTTTCGCAGATGGACTTGAACTTATCAACTCATACCTTAATGAAAATTCCACTGCAGAGATACGTGCAAATTCGTTAGGTTTTTCATCCTCTAGTCAAATGGTTAGTGCGATATTTGCGGATTTTTGCAAATTAGTAGATTGTCGATGGAATGAAATTTCTGCAACTGCCGAATCGCATCCGTATTGGGTGAACAGAAAAAACGAAGAAGAGACACAAGCAAAGCGTCGCTCTGCTTTCTGTACACTTTTCATTATCGATGGCAACGCATTATCAAATTTAGCTAATGATGATGCATGGTATAATATGAAAACACGTTTAACTGTGCTGCTTGATTTGCTGGAACAGTGTGGCCTATTTATTTTACGCAAAGGATCTATAGAGTCTTACTATCAAAGTTCAGACCCATTCACTTCGATTGGGAAGCCAAGTGCAGCTGTAGATGAAATCGATCATATCAATCAGTTATTGCATCATGATGTTTACACCGGATATTCTGATTTGATTCGCTGCATCCAGCATGCCTCAAGCACTGAAGTAATATGTGAGGCTGATGCAATGAGAGATCTTTTACTTTCGATAGTAGCGCCTGCACACGCCAGACTAAGGAGTGGAGAATCCTCCGAAAATTTTAATAGCTTAGCGCGTTCAATATTGGGGGAGCGATCAAACATATTTGGTTTGGCTGTTGAAAGTGAAAAGCTTATTATCTCAATCGAGAGTAATATTCTCAACTTTACAGGTTTTCCTGTGACTATTGGAAAGGATGATGACGTACTAAAATGTATCAATGCAGCTCTTGCCGCTAGCCTTTGACCAACTAATTGCGCAAAAATTAATTAAGTAAGCTTATTCAGTGCTGACGTCCAGTCACCGCTCAAAGCCGACAAATCAAGGTAACGTATAGCAGATCATGTAACCTCCTACACGTTACTTTGATAGAAAGCTAAAAAGTGATTATTTATTTCCTGCTATCGAAACTTTAGCCAACTCTGGATTATTGGCCTCAAAGATCGATAACGGTAATTCAACCTTACGACCATTTTGATCTTCCACCGCTTTAACTACTTCAAACTCAGCAACATCCTCACACGGTATTTCCAATCCTGCAAAAGTGGCACGCGTTGCGCTAGAATCGCCAAAAGGTTCCACTTCCAGTACCGTATCCCCTAATACTTTTCCTTGCCCATCTTTCATTCTCAAGGTTATCTCAAGCGCACCAAACTCCGCGTGGTCTAGAACCATATGGTTACCGCCATTATCGAGGGTAAATGAGTAACCACAGTAACCTTGGTTAATAAAATTTGAGCTCGTATGTGTGATGCTCGCATAACGCTGTTGTTCTTCAGCCAAGCTAAATGCACTGACTGCCAATAAACTCATCGCAAAAATGCTCTTTATCTTATTCACTACGTTACCTTTAGTTATCTTGTATCGTCCTCGCTACCGCCATTGACGGCAGCGAGAATATAGATTTATTGTTGGTAGGTTTGCAATCCGCCTTTAGTACGGTCCTTTTCTTTCCAGCGTGGTCGATTCTTGCCTGAGAACTCTTTTTGCATACTCCAATACCCAATGGGGTAACGAGCTACAATCGTCCCACCAACACCAATATCGACCGAAGAGTACTGGCCATTATTAATGGTTCCTTTTTGGACATAAGCGTTAGGGCTACAAGTGCCCGTATCGCGTTGTTGCCAGTTTCCGTCAGTTCTTGCCACGATGTAGAAATCACCAAATGCGCAACCTGACGCAGATTTATGATTCAGTACAGCAACATAATGCTTGGTTGAGCCCACAATCCTACAGGTACTATTTTGGCTTCCACACACTTGCCATAAGGTTTTACCGCCATCACCTTTATGCTCCCAAATGGCATTTTTAGGGGGCTGGCTGGTGGCAGAGGCGGGTGATGTCATTAACCACAGTGAGGCTAATGCAGTTACGAATACATATTTTTTCATTATAAATTCCTATCAACATAAATAGAAACGTCAGATTGACGCTTGATGAACACCGTCTAATGGGCGCTTGGTTTTCCCTGATATGGCGTATTCGGTGGTTATCTGGTGAATAAGGCACTCACAACAAAAATGGCTGATCATGGTTAATGTGATGACTGACGGTTTAGTCGCACTGAAATCCAGTGACGAATTCGCCGATGAAGATAAAAGGCAGTGCCAGTGGCGATAAGCAAATCAACCAGTAATATCGTGGTGGCGATACCTTCAGTAAAACCGTATAGCCAACCGGATGACATGATAATCAGTAGGCTAGAGAGGGCTAATCCGATAATGATGGACGAGATAATGGCAATTAATTTGGGGTTGAAATGGATTTTATAATCAATCCCTTTAAAGGCACTTAAAACCCACAAGCCTAATTGCGCCAAGAGTTGTGGGATAACCAACGCCAAGAGATATAAAACGAAGTACATCAATGTGATCCCATACGGGTTCATGATGAGAGCGATAAGCTGGAAGTGAGTTAACAATACGCCAGTGATCCAAAGGCATAACAAAATACTGATAACAATAGCGATGCGTTCTAAACCCAGTTGTAAGTGTGAAACGGTGTTCATATTTTTAAGCTTCCTTATGTGATGATGAATTCACGATGTGAGGGTGATTTTGAATAGGCTCGGCCCATTCGTGACCGCAATCGCGGCACATCCAGCCCGTACCCCATGCAATGATGTCTTGCTCAGAAGAGCAGTGAGGGCAATGTGTTGGATGTAATGCTGGTGGGGTTAATAGCGTCATGGTCGGCTCCTTTCTTTGTGTGATGGAAGAGAGGTAAGTACTTGTGATATCAATCGAAAATGCGGTAAGGCTGCGATAAAACTGTTTTGTTGTGACAATTGCGTCACTGCGTGTTTCGGTGTGAAGGAGGTATTGAGCGGCTGAACTTGCTGGATATCCTCCAACAACAAGACATGCACTTGCTGGTGGTATTCCGCCAATAAATACCACTGGCCTTCACGGTAAATCAGTTGATAAGGTTGTAGTGGATTGAAGCGACGCTCAGGCGTAAGTAAGCTAATAGATTGCTTACTGGTAATGGCATACACCAATTGATAGAAATGGTCGGCATGCAAAGCCGAAATCTTATGGGCATGATGCCAAATCAAACAAGGCGCATGGGGTTGTTGGGTTAACAGTAACCCCAGTAAGCGGCTGTCTAGCCCCGGAAACAATCGAGTCATTCCAATCTGTTTCACAAAGGTAAGAACATCTTTGTCTCGGTAAGCTTTTAGCGTATTGATGGGCAAGCGATAACAACCTTGCCGACCTTCTACACCCAGATAAGCCAAGCGTTCACGTAAATCCCGTTGTAACGTGCGTTCAGAAACATTGAACTCTTGTGCTAAACATGAGAGCACAAGGCTTTCTCCTGCCATTAAGCGGGCAATCAACGCAGAGAGTCGCACAGCCATGCGGTCATATTTTCGGTTAGTCTGAAACATAACGTATTGCTCTCAATAACAGACGTTAGGAAATTAAGAAGTGAGGGAGTTTAACTTAGGGGATTGACAGGTTATGTCTGTTGGGAAAAATTCTCATTAGGCATTTTAATGAAAAATCACTATAAGTAATTCATTGATAAATAAAGTTATGCTTTTTATTTGAACGATAAGAAAGTAAGGCGTAACGACACAACCTGTCAGGGTGGGAAAATTAGTTGGGTTGGCGAGGAGCGAGTTGGTTAAATAAGGTATCCGCCATCACCCACAGGGCTTTATTGAGTTTGATATCTCCATCAATCCCATTCACCGAACGAGTACGAGCGCGTTTACCTTTTGCAGTGCGGCCTGATAATCCTCCTTTAATCAGGTTTTCTTGTAGACGTTGGTACACCGTCCAAAGGTCTTCTTTTTTATCTTCAAAGCGTCGAGGCTGTAGAATTTGCTCTCGTGTGACGGGCTGGAACTCTTCACCAAAGCGGTAGGTCAACGCCGCTTCAGCAAAGGCTTGCTGGGCGGGTGGAGGTAACAATAACGACTGCATACTTTCGCGTTTTTCAGCGACCTGCTCAAACGTATCGAGTACCTCATATGCCCCTTCAATCACTTTACCCACCACATCCCCTTTATGGGGTACACGCACTTCCCCCAATACATCACCGCACACCAAACCGTTAGAGCACACGGCTCTAAAGAGCCCCGGCAACATCTGATAGCTGCTTGAGCCATCATGGCTATTGAGCAAAATAATTTCAGGGACTTGTACGCCCGTGATTTGGTCATGACGCCGAAGTCGTAACATGTGCTTTGTATGCTCTCGACGACTGATATCACGTACACGGGTCTGGCAAGCAAAGAACGGATAGAAGCCTTCTTTTTGCAGGCTGTCTAACAAGGTGATGGTGGGAATGTAAGTATAGCGTTCACTGCGTGACCCATGCTTATCTTCGGAGAAAACGCTCGGTACAGTACGGAATAATTCTTCGATGGTCAGTGGACGCTCACGACGAATACTGTTAGCAGAACCAAAACGCGAAGCTAATAAACTCATGATAGACTCCAAATTAATCAATTAATTGGAAAATGGCTGAGGACTCGGAATGTTGTGAAGCGTAGTCGCGCAGTTGATAAAAGCGGTCGCACATCACTTCGCTTTCTGTTTGGAATGACCAGATGCTGTACAAGATAAGGCATACGGCAATGCCTGCCGCTTCTTGGCTCACTGTGGCTTCATTGCCGTTGTGCATGTTAAATAGCGTTAAGGTGTCCATGTTGATATCGGGGTAGATAAAGGCACCGCCATTACTAAGCGAGCCATACTCCCAGTAACCGCCATGATACTCATCGCAGAATTGATCCATCGTGGTGAAGATCACCACTTCAAAGGTAGCCCAGCCTTTCACAGCACCAAAATGGTTGAACCAAAAATCAAGGCGTTGTTCATTAGGGACTAATTCCATTGTGATAGTAGATTCAGTTGTGTTACTCATAAGTTGATACTCCAATAAAAAGAAATAAAAAAGCGCCAATCCCGTTAAGGACTGACGCTGAGAGTGATAAATAAGGAATTAACGTAGGAGATTAAAAGAATAGGCTCCACAGGGATTTAGCGACGGAGACGATGCTGTTTTTGACCGTACCAATCGTACTTTTTATCAAGACAGGTAAGGGAAGGATGTCTATCAGCGTATCGACGATATCACTGACACATTGCCCAAAATCGTTACGTGCCGAATTTTCCACAGATTGCGTCCGGTAAGTGCTGTTCAGTTGCCTTGCTATCCCGCTACTGGCTTGCGCCGGTAACGCCTGTATTAATTGCTCTGCTAATTCAGTGAGTTGAAAGCCTTCTGCCGCAGAAACGGTCATCACAGGATGATGCGGCTTAAATACTGTTATCGCTGCTTGTTGCTTTAATTCCAAGTTAGCCGCTTGCTCATGGGATGGCTGGTGGTACTGTTCATCCCACTGTCGGCAGGGCTCTATTTTGTCGGCCTGATTCAATACAAACAGAAATCGTTCAGATTGGTAGCCACATTGCTCAGTAAGAAAGCGATAACACTGTTCATCAGAAGACCATGCCCTATCATCCGCCTTGAGTACCCAGATGATTAAATCCAGTTCTGGTAATAAGTTACGATATAGTTGGTGGTACTCTTTATCTCGCTCAAGGCTTTCACCTACGCCGGGTAAATCTATAAAGGTAAGCGTGTGATTGTTCATCGTCATACTGAAACGTTGGGCTTGGCGCGTGCAACCTGAAACATTACTCACAGAAGATAGTTGGGACTGGAACAGCGCATTGATAAGACTGGATTTTCCAACCCCTGTTTTACCCATCAGGCCGATGGTAGGGGAGTAGTTGATTAGGTGGTTGAGTTGAGTGAAAAAAGAAGTTTGGAATGAATGAGGTAGTGCTGATAAGAACTGTTTAAAGTGAATTTTACTAGGCATATTACCCCCTTGAAATAAAAGAAAATGACAGCTATTCAAGAAAGTAATATATATCTGAAATTTATTGAAATAATGCTGATTTATAAAAAGGGATTATAAATATCAACTCCAGCCTGCAAATGAAATTTAATGGCAAGTGGTTGAGTGAGTTAAGGTTTACAGTGGGTCTCCAGCTTACCCTCTCTCGCCAAGTCGGACAGTTGATTATCCAGTTGGCGAAGGAGAAGTAAAATTACTTTGATATCATGTATAGCGCTCTTTAAGCTTCGTCATAGAGCGCTCTATTGTATCTTTATTCTCTGGATACTCAGTTATATAACTATCCGTTATGACCTGCATTAGTTCAACAAATTTTTGAGGAGATAATGTAGAGCTTTCATAGTCTCCAAACATAAAGCTAACCTCATCAAATTCTTCAGGTATATCCCAATCTTGGTCTAATGCATAACCATTACCTTCTGAAGGAGAAAAACCATGCCCTTCACTAGCCATATTTAAAAATGTGGGGTATGTCATTTTATTTTTTTCTAACGTTTCAAAAATAATATCATATAAGTCCCTGCCATTGTTATCATACAGCTCTTTCTTTACATTTATTAACCAATTTAATTTGTCAATAATCATTTTTTATCTCTCGGTGGCATTGTTATAAATGCGTTGTTAATTTCTCCAGTTTTTGCATCTCGAGTTACTTGAAACCAGTAACCATCAACTTGAGCTGAATATTGCCTATAATCTGGATTGTTTTTGAAAAAACTCTCCGCTTTTTGAGAAGCCTTATAGGACATATCGTTAATTTTTGAGTCAGACAATACGGTAGGATCATATGTTGTTTTTGTTTGCTCTGCCTTAAATCCAATTTGCTGGCCTCTACCATTAACAGCTGGAATTTGATATTAATACTCCACTAAACTAGGATACTTTTTATCCGTTATAGTTAGATTTATTTTAGCCCCAGTCATTTCAACAGACTCTAGGAATGCGTCTTGTTTATGGGCTCCTGAAATAGTTCCTTGTCTGCGATTTAAGACACCTAATTGAGTGTTATGCTCTGCAATTTTATTGGTAAGATTTTCTGGAATTAGTTTATTTATTTCATTAGTCTTATCATAAATAAGGTAATGAATTTCCATCATATTTACCTGCATTAGTGACTGTTCCATTATCTTTGGGGCTATAGGCTCCATTTTTATCAACGGTCCAATTATTACCTATCTCACTGGAAACTTTACCTTCAGTCGAAACCGTTGTAGTAATCATCTCTCCAGTTTTAGCGGATTTAAACACTAACGTTGTTGTTCCTGCTAAATTAACACCAGTATAAACAACTTCTGAATATTCAGGTGGAACGCCTAATGTTTCCAGTAATTCAGCACCAACAGTTTTAGTATATTTCCCTGTTACAACGGTATTCGAGCCAGCATACAAATTATCAAAACCAGACGAAGCAACGATGGTTCCAGCAGCACAAGTCACTACCCCCACACAACTTGCTCCACCAGCGATGATTTCAACAGCACCACCGCTAGCTTGAATTAATCCCATTCCTCGCTCTGTGAGCTGATAGGTTCCGTCCATATAGGTTGCCCCATCAATAATGGCTCTAGCATTATCATATTGAAATAATGGAATAGAATACGTAATTGTTGCCCCAGTGTTTGGGTCAACATAACTTACTGTAAATTGCTCATTCGCAAGCTTATCACGTAATTCAGCATACTCTGGCTGATTACCAATTTGTTCCAACTTTTCGTAATACGCCTTTTCAGGGGTACCTTCTGCAAATCCAGCAGAGCATTTTAGTAACGCACAGGATGCGGCATCTAGCTCTTCTTTTTTTGCAATACCTTGAGTTGTAAATTTATCTATAACGTCTTTTTCTAAATGGTTAGCAAGGGCATTATTCTCAACCGTTAAACCCCATAAGCTCGAGAAAAATTATCAAATGATTCAGATAGATGATAAAAATCTGCATTAGGATCATTTTTTACTTCTTGGTATCTAGCTATTAGTTTGTCGATGAGCCTATCCGGTATTGGATGTGATGCGGGATCATTTTTTGCGCAATAGAAATAAAATAAGGCTTTTTCTAAGCAAGGAATACTTAATTCATGCGCATTCTTATTTAAAAATTCAAATGCATAACTCCATTCAAATTCGGATAACAATAACCGATTTAGACATAGAGACTTCAAAAAATCATCATTTATGTTTTTATCAGTTAATATTTTTTTATAATAAAAAAAAGCCTTTTTACTATCTAATGAGGTCAGCTCAGACAAATAGTCAAATAAGTCATCTGACGCTTCATTAAATGACATGGAGTCAACGTAACCATATGTTATATAATTATTTATACCCGTTAATAATCGTTCAATACTTTTATTTTTTTCGCTCATAACTACACTTCTTATTTAAAAGCCCCAGCTTCGACAGTCGATAAACGTTTCGAGCCATCAGGTAGGATAACCGCGGTAAACCCAACCCCAGCTACAACTCACTTTAAGCGATAAGTGGCTGAAAGAGATGGGATTTGAGGTGGGGAGTCACTACAGCCTCTCCCACCAAGCCGGACAGTTGATTATCCAGCTGGTTGAGAACGAGTAAGATATTTAAGGACGATCCCAGCAGATAACTGGGATCGTCTCATTAATTAATAGAGTAAAGATCTTGAATGTAACGCTCAACAAATAGTTTTAATTCAGAAGATGGATAAGGCTCTTTAGCTTGGATTAAATAAGCATCATCATAAATTACTCTTGAATTCAATGAGCTAGATATTATATACAAAATTAAAACTGAAAACTTTAAGTTGCTCTCACCTCTTGTGGAGACACTTACCATGTATGGGTACTCCATATCATCTATATCACGTAGATTTTCTTCAATAAAGTTAAAACTTATCCAACAAAAATAATCATATTGGTGGTCGTGTATATAGATAAACTTATCAAGTAAATTTAGTCCTTTTTTAGCTGATATACCTATAGTTAATTGTTGTGTAGACAAAGAAAAGTCATTAAACCCATCGACGATACTATTGAGGATATCTTCAAATTGAGGAAGCTTTTTAATTGGAAATAAAATTTCGTTAGACATTATTTTCCTCCATTGGTACTAATTGAGCCACTTGTAACATTAAGCCAGCCATCTTGGGTTTTAATGTAAATATTATTTACCGTGCCTTCTTTTGTGATATTGCTAACTGGAGAGCCAGATTTAAAGTGGTCAATCATTTCTTTCATGCTTACACCTGTTTTAGATGCATCCACATATAGATCCCCTTGATAGCCAGCTTTTTGCATATCTTTGGCACCACTCACAATATTGCGCCTAACAGCGTTGATGCTCTGCCCTTCTACTAATTTTAATTGGACCGGAACACCATCTAGCCATCCATCTATTCCTTGGAAATTTTCTTTTTCAACTCCTTTAAAATTACCGCCCTTATATTTAACAATATCTAATGCTTGCTGGTATTCATGAGGTTCTAATGCATTCTGTATGACTGTCCCTTGTTTTCCATTAGGTAATTTAAGGATATCTTTACCTGAGTTTATTACTGTTGACTCCGCACTCGTCAACTGATTCAAGTTAATCTTACCAGCCTTGGCTTCTGACTGTATTACTTGTTTAACTGTCGAGACTTCTTGTGCTGTTTTACCAATAATCAATGCACCGCCGGCACCAGTTCCTCCCGGTGTTACTACCTCTGCTGTAAATATACCCACTTCATTTAAGCATATTACAGGTGCTGCTTTACAGCCTGTTAAAGCAGCTCGAACAGTTGCTATCATTTCTGGTGCTATAACTAATGAGTAGCCAGCTGCAACGACGCCCATCGATGCTCCAGACACAACTAAATTACCATTATTAATGCCTTTAGTTATGTCTGCTTTACAGCTCGCATCACAATCTGGGATATCAGCAAATAAGAACCCAAGGTTTCCACCAAGTGCCATTGAGTTATTCTCAACCGCATTCTTCGCTGCTTGCGAGCCAGTAATTGCACCCGCCACATCACCCGTAGTAAGACCACCCGCTAATCCTGCTGCCAATTGGCTCAATGCACTGACTTGCTGTTTCTCACTTTCGGTTAAGTCTGAAACCTTCTTGCCCGGGAAGAGGGTGTTTAAGATAACATGAGCTGATAGCTCACCGCCACCGGCACCTAATCCACCAGCAACGGCAGATTGGTTATTTAGCTCAGCGACCACGGCACCCAATACTGCGTGCGCCATGGCATTGGTTGCTTTGTTAACTTCACCAGTAGCAGGGTCAGTTGTAAGCTCTTTAATCTTGGTCGCTAAGTACGGTGAAGAGGAATTAGCCAATGCACCTGCTAAATTATCACCTGCTAGGCCTTGTAGCAAGCCAGTGACGGCTTGGGCGGCTTTTTGGAAGTCGCTGCCCGTGCCATATTGTGCCATGGCGTTGTTGTAGGCTTGCTCTTTAATGGCTTGCTCGGTGGGTGTTTTACCCGCTGCTTCCAGTTGTTTTTTGGCGATGGCAAGCTCATCAGGGTCTTTTTGTGCTTTCAGGCCGGCTATCTCCCCTTCAGTGCGGATGATATCCATGGTCTGATTACCGATTTCACCAATCAACTGGGATTGTTTTAAGCGGTTTTGTTCTTTCTCTTTATCGAATATCGGGTTGATGCTACCGTCATTGGCATGTTCCGTATCACGGTTGAGCTCGCTCACATCCTGTTTTTGTTTGTCCTCATTACGCACAATGACAGTGCCTTCACTGACGGCAGATTTGGTGGTGCCTTCGGCATGACCGCTGTTATTGGCGTTAGAGAGTAACCCGCCCGCAGCATTGGTCACCAGTTGGCTACCAATTGGGCCACCGGTGCCAATCGAGCCGCCCGTGTGCTCGGCGGTAAAGTCGGCTTTGTTATCGATATCTTTCCAGCCCAGCGTACCGGTATCAAGGCGGTTTTTGTCTTTGTCCGCCGTTGAGGCAATCACCGCGCCATCAAGCTGAGTGTGCTCTTTGACGTTGACATCAAAGCCGCCTTTGCCTGCAAAAATACCGGTTTGTTCTTTCACACTGTCGTAGTTACTGTGTATCTTGTCTTTGCTGGCACTGATGTTGATGTTTGGCGTGCCACCTACCGTGTAACCGCCACCGACACTGCTCTCTTGCTGTTTGGCGTCATAGCGGTCGCTGTCTTGCTGGCTTTGCAAGGTGAGGTCACGACCGACATTGACCGTGACTTGTTCACCACTGACTTGTGCTCCTTTGAGGGTGGTATCTTGCCCACTGTTTAAGGTGAGCTTATTGCCTGCATCCAGTGTGGTTTCGGTGTGGGTAAGGCCATTACCTTTTTCATGGCCTTTGCCTTGGTTGATGGAGGCAGAGACATTGACCCCGTAGCCGCCTGCTCCCACGCCCACACCAACCCCGACACTGCTGCCTTTGCTGCTGTTTTTACTGGTGGTCTGCTCCGTGTTTTGGGCAGAAACAAGGTTGATATCTTGCGTCGCAGACAGTGACAAGTCTTTGCCCGCTTTGAGCTCACTGCCGACGACCGTGATATTGCCGCTTTCTGGGTTGCTGTCTTTATTTTTACCCGTTGAGGTAATCGACAGGTTCTGCCCTGCATTTAAGGTGCTGCCTTGCGACTGGCGACTGTCGGTATGCGTTTCGCTTTTCGACGATTGGCTGCCATAAGACACGCTGACGCCAACCGTATTGGTCGCGCCTTTTTGATAACCTTCATCGCCCGGTTTGAGGTTGTTGGCAAGGTTGTGTGCATTTGCCGCATCGGTTTTCAGCCCATCCAACTCATAAGCTTGCTGCGCTTGAACACCGGATAATACCGCTTTGGTATTTTGCAGGGCACTTAAACGACCGTCACTTTCTTTGCGAGCTTGCTGTGCGGTGCTGACGGCGGTATTGAGGGCGCTGCCTGCACTGCCAGAGAGCGAAATACCAAACCCACTTTGCTTGGTTTCAAATGTCTCAGTGCGAGTACGCGCATCATAGCCCGGGTCGATTTGGACGCTGTCGCCTGTGAGATTTAAGTCTTTTTGGGCAACTAGGTCAGCCCCACCCACATGCAGTTTATTTCCAGCTGTGATGTTGACATTGCCTTGTGTGCTGCCAATGGTACTGACACTTTGGCTTTGGGTGGTGCCTTTTTCATCCACTTCATGGCGGGAGGATTGTTTACCCACACTAAAGCCAATGCCACCGCTGCTCATGAGGCCACTTTTTTTCTTCTCTTCGAGGAAATAATGCGAGTCGGTTTCCGTGGCGGCGGTGATATCGACATTGTTGCCAGCGGTTAAGCTGACATCATTCTCTGCAACCACGGAAGAGCCTTTAACGGTCAGGTCGTTCCCTGCGGTAATGGTGACTTTTTCGCCACTGAGCAAGCTGCCTTTTTCTCGCGTGGTTTCATCGTTTTGGATGGTGTGCTCACTGCTGGCGCTTAAGAAGCCTTTACTGCTACGCTGCTCTTCAACAGTTTTTTTATTTTCTTCCGTGGCGGTATTGAGTGTCACATTCTGTTTTGCATCAAGGGTGATTTCGCCTTTTTCACTGTGGATGGTGCTACCCGTGACGGTGATGTCTTTATCACGCGCCGTGATTTCGATGCCGTTTTGCCCGCTGAAGGTGCTGCCGACCACCTCATGGGATGAGGTTTCATCGACTCGGGAGCCTTTGCTGCTGCCATTGCGCGTTTGCTCTTGGTCTAGCGCGTGGGTGTCTTGAGTTGCTGCCGTGATAGTCACATCTTGCGCTGAGACGCTGATTTTACCTGCTTGGCTATCGACTTGGGCGCCTTCTGCCACCAAGTTGTTACCTGCGTTCAATGAAACGCCTTTGTCGCCACTGAGCGTACTGAGCACCAAACGGTCTTCTTCACGGGTGTTGCTGACGGAAGAACCGTTGCCTTGTGCATCGAGTTGGCTTTTATTGGTGGTTTTATCCGATAGGATATTGATATCGCCACCCGCGTTGACATCTAATGTGCCGCCAGCTTGTGCTTGGCTGCCTTTGACGGTGACATCTTTTCCGGCATTGAGGCTGAGATTGCCACCAGCGCTGAGTTCACTGCTTTGTGCGAGTTGCCATTCGCCGCTGATATGCGCGAGGCTACCAGTCGCATCCATGCCTTCATTACCGCGTTCACCCATTGCCCCCGCAATCACATCAATACTGCCGGTATGGGTGCTTTTCACTGCGGTAATGGATAAATTGTCACGTGCATTGAGCTTGATATCGCCTGTTGCATCCAGTTTCGCGCCTTGCAGTTGAACGTCATGCCCACTTAAGGTGATATCGGTGGCGCTCATTGTCGCTTGACGCAGTGCATCTTGTAAGTTGGTGCTTAACGTGAGGCTATCGGCTTGGATATTGATAGTATCCGCTTTGATATCCCCATCACGGTGCATAAATTGTTTCGCATCGACCTCAAGGCCTTTTTCAGCTAATAAGTTCCCTGCATTATCGATGCTGTCAGCGGATAAGTTCAGTGTCTTACCGCTGATCATCGCCCCTTGCTGTGTCAGGCTAAGTGTCGTGTTAGCTAAATAGACTTTCGGAACCCAGACCGTTTGTGGGCCTTGTGGGGTGTTGATGGTCTCGCTGACTAGCCACACGATGTCCTGTTGCAGGGCAGCGATTTGTGCCGGGGTCAAAGCAACACCGGGACGCAAGTTGAACTCTTCCGCGACTTTAACACCATTATTCATCAGGTATTGATACTGTGCCATGGCATCTTCTTCACGCAGAGAAGGGCGACCAGTAAGTTTCAGCACCTGCTCGCGGACGAGACGTTGTTCATAGAAACCATCCCCTAAACGCTTATGCACATCGGCAGGGGAGTAGCCAACCCGCTCAAGTAGGTAGTCGCTACTGATAAACTTATTTCTGTCGGTAAAGCGCGGGTCGGTGACCACTAAGAATGGGCTGTCTGGGGTTAAGTTCGGACGGAATAAGCCATTATCTGGGATTGAGGTTGCCACATCACCAATATGCTGTTTTTCGGTTAAAGCCAGTTCAGCAGGAAGCAGAGGGCGGTCGATTGGCGAAGTGCCATCTGCTTGATTGAGTTCAGATTTCCCCTGCTCAGTAATTGCGGTATTGAGGTCTTGTTTATTCACGCCGTCAATATCAAACGCCAGTGGGTTACGTTCCCATTCGGCACGTTCGGCTTTAGCGGCATTCATTGCCGCTTCTAGCGCGGTGATTTGCGCGGCATTGACGGTGGTATTGGTGAGATTGGCACTGGTAATGGAGACATTGCCATTACCGGAAATAATGCCATCGATGGTCGCGAGTGCGGTGGTTTTGTCACTGCTCGATTCAGGGTACCAATGGCTTTTACTGACATCATAATGGTCAACATAGAACTCTTTACGGCGCTCATTCACGGAATAGCCAGTATTTTCAATGCGTCCTTTGCCTTTGATATCCAAATCACCCGTTGAGGTGATGGTGCTAGCATCATTTTTGAGTAAATCCGTGATATTGAGCGTCATATTGCCGCCCGACAAAATGCGCGCGCCAATGCCTTCAGCGATCAGTTTGTCACGGGTGACAGAGCCTGTTACCGAACGTTCGCGTATCCAACTAAAATCATCAATACCGGTTGCGGTCGCCACATCAATGTGTTGATTCGGATCCCACACTTCATAGCGATATTGGTTGTGCACGCGCCATACCGCACCATGGTAAGGGGTTGGTGGGGTTTTGATACGTCCCGGTACCCCGCGCGACTCATAGAAAGTCATGGCATAACTGCCATCGCTATTGGGGGTGAGCGCCAAATAATTGACCCACAGGGTGGTGACTTGACCATCCTGCTGTTTCACCTTCATTTGAGCGCGTTTATTTTTGGCATCGATGTCTAAGATAGTGCCATACTTGTTATCCAACGCGGCCTGATCGTTTTGAAAGGTCAACTGCTGCGTGGTTGGTGCCATCGCACTGGGGTTTTTATGGGCCTGCGTTTCAAATGAACGCCAGTAGAAGTTATATAGGTGTTTTTTATAATTTTCGACTTCGGCCTCTCGCTGAATATCTAACCCTTCACGTAAATTATTGAGCTGACGCGCCGTGATGGAAACCGCACCTTCCGCTTCAATAAAGCTGGCGTTATTTTCAATCAAATCTTTGCTGGTGAGAGCAAGGGTATCACCACTGTAAATCAGTGCTTGGTCGCGGTTGGTGAGGTTTTTTTCTGTTTGCAGGTCAATGTGTTTTGCTGCCGCAATGACAGCTTTTTTCCCCTGATTATCAATGGTTTTAGCTTTAACGCGGATCTCATCGCCCATCAATGTCGCACTATTATTTAACGCGTCGACGTTGAGCGTCATCTTATCGGCTTCTAACCGATTCAGGTTATCCAATTTACCGGTGGAGATAGCGAGGTTTTTACTGACCAGTGAGCCTTGGTTGGTGAAGTGTAGGCTCGACAGGGTGAAATCACCCGGTAATAACCAGTCAGTGAGGTTGGTTAATGTACCTGCGATCTTCAGGGTGACCGATTGGTTACTGGTCAGCGTATCGCCTGCGCGGTGCGTGTAGTCCTGTGCTGCGGTCAGTGAAAGCGCCTTCTGGCTTTTGATTGTCCCGCCTTGATTGTTAATAGACTGGGTATTGATGGCGAGCGCCGAACCACTTTGCAGGGTACCTTGTTGGTTTGAGAGGGTAAGCTGAGCCGGGGTGGACGCTGCATCCGTATTCAGTGCAATATCGCCATTGGCTAACACCTGACCGGATTGGTTATTGAGGGTATTCACCCCTGAAAACGTCAAGTTTTCATTGCTTTGCAGTCGTCCTTGGGTATTTTCGATATTTTTGACGGTTAGGGTGGTTTCTTTACTGCCGTGAACCAGTCCATTTTCGCGGTTATCTAAGGCATTGAGTAACAGACTGAGGCGACCTTGACTGCTTAAAATACCGTTGTGTCGATTATCTAACGTGAGTGCAATCAGTTTCAGTGCGTTGGTGGAAACCAGTTGCCCTTGTTGGTTTTGGATATCGGTAGCCGTTAACGTTAAGGTATCACCGCTGTGAATCTTCCCTTGTGTGTTATTGAGCTGCGCGATGTTGTAGGTGCCCGCGCGTTGGCTAATGAGGGTGCCTTGGGTGTTATCAAGCTCTGTTGCATTCATGGCAAACTCGCCGAGGCTGCTCACCGTCCCTTGTTGGTTTTTAAAGGTTTTGGTTTCCAGTTGTTGGTTCTGATTGCTGAGGATTGCCCCTGATGTGTTATCAATCCGCTCTGTGCTTGTGATATTTAGGGCTTGCTGGCTTTCGATTTTGCCAGACGTATTGTCTAACGATTTACTTGTCAGCGTGAGGTTTTCGCCGCTTTGCAGTTTGCCGTGGGCGTTATTCAGCGCATTTTCAATAGATAGCAACAGTTGTTTTTGGCTATACAGTAAGCCACCTTGTGAGTTGTCGACATCCGACGCGCTAAGCTGCAATGTGCCGCCAGAGAGTAATTGTCCCTTCTGGTTCTTGACGAATTGCCCTGTGGCCGTGAGGCCTTGGCTGGCACTGATTTTACCTTGGGTGTTATTGATTTCGTTGGCAACCAACAGTGATGCAGAGCCACCGGCTTGCAATGTGCCTTGCTGGTTTTCCAGTGCGTTTGTCGTGAGTTCGACATTTTTCTGGCTTTGAATTTCACCGTTTTGGTTATTCAATGACTGAGTCGTGGCCTGCCATGAATCTAAGCTACCCATCCAACCCTGTTGGTTGAGAATATTGTGTGCGTTGAGTGCTTGCGCTTGCTGGCTGAAAATGCGCCCATCTCGGTTATCAATCAACTGTGCAACCTGAACATTCAAACGACCAAGGGCATTAATCGCGCCTTGGGCATTGTTGACAAGGTTAGCGCTAATCGCGGTATCGCCTTGGCTGGTCAGAATACCGCTTTGGTTATTAAAATCGCCACTGAGGGTGAACGATAGTGCATCTTGGCTGAGGATTTGGCCTTTTTGCTGATTACTCAGTTGGTTACCGGTTAACGCTAATGTGCCACCACTTTGCAGCAAGCCCGCGGTATTATTGAAATGATTACCTTGCCACTGCAATGTTTTACCCGCGCTGACTTTTCCTTGATTATTATTGAGGTCATTTTGCGTGTTTACGACGAGTTGGTTGCCCGATAACAACTGGCCTTGGGTGTTATCAATATTCTCTGCGTTGAGGTCCGTCTGTTTTCCTGCTTGCAGTGTGCCTTTTTGGTTGTTGATATCCCCTTGGGTATTGAGGGTTAATTGATTGCCTGCTTCCAATAACCCAGACTGATTATTCACATCGCCTTGGCTGATGAGGTCGAGATTTTGGGTCGCAATCACTTTCCCCGTTTGGTTATCCAAGTGAGCGGTGTGGATATTGACGTTCTGGCTGCTGATTTCGCCTTTGGCATTATCAATTTGCGCGCTGGTTGTGATATCAAGGGCTTTACCTGATAGCACTTGCCCGTCACGGTTATCCAGTGCTTTGGCAGTGATGCTTGCTTGATTGCCGCTTTGCAGTAAACCTGCTTGGTTGGCGAGTTGCTGACCGATAGACGCGGTTAACGACTCATTGGCAATCACTTTACCTTTGGTGTTATCTAAGGCATTTTTTGCTTTGATATCAACACTATTTTCGCCAACGACTTGCCCTTGCTGGTTATTAATCTTGTTTGCATTCAGCGTAATATCTTTGCTGTAAAGCGTTCCACTTTGGTTATCGAGGTCAGTCGTTGCATTAAGAACAAGTTGCTCACCGGACAGAATTTTTCCGCTTTGGTTATCAATACGTTGTGCATCTACCGTGAGCTGAGTATCACTTTGCAGCGTGCCTTGTTGGTTGTTAAGCACATCTTGAGCGGTTAAGGTTAATTTATCACCCGAACCGATAAACCCGTTGGCGTTATTCACTTGTTGGTGAGCAACAATATCTAACGTGGTTTGGCTGATCAGTTTACCCAACGCATTATTGAGATTGTCCGTGGTGACAGTGACTTGCTGGCTGTTAATCGTCCCCGATTGGTTGTTCAGCGATTTGCCTGCTTGCAGGTTGACGGCATTCCCTGCAACAAGGTTACCTGCGCGATTATTAATCTTCTCTTTGGCATTCAAGGCCAGTTTAGTTTGGCTTTTAATGGTGCCCGATTGGTTATCAATCGAGTTTGCGGTGAGGCTTAAATCACCATTCGCCCCGATTTCACCTTGCTGATTATTAACGCTATTTTTCACCTCCCAATCTTGTTGGCTCTTGCTTAACGCAACCAGCCGGCCAGCTTGGTTGTTCAATGAGTCGGCATTGAGCTTGAGGCGATTGGCTTCAATCGCACCGCCTTGGTTATTCAGTTGTCCAGTGAGGGCAAATTGGCTCTCATTTTGCCCTGTTTGTACCCATGTGCCTTTCTGGTTAAATAAGTTGTTAGCGCTGACGTTCCATTGCGCGGCTTTGACTTGCACTTGCTCGGCATGAATATCGCGCGCACTGTGGAGTTTGACGTTGTTGGCGTCAATTTTGCCTTGGGTGAGGGCGATATCCCCTTGTTTGGCGGTGAGTGCCAACGTCGAGGCGGCGACTTGTGTTTGGCTTAAATCCAGTGACTGGCCTGCTACTGTGACGTTTTGTTTACTTAAAAGTGTGCCTCGGGTATTAATTTTACCGTCGCTGTTTAAGGTGATATTAGCATCTTTAATAATATTGCTTTTGTTATCACTGCCTGCGAGCACGTTGCCTTGGCTGCGGATATCGCCTTTCGCATTGATATTGACATCTTTTAGCGCAGCTAGTGTGTCGGTATTGCTCACTGAGCCTGTTTGGCTTTCAATGTTTAAGGTGCCGCCGCTGTGCAATTTACCTTGGTGGTCGATGGCGTCTTTAGCGGTCAGGGTAATATCACTGCCGGCTTGGGTGGTGGCTTGCTGCGATGCACTGCCCCAAATCAGCTTACCGTTGCTGCTGACTGTTAAGGTTTTATCCGCTTGGATGTGCCCGCCTTGGTTACGCACGCCCACGCCTTTTTCGGTGCCTACCATGTGGATATAACCGCTGTACATGCCGCCCATTTGCCCCATGTCGATAGCAAACTCAGGTTGCGCAGATTGGCTCTCCATTGGAGTAGCTTTATTTTGCGTATCAACCTTATTTTTACCCGCGACAACCGCGATTTTTTCTTTCGCCCACACGCCGGAGTTGATTTCAACGGCGCGGGCGAGCAAATCCACATATTGGGTATCGTGGCGGCTATCGGCATTCAAGCCACCGCCTTCAACACGAATAACACCACGCTCGACTTGATACCCCGCGAGGCTGCCATCTTGATTAAATTGCGGTTTACCTGTGGTGAGGGTCATTCGGCCTGCATTGATGGTGCCACAGCCATTACAAATAATTCCCGATGGGTTGGCGACAATCACTTGTGCTTTACCGCCAGCCACTTCGAGGAAGCCTTTAATTTGGCTAGGGTTATTACTGTTGACTTCATTCAGAATAACGCGCGCAGGAGCTTTGTTTGGGTCAAGGTTCGGGTTGCCTTGGATCATCCCTGCGGTTTGCGTCGAGGTCATGACCGCCGAGTTATTGAGAATGGCGCCCCGGTTATCGACATCGAATTGTTTATATTGGTTATGGGAAATGCCCGAACCATTCGGTGCCGCAATATTGACTTGTGGAATGCCATTTTGCGTATTGATCACATCCGGACGCTGGTTTTTAGGGGCATTGTTATCGGCAATAATGCTGCTCGCCATGGCTGAACCACCCCACAAGGCTAACCACAGCAGCAGCGAGGTGCGGCGCAACGTTACCCACAGGCGACCGCCATTTGAGCCACGCGTTTGGCCTGATTCGGTGCTACAGCTTTTGGCCAACTCGGATACAACACGTAGTTCCCCGTGAGTGCGGCTGAAAATTAAACGATAACAATGCTTGTTCATGATGGTATTCCTTTAAAAACAGTACAGACACGGGTAAAACTGAAAATGTCTATCGACTATTAAATCAATAATATGCGATTAAATTTCAAGGTTGAGGCTAAAGCCTGCCGTAGCTCCTGACGTATCGAATTTTTTCGGCTTATATAACGGCACGCCGACAAATAGGTCGTAGCTTAAACGCGATGAAATTGAGCCGCGCAGCCCTAATGCGGTACCTGCAAGTTGGTGTCCAACGAGGTATTTAGTGCTCTGGCCTTCAACACGCCCGTAGTCAGCGGCTAAATACAGTTCTTGCCCTTGAGAGAAAGCATTCCATGCCAGTTCGTTGCGCCATAACAGGCCTTTTTCACCCGACAACACTTGCTCTCCATCAAAACCGCGGACGGTATAACGTCCACCGATGGACATGCGTTCTTGTGGTGTTAAGGCGTGCTGCGTCCATTGACCGCGTAAAGCGGTATTCAAACGCCAAGGTTGTTCGCCCAACGTGAAGGGTTGATTGAAACTGATGTCCCCGAGGAATATTCCCACGCGGGCACTGCCGCTGTGGGTATCTTCTTCAGGGGCTCGGCGTGCACCATAGGCTCCAGTGCCGCGACGCCAGTTGATGTTGGCATCGAGTGTGGCATTGTCTAAGAAGCTGCGCTGATTAACACCGACCTCCCACCCCGCAGTACGGCGGCGTTGCTGCTCAATATCAATGTCATTGACCGCGTTACTGGCAGTTTTTCGATAAGTACGCAGGTTAAGGGTGGTTTTGTGGGTTTGATCGCGAAACAGGAGCCGTGAAACGGTAAACTGTGCGGTATCGCTCTTGCCGCTATAACGCAGCACTTCGTTAGCATTGGGAATATTTTGGTGATAGTTATATTCATTGTAATTGGCGGCAAAGCCCCAATTGCCAACGGGAATAAAGTAGTTCAGAGTATAAGAGCGGTTACCGAAAGGGCCTTTATCAAACAAATCTTTACTGATATTCGCGTAAAACATATCGTTTTGGGCAAACGGCGCATCAATGGCGAGAGTTGCAGAGCCTAAATAGCGCCCGGTACTTTTTGAACCGCTATCATCCAAACCCAAGCTTAATCGCACAGGGCGTTTTTCTTGCCAACTGACCACTAAGTCACTGGTGCCATCAATTGGGCCGGGTTCGATACGAATATCGGCAGTGACATTCGGCACGCGTTTAAAGTTTTCCAGCCCTTGCTCAATATCACGCAGATTCAGAATATCGCCGGAGGAAGCAGGAATGGCATTCCATAAGCGCCCACGCCATGAAGTACCTTCATCAAAACGGATGGCGTTAATGCGTCCCGGCTGAAGAGTAAGGACTAATTCACCTTGGTTCAAGTCTTGCTCTTGTGCCATCACACGGGTGGTCACATACCCTTTTTCTAAAATGGCATTTTGGACTTTATTGAGGACTAACAAAATCCCTTGGCTACCCAAACATTGGCCTTTGGCATCGTTAACGGCCTTTAACGCCCATTGAAAATCGGCAGCGGATTCACCGTCAAGGCGAATAGTGGAAATGGTAAAACAGGGGTGTTCATTTTGTGGGTAATCGGGCAGTGACAAATCAGGCTGTTGAATACGCGTATCCACAACCGGGTTGTTTTGCTGTTGTAACATTCGCTCACGTTCTTGCTGGCGTTGCTGCTCGCGTGCATCGATAGAGAGTGCTTGGTTTACGGGGTCAGCTAATAATGGTGCTGATATAAAACATACGCTGAACAGAGTCCATTTTAAGAAACGGTTTTGCCCGCCACTTTGACGATGCGCGGTGGGTAATACTTTTTCCTGCATATTTTTGCCTAATTCATTAATCAATACATGTAGTTATCTAACTCAATGAATTAAGGCGGTGCCAGCGATGAAATGCATATAGGAGCATCCTTACTAATGAGTCCACAAATCCGTTGCTAAGTTAATTAAAGGTGAGCTTAAAGTACGGAATAGAGGGAACAACTTACTTTCATTGAGAGTATTATCTTAAGTTAAATTTACTGTTAACATTTACATAAATTGACAAGAAGGACAATAAGATGGAATCGCATTTTTTGGTAAATAAAATTTAATATCAGCTTTTAATTCCGTGATGGGTATTTATTAGTGATTAGAACTGGATTTTCGGTTTATACAGAATTTAAATTTAATGAGTGTAGGGTGTTTACTATTCGACATACACAATAATACTTATTATTTTATAATAAACTCTTTTTTATTGTGACATAAATAATTAACTCATTATTTTTATCTGATTTTTGTTGCTGTATACGTGTGATGATAAGGATATTTTTACCTTATTAGCAATAAACAGATTGGGGAGATGGTATGGCAAAAGGTTTAAAAATGTTTTTTGCTAGGCAATCTAAAAACGATGATCAATTGGTTTCTATTTCTGCGATTACAAAAGACAGTAAAGATGGGCTTATTTGCGAGTATTGCGATGCGAATGTGATTTGGGTAGATTCGTTTGTGCGTTTAGGTAGAACGATATCGCCATATTTACGCTTAGGCCCTAATCAAGAACATTCTGCTTCATGCAAAAATAATGTTAGAACGGCGGTAGAAGTATTGGTTGCAAAGTCTACAAATATTGAAGATACCAAAGATATTTTTCTTTCAGATCAAGGTACATTCACATTTCGGATGAATGTATTGTTAGAGGCTGAATCAGATTTCAAACGAGCAAAAAAAGCGTATGAAGATGAATGTGATAGTGAAGTTAGAGAGCGTAAAAATCGAGAGTATAAGGCATCTGAGAGAAGGCTTTCTAATTATTTTAACTCAGCAGCAGGCATAGCAAAAATTTGGGAAAGAATAGAAGAGAGTTCAGATAAAAAGCTGTTATCTGAACTTGTCGTTATCGAATTTAATGGCAAAAAAATTAAATGGAATAATTTTTTTTATGATGAAAGTCGATATCCTATTTTGCATAAAAAAGGGGATGGAATTGAGCATCCCGTCGCTATTGCTTTTACCGTGAAGGAAACAAGCAAACACATAGATACTGATAGCTCAAATTTTTATACGGTCAAAGGGGACAAGTACATTGTCCATTCGGCTGAAGACCAAGTAATACATTATGTACCGTCATTAAATGCTCATACAGATGATTATTTTAATAACTTACAAGAGGGAGATGAGCTTATTATTATTGGTAAACCTAAGTGCCCAAGAGGAGAACCTTGGCGTCATCTTATTTATAAAAATCTAAAATTTTGGGTATCGAATGAAAAACAACTGACAAAGCTAAGTGAATAACGCCTTTAGTATTTCTGGTTGTTTCATGTTTAGGAGAGAGTGGTGATGCAACCATTTATTTATACCTCTGAACTTTGCTGGTCACCTCAAGAATTAGACTTAATGGCCCAAGCGATTGAATCTTGCTTTTTGCAATACCAAATAAAAGGTGAGGTTGTCGGTTATGATGAAGGTGCAACATTTACACTCTTTAGAATCGAACTGGGCAGAGGTATAAAAGCCTCTCAAGTGACAGCGTTAGTGTCAGAATTGTGTCGTTCCTTGAGTGTCGTTGATATAAAAGTTATTGATTTTATAGCGGGTACACCTTACATCGGATTACGAGTCACTAACACCTATCGTAGAGCGGTGCCTTTTGTTGAATGCTTTAATCAATGGAGCGGAAGCAATGGTTTATCTTCGCTTTCTATCATGTTAGGAGAAGATATTATAGGGGATCCAGTTGGCTGGGATCTGGCTCAAATGCCGCATTTACTTATTGCGGGTGTGACGCGCTCAGGTAAGTCAATGTTAATGCATTCCTTGGTAATGAGTATTTTGTATAGAAATCCACCGGATAAAGTTCGCTTTGTTATGTTTGATACAAGCCAACTTGAACTCAGTTTATACAACGATATACTTCACTTATTATTTCCTTCCGTTTCTGACTCCGTTGAATCAATAAAGCCATTAACGTTTTTAGTTAATGAGTTAAAGCGTAGACAAAAATTATTTGGAGCATTAAATCAACGTAATTTGAGTGGTTACAATAAGGTAATCTCAAGTGCGAAAGAGTTAGGTAGGCCTATACCTGATCCCTTCTGGCGCCCTAATGAAAATTATAGCGATCATCCTTATTTAGGCTATGAGCCTGAAATTGTTGTTTGTATTGATGATTACGTTCAACTTATTGGCAAGTATAAACAAATAGGGGAAATGTTAGTTCTATTGAGCCAGCAAGGTCATGCGGTTGGTATTCATCTAATTCTAACGACTCGCAGCCCTTTATCCACCAGTATCGGTTCACAGCTTCGAATTAATATTCCTACGCGTATTGCTCTTTCTGTATCATCTAGGGCTGACTCTAATTTAATCCTTGATCAGTATGGGGCAGAATCACTATTTGGTTTGGGGGATATGCTATTCGCATCACCGAATTTATCTGAACCGACTAGGATCCAAGGTACTTATGTGAGTGATTCAGATATCAGGGATACAGTCGATTATTGTAAACGATGGGGAAGCGCGAGTTATCTTAATTTTTATGGGGATGCCCAGAATGAAGATGTGGCAGAGGAAGAACTTGACCCATTATTTGATCAAGTAACTGAGTATGTTGTAGAAAAACAGCGCGTTTCTATTTCAGGGATCCAGCGGCAGTTCCGGATCGGTTATAACAGAGCCGCAATGATTGTAGAGCAGCTAGAATTACAAGGCATAGTTAGTGAACAAGACCACAATGGTCATCGTGAGGTATTAGCTCCACCGTATGAGTAGCTACTAATATCGATTATTGTATAGGTGGCCCTAAGGCCACCACAAATATCAATACTGACTACGCCCTAAACTACGACGGACAGGACTGTACTGCTTGGATTATTCTTTTGCTAAATAACTTAATCGTTTCATGACTAATTGGTAATCGTCAAAAAATGATGATGAAAGTTTATTTAAACAATATCGGCAGTTTTCTGGGTAGTGTACTAATGTGCCTGTATCAAAAGAAGGATCAAATTCGAGCTGTAATGCATTGTACCAAGCTGTGGTGATCATGGCCCGTAAGCTAGGCTCGAACAAATTGTAGTCCCCTAAATGGTAGTATGCGTCTTTATTGAAGACTAAAAATACATGGTAGTGAGGCTGTATTGCAGTTGCAATTTCTTTTACCCACATATAACGCATAGTACGTTTACCTTGAAGCTTTTTACGGTGTTGATCGTGCTTAAGTTTAGCCTTTAAGGAATCAGTAAATCGGGATATAGGACTTCCTTCTAAATAAGGGAAACATGTCGGCATATCACCATTATCGATAATAGACGGAAAGCGAAGGTCAACTCGTATTACCGTGATACGAGGGTATTCCTTTAAAGCATAGTTCAATGTATCAGCAATGCATTCTAGATAAAATTCATTATATTCATTTTTAGACATGAGTATTCCCTAGGGTAATATTAACTTACCCTTTAATATGATTAAAGTAATATCGGGATAGGGCAAAGGAGCTGCGTTATCCATTTTTTTATAATTTAGTTAATAAGGTTTAAAATGGTTTTAATTAAATTAGATATCGTCTCCTTGGTGGTTTTTTATGTAATGCATTTCCACTATGGTTTTTTATTATTTATTTAGCTATGATAGATGGCATATATAATACCTATCCAACACGAAAACTATATTTAGAGTCGCACTGTAACTGCATTTTCTATTAATTGATTACTCTGGAGTTAGCCCTATTCGAAAATATCTTTATTCCAGTGTCGCTTTATAGTTGAAAGACTAATATTAAGTTTATTTGCTATCTCCTGCTGTTTATATCCTTTGCACTTCAGCTCGTAAATATAATACTTATACTTACTTCCTGCTGGTCGACCTAATGACTTATTTTGGGATAACGAAATGTAATGTCGCCTGCTTAGTTTTAGTGCTTCATAGCTTTCTTCTAAATCATTTAATAGATTCAGCACGTCTAGCAAGAAAAACTTCTGTTCAAATATATTCGTGATAGACTGATTAAGGATGATAACAGCCATACCAAGTTCGTGGCATCGAGATAAAATCTGTGCAGCCTGCTGAGTATTATTTCCTATATCATAGAGATTCCTTGTTATTAAAGTGTCTTCTGGTGTTAAAATATGGTCAATATGCTCCATAAGTTGTGGTGGAGGAAGTTTCACATCAAGCAATGGTTGACGTTCAATGATGATATTATCCTTAACCTCAGGGCAAAACGTGACAATTTCCTGTGTGTATTGCTCAAGATTTGCTAAGGCATCACTGTCATCATGTCTTACTCGGATGTATGCATATTGGCTCATTTTATTCCCTTAGGTGTCAAAAAACGTATTAATGATCTGTTATAGTGGGTTTATGATTATGGTGTTTGAGCTTTTGTCTATTCTTCTGCTGGCATTGTTCCTATCAATAACCCCAATTAGAATGCACTGATGGTTTGTGTGATAAATGGGTATAAAAGCCTCATAGGTATGTTTTAACTGTACCTTACTTTTCTTTATCGCTTCTTCAATGCCAAAAAAAACAATATCATTCATCGGTATGTTAATGATTCCATTAAAGTCAAAAACATAATTTTTATACTCAGTATTTTTAATTAAAATCGTATTTGATAATCCACCTGCTTTATGTAGCTTATAGTGAACATGCCTATCAGTATAAATAAAGATAACTTTCTTAATATTGGGTTCGCTAATATAGTGCTCTAGTTCTTCTTGAATGCTTATTTTTTCTTTGAGACCAACTTTAGGGCTTTTAAATGCATGAGGATAAGCATGTTGATCAATAATGACACCTTTTTCTATTATGTGCGTTTGCCATATGTCTAAAAGATGTTCAGCTAAAGAAAATGTCGATGCTTTCCCTTGATAATTCATTGCAGATTTATCTGGGGAAAATAATTTACTTTCAAGCTCATTAGTTAATTGAGTGTATTGGTTTATCTCTGAAAGTAATGGGCAAGCACTCCTTAATATACTGGATATTAAAGATGAACGTGAAGTTTTATGCTTATAGCAGTACTCATCTATCTGTTTTAAACTGTCTCCATTTTTTACAGTAATAGTTATCCGTTGAGACATGATAGTTATCCTCTCTTAAGTTTTTTATAAAAAAAATTTAACGTTATTGAATAGTCAATATTCGATAATTTAGGCCTGTTTTGGTTTTACCTCTTTAACTTCTTCACAATAATAAACATTTTCAATAAAACATTAATATCATTAATGATAAAGTAGCGACTAGCTAAGTTGACTCTCGTTGAAGTAACCAATCGTTGATTTCGAATTCGATCCAACCAACAGATTGCTTCCCTAATTTTTTTGTTTAGGAAACGTTGGGTCATACCTTGGTGATGTTGGGTTGATCCAGTCATAGATGGTGGAACGACCGATACCAATACGTTCGATTACAGTGGGTAGTCGTAACATTATAATATTAGATGTGTTTGTCATACTTTAGTTTCTCTTGGAATGTTTTAGGTAGTAGAAAGAATAATAAAAAAAATAATAGATGAACATGTAAGGGCTGAGATTTTTTTATGAATACATTTAGCAGGTAAATATATGAGTGAATTGAATGAAATATATATTCTTCTGGAAAGTGAATATATAAAGCAAAAAAATAAAGCAGTTTTACATTTAAATAATTGTTCATTTATGTCAGAAGCAGCTAAGAAAAAAGCTATTGATTTGATGTCGCCTGAAGGGGCGTTAGCATATAAGGATAGGGGGCTATATACAGAATACTTATATTTGGATGATGCTCAGCATTTAAGCCCTCAACTTTATGAAAATATTTGTATGGAAACTCGAATACTAGAAAATTGTATGGAAACGTCAATTTTAGGTAATAGCGCTAATGGCTATGCCAAAAACTATTGTTGGGTTATTGGTATTTATGCAGCTTGTGCTAATTACTTTTGGAAAACAGATAAAAAGATATCTATTGATGCTTTTATGAGTGCCATCCGTCTTCTTTCAGGTTTTAATTCAATCAATATCTATCGTGATCTTGTGAAGGTGGAAAGAATAAATCGTACAAAACGCAAGAGAATTTCATCCAAAGGGGGTGATGCGATTTCTAAACTAACTGAAATTTTCCGAATGGAATCTATCCGGTTACTCAATAAACATATGTCAGAAGGTAAGTTCCGGAAAAGTCGTCGAGAAGCTGTAGATGAAATAGCTGAAGAATTATGGCAATTCATTGAATCTAAAATTAATGAGGGGTATAAAACTCTGCTTAAGCAAGATACCTTAAACGAGGCGGTAGTGCGTTGGGCTGCAAAGAATAGTGATCTTGAGTGTGTATTTGATAGAGCCGTAAAGAAAAGGGCGAAAAAAAGTAAAATATAGTTGGTTTATATCCGAAGGAAAGTTAGTTTGATAGGCTAACTTTCTTCATTACGATGAAGGCTGGAGGATATACATTAGTCGGATTATCAAAGCAGGTGGATATATACTAGCTCAGCCTTGAATTGACAGGTTTTGCTGAAAATATACAACTATCCCCCTCTGATGAATTCAACAAAAGCATAATGTGGCGATAGTAGATATGTACCAAAACGATTAAGTATTAAACGGTTAATGGAGTTTGATTGAAATGGCTATTGTATTCATTCCTTCACTTATTGCATTACTTGAAGCAAAAGAGAAAGAGGCTGGGTGTGAATTGACTCAGTGCGAGGTTGAATCTATCCGTGATAATGCTACTGCTATTGAGTTACCAGCAGAAGTTGTAGACGATATGGACAAAAGCCGTGGCTATCAGGATCTCAATGCGAATAATGTCTGGAATGATTGGTTAATTTACAAGAAAATTAAATGATTATGAAATACGTTGAATAACTAAGAACTGTACTTCTCAAAATCGGTGCCTCAACCAAATAAGGCATGAATCAGCCTACCCAGTAAGTCGGTAATTCATTTACATATTGGTTAATTGTTGTTGTAAGTTCAGGCTGAATGACCAGTGTTCATCAATAGGCATTGTTTTTCGTGAGCGCGGATTTTACACAACCACTTGTTACTGTAAACAAATCAAAAGTTAGGTAACCACCTGAAATGATGTTAGCTACGTTCGTTTTGCAAAGTGGGCAAGTTTATTAAACCTGTAATCACAGCGATGTGTGTACATAGTTTCTTGAGCAAGATAGTTGCTATGAAAACTAATTGTAATGATAGTATTCAATCGATATAAATCGACAAAGATAAGAAAAGGGAGGTGTGATGTTTACCCCAGAATTAATAAATGAAGATCTAGGCGAGTTTATCCTTGTCGCTAACCACAGCTTGGCATCCCCGGAATCGATAAAGCTCAGTATTGCGTACAATCTAGCTAGAATATCCTGGGGAGTCACGCAGCTTCCACCGCACATTCGAACTTGCCGGATCGTTTATGACATCAGAGGACAATCAATCTCTGATCAAGTTCAAGCCCAGATTAGACTAGCGCTTGAGCATGTAGCTATTATGGAGTTTAAAAGCTAATGGGACTCCAACTAATTGTAAAAGCCGATCTTAAGAAGATAGAAAAAACACTGGGATCACTGACATCAGAATGTGAGATTTTCCCAGTCGCTGAAGGCCTTTTTGGTATCTCAATTCCGGAGCGAACTCTCTCATCCGTGGGTGAGGATGTCGTTCTACACAAGCTTGAAAAACTCAAGCGTTTTGACCTCTGGGAAGGAAGCTGGCAAAAATCTAAGCGACGTTGGCTCTGGTGAGTTTAGGTTTTGAGCAAAGACCTGACGTTGTACTTCTAATAAAACTGACATGAAAATGTCCAGACCCTCTCTGGTGACTTGTGAAAGTAACCGATACCATTGTCTGCCCACATCCAGTTTACTTTTTCCTCTGATCCCACCTGAAAGACAAAATCTTGAATTCCTGCACCATGTTGTATCTCCATCGGATAGCCTCCGACTTTGGTTCCTCTATATCGGTTAAAATCATCAAAGAAGCAGTCACTTGCTTCCTCATCCTCGTTTACGTCGGAAAGGTCAACAATATCCCAAGCATCCTCCCATCCTGGAGCATCATCATTGACATGCAACCATCGAATCGGAAATGCACGGTACGGCGTGTCTATTGCAGGCAATAATTCCAGTCCCTCAAGGGTGGTATATTCACGTATTAGCCAACCTTCCCCATGAGGTTTATCAAACGGGTGGCTTTCCATATTGTGGTAGAGCACCAGAAGTGCAATGTCCTTCAATTGTTTAGGGATCACGGGAAGCTCATCTACACGAATCTGAAGAAGTGGAAACATCGGTACTCCTTTCCAGACTGGTAATCCTTCACCCGGTAGAGCGACTCCTTTCAAAAACCAAGATGTAATGGGGTCTGCTGTAGGGCGAAAACCACCTACCTGTGCCACCGATGCGGGACGTAATTTAGATCTGAGTTCTTCTAAAACTAGTGCACTCTTGGATTTCATGTTTGTAGCCTTGCGTATGTAGATATTTTTTAGTTTCTAAAATAGCGCTATTTTTATTATATATCGTAATTACTACCTAACAGGGGGCACGAATTTCTGGATTGCTTCTTCTAACACAGAGCGTTTAGCCCGTTACTGACGTAAGTTGAAGATTAGTTACGAGTTGGCATCCATTATTGAATACCAGCTCATATATTGTCAGGCTGATTATGCTAATTGCCGTTGCAGGACCTGCAGGCTAGTTCCTGCTCCAGCCCATGCAACAGCTGAACCAACCACATATAGGTTTTGCTTAGCCCGTGAGACGGCTACATTAATAATGTTTGGCGGGCTAGCTGCCCACTGGCGAGCCCTTTGCTGACTGGCTTTCGGCGCACCTAGCAGCAGGATAACCGTGTCTGCCTCTCGGCCTTGGAACGTATGAATAGTGCCTACACGATCACTGCTCCACTCATCCAGCTTTACACCCAACGCCTTCAGCAGACTTGTCTCACTGTTGAGACGCCGACGCATTTGCTGTTCTACGATCTTGAATGGTGTGATGATAAAGACATCTGGGTTTGTAATGCCCGATGCCGCTAATTTTTTAAGAATTTGCACAACCATGTCTCCCTCGTCTGCGCACCATTTTGTCTCGGCATCGCCATTGACGTCGAACCAGCGTGATTGTCCTAACGTTGAGCCAATAGAACCCGGTTTTTTAGGCCTGACGGCATGGACCATCTGCCCAGAATAGGCGATAGCATTAGAGACATCGAACATTGGATTCTGGCAGCGCCTGTGAACAAGGAGTGGTAATCCAACCTCTCGATCACCGGCGTCCGTGATGAATGTGGATTTGAAGCGCGATGCTTGATCCGCGAGTGTCTGCGTAGATGCTGTGGGGGCAGACCATTCTAACTGGTCAATATCGAAGAACTGGCAGATAGCGGCGTTTAGCTTCTCGGGAAGAGAAACCACTGGAGGGATCTGCAACGGATCGCCTACCACAATAGAACGCTTTGCCCGCATGATAGCGCCAATTGCCGCCTGAGGAACGGCTTGACCCGCTTCATCGACTAGAAGCCAGCCAATACTTTCAGGAGGCAGATCCCCGAACATCGTCCGGACGGAGGCAAAGGTTGTGGACACTGTCGGTACTACCATGAAAAGGCTTGACCAGAGGTCAGGGAGAAGTCCACGGTGAGCGGGAGACTGAAATGCGCCAGCTACCATGCCCGACATCAATAACCCAAGATTGTGTTGCAAGTGGTTAGCCGAAGCATCGATGAATGCTTTATGCACAGCCAAAGCGGCGGCGAAGAGATCCTCACGCAGGCGGTGAATTTCATCGGGAAGCCATGGTGCTGTCAGGTGGATAGCCTCGTGCTCTCGCTCGAAGAACTGCTCATCAACAACTCTGTCACCCATGAGATTTCGAGCCCGAGCCGCTGTTGCCTTCAATTCCTCTACTACCTGCCATTTACTTGAAATTTCATGTTCGAGCTGCTGTAACTGGGACTGAGCGTCGTTCCACCTAGCTCTTGCAAGCTCAAGGTCATCATTCACAATCAGCACCTGTGAGGCAGATTGCTGTAAGGTTTCCGAGAGATTTTGCAATGCCGACTTCCAAGACTTCCAGGCTGAAGTCCCGAACAAGCGAGAGAAAAAACCAGGGCGGCCAGCAAGATGGCTATCGAGCAAAGCTTTGTTCAACTCAACTTGCGACTTTGCCTTCTCCTGTTCCCTATGGGTAGATTCAGCAATCTGGTATGTCTGTTCGATGGCTTCATTTAGGCTAGGACGAAGCAGTTCCAGTTTTTGAAGTTCAGTGGTCGCTCCCTTGAGAGCCTGAATATCTCGGCGCATCATTTCGATACTGGCTATTTCAGTATCTATCGTTTCCTTTAGTTTAAGGAATATGGCTCGTGATTTTTGCCAAGCAGCAGCGGCGTCTGCTTTGTTGGTGCTGGGCTGCTCATTGATGACTACGCTAGGCATCACTCGATCAATGATTGCACCCGTTTGTTCATCCTTGATTTCACGCATGACGTTCATTCCGCGAGCAGCTTTCAGGTAGGTAAGAAAACCGCTGTCCTCGTTCCACCAGAAATTTTGCTGGAAAGCACCTCTATTGCTGCTATTACCAAGTGTGGCGGCAATCAATCCCCAGGTCTCGATAGGATCGGATAGGGTAGCCTCCTCTGGTTCGAAGGAGCCTATGCGTTTGGGGTTTGCAATTAAATCACTGATGGATCGGAAATAGGCAATCTGTTCATGGCGTCCATTAGCTTCTTTGAGGGGAAGCTCTTTGCTGACGTTTTCGACCGCTTTGTTATTGGAGGATGCTACGACGATTTCATGGCCCTTCAAGGATTCATGTAACCTGTAGAAATGCAGAAAAGCATTAGAGCCAAATGCCTGTTTCTCGCCTGTTGTGGAAAAGGCATCCTGTGGTTTGTTGAAGGCGACCATAGCTGTGGCCCGATCAAGAATGCAACTAACAACGATATCTCGGAGAAGAGTTGTCTTTCCTGTGCCCGGTGGCCCATTTATGCCAATGATACCTGGAGCATCAACCAGCTCAACACGTGCCGCATTCACAGCGGCCTGTTGAAGTAACACTAATGGGTGACCACCTTGTGAAGGCCAACGAGCCTGCGGTATGAGAGATGGTGCGACGAACGGCTCGACTGAGGAAACGGGGGACAACACATCGATTTTCTGGTTAGGTCTGCCTATTCCCATGTAGCGCTGCAAACCAATTCCTGCATTATCCGCTTCGATCAATTTTACTGCTTCGCCAAGATCTTCGAGATAGAAAGAATTCAGCAACGAAGGCTCAGGTGGTGTTTTGTTCTTGAAATAATGAAATACTTTGATTACAAATGAAGGTGGTTCAACCAAATGCTCGGGTACATTGAATTGTGATACAAGCCATCTATGAGCATTAATAATAGTATCCAGATCGACCGGTATGGGTTCTCCATCCTCGTTATGGCGGCGAACCATCTGCTCTAAACGCTCGATAATGCGCCGCTCTACTTTCGGCCAAGCCCCTAAGCTACCAAGTTTCAGATCGAGTACTGGCTTGAGCGCCCAAGCAAAACTGGAAACGGCGACGCCGTTGTTTTCAAGTACAAAGCCTTCCTTGTCGACCAAGATTGAGCCTATGGCTGCTTTCTTTCCATCCGGCCTTGATTGCTCCTCATCCTCACCAAAAACCTTGACCAATTCGTCTGTCGCCTTGTCGAGTGCTATAGCGCCGAGGATGATTTCGAAATAAAGCTTATGCTTAGGCTTGCTGCGGGCATTTGGTCCCCATGGAATGTCTCGATCCAATAGGGTAACCCTGGAACGGTCTCCAGCTGCCATATCTTCTGGGCGCTTATAGCTTTGAGGTGATAGCGCTTCGAGCGCTGTCCATGCCGCCAATATCGCGGGCGCATCATTCGCCTTACCTGATGGAGTGAGAGACGGGAATGAACCTAGATCAATTTGCTCGTTGCTGAATTGCTGTCCTATTACTGTGTCTGGAGTAGGCTCAGGCTTTGGTTGTACCGTCGTTTCGGGTGTATTGTGGACAACAACTTCGGAAGATTGCGTGAATGCAGAATCGGAATGAAATGCTGGCGCGATGGAATCAGGCGTGGAGACTACACTGCAATCGTTAACGGCGTTTAGGGCCTGCTCGACTTTAGTCGTCAGCGTTCGCGCCTTAGTAGTGTTTCGAAAGGTCAGCTCGTTCAACAGGCGTTCAAGTTCACTAGCGTTGTTGTGTGACCGTTCGAATATTGCTTCCAGCTCGAAAATTGATTTTTGCAAATACTCTCTTGTCGTCATTTATTTCTTCTGCTCTAAATTTCATCAATTGAGAGATATTATACTGATTAGATTGATTTCTAAAACTGTTAACTTCCTTTGTTGGTCCTAAGTGAGCTATATCAGAAGATAGAATGTTCGCTTAGAGTGAATAGCGGCCATTCACGCTCGGTGAATGAGGACCTTGTTTATCGGGAAGGTTAATCTGATTAACCCAACATAGGCATAAATGATGAAGTTGCCAAAAAAACAGGTTATCAATACATTGTCGCTGCCACTTGTATTACCTAGCCCCCACCTGATGTTCTCGTTGCTGATAGAGGATTACGAACAATTTTAAGCACCAATAAATGGGGGCTGGCTAAGCTGCTTGACCGTGAATTACGTCTGAGCCTCTTCATGTACGATAGATTTTAGCAGAAACGGATTCGATGAATAATGCTGCAGTGAGTACTGCCTAGTGCTGCTAGTCATTTAAAACAGGAGGGAGGAAAGGAGACTCATGGGATGTGTAGAAATTGAAAGAGAAATGCGAAGTTTTATCGGTGCCGATTAAATAACCGGCACTAGGGAAATTAACGCCAGCGTTCTTCCGCCCAGGCGGCCTGCTGTTGTGCGTCGTGGAACGTCCAGGCCACGAAGCGACTGATTTTTTGCCCCTGCGCCATTTCAATGGTACGGACTTCGGCCGCACCCACCAGCTTTAACGCGTGATAAATCGAAGGCAGGGTAGTGTTTTTAGAAATCAACGAGGTGAACCACAGGCAGTTTTGTGCCAGGCTAACGCTCTCCTCTACCATTTTACGCACAAAAGCTTCTTCACCGCCTTCACACCATAGCTCTTTATTTTTGCCGCCAAAGTTCTGTACCGGCGTGTCGGCTACCTCGCCTTTACCCAGCTTGTGCAGTTTGCGACGGGTGCTGGCTTGCGCTTCCTGTTCAGAGCTGTGGAACGGTGGATTACACAGTGTGGCATCAAATTTCTCCGCCACGCCGATGATGCCGTTCAAAATAAATTCAGGTTGTTTTTGTAAACGCAGGCGCACGCTGTTTCTCAGTGTCGGATTCATCTCCACGATCATTTTGGCCGAATTGAGCGATATCGGATTAATCTCCGAACCGGTAAAACGCCAGCCGTATTCACGCAGGCCAATAATCGGATAAATACAGTTGGCGCCAACACCCACATCAAGGATCGCCACGCCTTTACCGCGAGGGAACTCACCGCCGTTGCTGGTCGCCAGTAGGTCGGCCAGATGGTGTAAATAGTCGGCACGCCCAGGGATCGGTGGGCACAGATAATCGGCGGGAATGTCCCAGTGTTCGATACCATAAAAATGTTGCAGCAACGCACGGTTGAGCATTTTAACCGCCGCAGGATCGGCAAAATCTATCGAGATGTCGCCCCAGGCGTTCGGCTTGACGAACGGCTCCAGTGCCGGGCAACTGGCGATCAGCGCCGGGAAATCATAGCGTGAACGATGACGGTTACGCGGGTGTAAGCCGCTTTTCTGCTGCAGGAAGGTTTTCTTTTTTTCCACCGTGAAGGGCTCTCTTAAAGGTATTTCTGACGCGTACGATACCATATACCCTATAGCTTTCAAGTTGCAGCTAACAGCTCGGGATGAAACCGTATTAAGCCTGCATTCAGAGTTTATGCCGGAATGTCCTACTCTTTATACCCAACGTAATTCAAGATGCAGGAAGGCGGCAAGGGAAGATAAACAGGGAACATACATCAGTATGTGATCTGGCTGGCTGAGTGCGGCCAACCAACCTGCAGTTTGAATGAATAAGGATAAATATCGTCCGTTTTCAGCAATAAACTGCCTAGATGTAAGATTCAATAAACTGATTTGGCCAAATTGAATACATTAACGCCAAACATGGAATAACTAACACAAAATGTAAATCGGCCAACTAATAATATATGCACATAATTGGATTATATTCCATTATTAAAGTGTCCGGTTTGATTAAAGCAGATCAGTCAGAACATATCGATTTAGTGAACAAAAGTATCCTTGTAGCACATAACTAGCTCATGTTTAAACAACATCCGCCATTGGTACTAAACAACCCATATGTAAAATTCAAATGGCTGTTTTGAGCGAGGAGCGGAAGTGCTCCCAGGATATGTCAATATATGGGCTGGATGATTACACAGTGGTACGTCATGTGATGATTAAGCACGGATAACAGCTACGTGGCTGCAATAGTAGATTATATTGCATCCACTGCTTTATGAAGTGGTAAACCATCAGCCACAACTCCCGCACAATCATAGGCTAATTTCAGTAATTGTCTTTTAATTGTTTTGGCATCTACCGCCATATCTACTGTAGCAAAATGTATTTTATGTCCCTGGATGACAACATACTCATTGAGCATATAGCCAACGGCCGGATGAAGCAGAAGGCCAGCGGTATTAAGCGAAAGTAGGTCCGCCTTGCTCTCCTGTGTTCTAAGGTAGGTATATAACTGATAAATATAGTTATTACGTAGCGATTTTTCCCTATACCAGCCCTTTGTCAGGATCGCATTAAACTTGGTATCGATAATAATGCGCTGCTGGGCCATCTTGTGTTCAAGAATAATGTCTGATTTCATCGTCGGAAAAATCGCTGCGCTGCCAGCACTCTGATCGCTCAACGCCCATTTCAGCTCTTTCCCAGTTGAGATCTGCCAGGTTGTTTTGGCGAGGTGTACACGATAAAAGCCCGCAATACCTTTTTCAAATAGCCTTCTCATCCAGTAAAGATTATCTGAGGGCGCGGGCAAAAGATGTCGCCCTCGATCTTCGGTCGGCACCAGCAATTCAAAAGCTAATTGTGCGGCATCGACCATTGGTTTATCAGCGGCATCATGGCGTCCAAAACGCCGCACCGAGGGCAGTTCGTGGTTGTCAGGATACCCTCCGTTTATTCCCTCACGCCGAAGTGATATTGCCATAACGTGGCAATCTGCTGCTAACGATGGCTTCACTATGATCGGGATCAGATGCTCTAATGCGCAGCGAACATAGCGGTTTCGCGGGTTGTCGAGGGTCATATCCTGAAAATGACAGGCGACCCGCCCCCGCTCCAGCAACTGATGACTGGTCGTATACAGTACATCAATACGTCCTCTCACCCGGTTCAGGGCCGCATGACGAGTTTGGTATCCCATGCTTAAATTGCGACGACGGCGCAGCGTAATCTCATGTAGCAAGATTGTCGCCACCAGGTCGGGTATTTCTGCCGGGTTATCTTCAACCGCAATATGACTGCGTCCCAACTGACGGAACAGATCTGAAGCGTACAGCATCAGCAGCCAAAGATTTCGCACGGGAATGCGTGACGCTTTATGTTGCTCACACTTGGTGATTATCGTCATTCTGTTAATAACACTTTTCTGGCTTCATCGACTTTGTTTGGGGCATCAAACCAGTATTCGGCGAGCAAAGGACAGATCTCTGTAACGACGACCTGTTCATACCAGGCCTGAGCGTCGTTGATTTGCTGGCCGGTGGCTGGAGTGAAATAGCTGTGACCGATACAAAACTGCGGCCCTAAGGTGACATCTTTCGCCAGCATCTCGTTTAGCGCCGTCAGTCGAGATTCGATGATGGCTAACAGGTCTAAATCAATTGCGAATTTATGATTTACCCAGTTTTTCCACGCGTCATTAAACGCTGGCTTTAGATCGATAAATGCGAAACGGCGTCGCAGCGCCAGGTCGAGTAATGCCAGGGAGCGGTCAGCAATATTCATCGTGCCGATGATATACAGATTCTCAGGGATGTAGATTTTTTCATCAGAACTTTCACTATAGGAGAGCGACAGCGCTTCAGTCGGTGTGCGTTTATCTGCTTCCATCAACGTGAGTGTTTCACCGAATATTTGCGCCGGATTGCCACGGTTAATCTCTTCAATAATCACCACATATTTTGCGGCAGGATTATTGATTGCTGTTTTGATTGCATTCACAAAAGGTCCATCGATTAGCGTTAATCGCCCCTCTTTCCCTGGACGCCAGCCACGAATAAAGTCTTCGTAAGAGAGGGTTGGGTGAAATTGCACTGCACTAATACGCTCAGGTGCTTGTTCTCCCATTAAGCAGTACGCCAGACGACGCGCCAGCCAGGTTTTTCCGGTTCCTGGTGGCCCTTGTAGGATCAGGTTTTTCTTGTCGATCAACCGCTGAAGTGTGAGTTGAATCTTCGCCTTTTCCAGGAAACAGCCATCCTGAATCAGATGACTGATGGCGTAAGGCGCGTGAGTGAGTTTTGGTGGCGGTGCACTCTCTTCGACTGTATCCTCAGTTATCGTCTGGGATTCGTTTTTTTCAAAATTTAGATATTCATAATTTCCGCGCTCAACGAATTTTAACTCATCATCATCGCGTAATTTCTGCAGATAAAAGGAGATTGAGCTTGTAACCGTTTTGCTTTCAGGACGTTCTGCCTTGAATACGTCCAGATAGTGTTCTTTCAACTCCGAAGCAGTGAAATAAGGGCTCTCTTTTTTCAGGCATAACGCCTTAATTTTATTCAGTAGAGAGGCTTTCCACGTTCGATTTTCCACTTCATCTTTAAACTGGCTAAGATCGGTATGCCACGCTGACAGAGATAGTTCCGGGAAGGAATGAACTGGATAGTTGGGTTGGGTAAAGGCCTTGTTAAGCGCCTGCATAATGCTCAAGTAGCTTTGCCCACTGCAGCGACCTTTTACCCCGTTTTTAAGTATCTTAATATTTAACACTTTCTGGATGTAATACTGCGACTGGCTATCTAAAGTGGGGTAAAACCAAGGACGGACCCAGTACAGCCCCATGGTCAGATTCCAGCCAACATTCCTCACTGCAGAAGCGATGTCATATGCGGAAGTGAAGTCTGCGGAGTTAGTATTCTCGTTATCTGCAAACATCATTGCCTGTGAGAACATCTCCCACAAGCGTTCAATGTCATCAGGATCACGCGACCTTTCATAACCAAAGAACCAGGACTTTTGGTTATTCAGCAGCGGGATACCAGCAAAGGAGTCAGGAACCGGCTCGCTCACGCCCAACAAATTCGCCAGCCTAGCGGCAATAGTTTTTCGATTGGTGTCGGTCAGACTGCGATTGAACAAACCCATGGTAGTAAACGGACAAATGTCTTTTAAAGGAGAAGCTTCCCCCTTAGCGGGTTTGTCCTGCAGATGGGACATCCCGTCGACATCTGCTGCAATCAGGTGAATGCCTTTGACTAATTCATCTCTCCGGTTCCGCCAGGTCAGTAACTCGCTGGCAAAAGCCTCATAAAAACGAGCCCATGCAAATTTAACGTCGTGTTCTGCTGTGTCCACGGTGGCTCCTTTATGCTTGTTAGGCATTAATAACTTATCTGTGCGAATTTTAATATATTACTATCAATCTCGGGAGACTTAAACTACCTGATACGTGGATAGGCATGCGGTTTTCAAGAAATCATACCGTCCGAATCTCCGTTGATTAACATAGACTGATTTAGCAACTTCCGCTCTTGGCACAGAGCCGACATCTGGATGATATATAACTCTGTGTTGTTATAGTACCCGCTCAGATTAGAGCGGGTACACACAAATCACCCAACTAGCGATATTCCCCTTATCCCGCCTTCAATAATACTTCCCCTATCAGCCGATTCAATAAAATCAGCCCACCATTGCATCATAGGGCGTCTTTGCTCTAGGTAATCACTGCGGTTATAGGCGCGCCTAACTTCATTTTTATCAACGTGGGCGAGGGCGGCTTCGATAACATCAGGTGGGAAGCCTTGTTCATTGAGAGCGGTACTAGCAATTGAGCGTAGACCATGTGAAACAAGTACACCGCCGAATCCAGCACGTTTCAATGCTGCATTGACGGTTTGGCTGTTCATGGGTTGGGTAGGTTTAATGCGGCTAGGAAAGATAAACTCACGATTACTACTGAGTGGTTTCATTAGTTCTAAGATAGCTAAAGCCGCGTCAGATAACGGAACAGTGTGCTCACGGTTCATCTTCATTCTAGCAGCCGGTATCTTCCATTCCTTGGTTTCAAAGTTGATTTCGTCCCAACGGGCTTCAGCGGCTTCGGTAGGGCGGGATATGGTAAGCAGCTGCCACATAAACAAGCATCGAGTTGATAGGCTAATACTAGCTGTTCGCATTGTCTGCATGAGCTTTGGTAGCTGATCAGGGGGAATACTTGGCATATTCTTTTTCTTGGGCTTTTCAAAAGCTTTGCCAATATTGATACTAGGTACAGCATCAATTAAGCCAGTATTTTGAGCATAGATCATCACTTCGTTGATACGCTGACATAGGCGACGAACCGTTTCTAGCGCACCTCTAGCTTGAACCGGTTGTATTGCTTGTACCAATATATGTGCTTTGATATCAGTAACGCTGATGTCACCAATGGCAGGGAACACATCTCGTTCGAGTGAACGCCAGATATCATTACCATAATCTTCGGTTACAGTGGACTTCTTCACTTCCCACCAACGTTCAGCGACAAGTTGAAAGGTATTTGCCTTAGCTTCTAAGGTGTTACGGACTTGCTCTTTATGGTGATCTTGTGGGTCTATCTGCTTAGCGAGTAGTGTTCTTGCTTCAAGGCGGTAACTACGTGCATCAGCAAGACTGACGGCAGGGTAAGACCCAAGGCTCTTTTTAGCTCGCTTTTTAGTGAGAGGGCGAATGTAGCGAAATGACCACAGCTTGCTACCATTGGATTTAACCAATAGTTCTAATCCATCGCCATCATAGAGGACATAATCACTCTGTTTTGGTTTTGCTGCGTCGATCTCTTTTGCTGATAACGGTTTGGTTTGTCTTGCCATTTTTGATGTTCCATTGTTTTTAGGCACCTCAAAAACTATAAAGGTTTGCGAGGTGCCTATCAAGGTGCCTAAGATGATTGGATTTAATTAGGTGACATCAGACTGTGCAGGACATAAAAAAGCCCGCAACTCATTGAGTTAGCGGGCTTTTCAGTCTTCTTTGGACGTCCTTAGAAGATAATTTGGTGGAGCTGGCGGGAGTTGAACCCGCGTCCGAAATTTCTACATCCTCGGTACTACATGCTTAGTCTAGTCTTTGAATTCATTTGCCAGCTGCGGACAGACACGCCACCAACAAACTATCCTGATTAAGTTTAACGCTTCAACCCCAGGCAAGGCATCCACGCGATCTCTTTTGGGTTTGACCTCTCTTGATCCCCGTCCTAAGAGCGGAGGCTAGGGAGAGAGGGCTCTAAGCAGGTTATTAAGCTGCTAAAGCGTAGTTTTCGTCGTTTGCGACTATTTTTTTGCGGCTTTTTACGAGGCCAACCGCCCCTCGGCATGCACCTTGGGTTTCGCAAATCCCGTCGAATCCAGAATCAGCCCCAAGTTGTTGAGCGTAGTATAACAGAAAAATACTCTATAAAGCTAGAGGTTAGCGGTTAGAATGTTTCATTATACGTGCTTTATCGAGTTGCCATTCACGTTCTTTAATATCAGAACGCTTATCGTGAGATTTTTTACCTCTGGCAACGCCGATTTTAACTTTACACCATGCATTTTTCCAGTAGAGAGAAAGCGCAATAACGGTATAACCTTCGCGGTTAACTTTACCGTAGAGTGTATCTAATTCACGTTGATTTAAAAGTAATTTTCGGCTACGAGTTGGGTCGCACACAACGTGCGATGATGCAACAGTCAGCGGTGTGAAGTTTGCACCGAATAAATAAGCTTCGCCGTCCCTTAAAAGAACGTAGCTATCTCCAATGTTGGCTTTGCCTGCACGGAGTGATTTGACTTCCCAACCTTGTAGGGATAGACCCGCCTCGAACTCCTCTTCGATAGAATATTCGTGGCGAGCACGCTTGTTCATAGCAATTGTTGCTGAACCGGGTTTATATGGTTTTTTCTTTGTCATAGTGCAATCATTATACTGTAAGCTGAGTTGAAAGAAATCTTTCTAAGCTGATATTTTTTTGATTGTGCAAATCTTGCCCTATGTGGGTTTTGTTTTTTGTTTAACCAATCAAAGATGGTATTATACGCTCAGTTTTTGGGGATAGGAATTGATATGCCACAGATTAGTCGCTCTGCGTTGGTCCCTTTTAGCGCAGAACAAATGTATAAACTCGTTAATGACGTTATTTCATATCCGAGCTTTTTGCCGGGGTGTGTGAGTAGCAGAATTATTAGTCATAGTTCTGAAGAAATGACCGCTTCTGTTGAAGTGTCAAAAGCAGGCATTAGCAAAACTTTTGTCACAAAAAATGTGCTAGAGGATAACAAGTGCATTCATATGCAACTTGTGGAAGGGCCATTTAGTAAATTAGCTGGTGGTTGGAAATTTATTCCTTTAAGCCCTGATGCTTGTAAAATCGAGTTTCACCTTGATTTTGAATTTACAAATAAATTGATAGAACTTGCATTTGGCAAAATTTTTAAGGAATTAGCTAATAATATGGTTCAAGCCTTCACTTTAAGAGCAAAGGATGTATACAGTGTCTGAGCTGAATATTGAAGTGACATATGCGCTTCCTGAAAAGCAATTTTTGCTATCAGTAAAAGTGAAAGAGGGGGCGACAATAGAAGAAGCAATACTAGCTTCTGGTATTTTAGCTCTTAGAGATGATATTGATCTTAAAAAAAATAAGATTGGTATTTATAGTCGCCCTGCTAAATTGACAGATTTAGTGCAAGATGGGGATCGTGTTGAGATTTATCGACCTTTGATTGCAGACCCAAAAGAATTACGTCGCAAACGAGCGGAAAAGTCTAAAGAAGTTAAAAATAAGTAAACCGATTATACGTAGCGAACCGAGCAAAGCTCGGTTTTTGTCTTTAAATTTATTTATACAAGTTGAGTCTAAATAAATTTTTAATAAAGATACTCATAATAACAACCCGCCTGAATAAGTCCTTCAGAAAACAGGTTGTTATTATCACACTAGGTGGTTCTTAGTGTTTGTGGTTAGTCAGCTGTTTTAGTTTCTGATGCTTTTGTTTCAGCAGCTTCCATTGATTCCTGCGCGGCAAGATTTTTCTCGTTTTTGATGTCAGTAAGAATACCATTGCGATCAAAAATCAGAGTCAAAGTTTCTTGCTGAACTGGGTCATGCCCTAGTTCTTGGCGGAAAACATAATACCAAGTCTGAGTACCAAACGGGTCAGATAACATTGGCGTGCCCAAAGTATAAGCGACCTGTTGCTGTGTCATTCCTTTTTGGATCTTAGCAACATCTTTCGCTGTGAGGTAATTACCTTGGTTAATGTCTGGATGATAGACAAGACGTTCCATCATTGAACAGCCCGTAGACATTAATGCGAGTGATAGTGCGGCAGCAGTTAACAATTTATAACGCATGGATATCTCATTCCTTTTGGAGTCAGAACATCAATGATAATCGACATTGATACAATTTAAAACCTTCCTTATCGACTCTAAGACCACATGAGCGTAAAAAAGTTGTCAAAAATTATGCTGCAAGTAACTCTTTTGCGTTGGCTAGTGTATTTTTGGTGACTTCTAAACCTGCTAAAAGGCGCGCAAGCTCTTGTAATCTAGATTTTTTATCTAATAGCTGCATATGAGTTTCAGTTTCAACGCCATTAGTTTCTTTGCTTACATAAAAATGATGATGTCCACAACCTGCAACTTGAGGTAAATGCGTTACACACATGACTTGAGTTGATTCACCTAACTCACGTAATAACTTACCAACAATAGCGGCTGTTGGTCCGCTAATACCCACATCGACCTCATCAAAAATTAACGCTGGAGTATCCATTTTCTTAGCGGTAATAACTTGAATAGCTAGTGCGATACGCGATAGTTCACCACCTGAAGCAACTTTAGCGAGCGCCTGATGTGGCTGACCTGGGTTCGTTGTAACATTGAATTCTATCTTACATGCACCATCAATCTGCAATTGTTCTGATATAAATTTCACATCAATAGTAAACAGACCATGAGGCATTGAAAGTTGATGCATACTGTTGGTAATTAGTGTGCTTAACTCTTGGGCATAATGCAGTCGCACATGGTGTAAACGCTCTGCACAAGCTAATGCTTTTTGATGATCGATAGTAACTTGCTCGTTTAAAGTTTCACAATCTTCGTTTTGATTAGCAATTTGTTCTTGCTCAGTCAATAACTGTTGAAATAGTTCAGGTAGTGCCTCGGGGCTAACATGATGTTTTCGAGCTAAGCTAATTTGTTTAGAGATACGTTGCTCAAGTTCAAATAAACGGTTGGGATCAAGTTCGTATTGATCGCAATAATGTTTTATTTCATCACTGACTTCACTGACTTGTATTGATGCTTCTTCAAGCATATCGAGAAGTTCTGAAAATTTCGGATTGAGAGCAACGAGATCAGTCAATTCATTTTTTGCCATATTTAATAAACTAATGACGTTCGCATCATCATTTTCAGATAGTATATGCGTGGTTGTTTGACCAATAGATAAAAATTGCCCATGATTAGCGAGTTGTTTATATTCTTGGTCTATCTCTTCAAATTCTCCTTGAACAGGAAGGAATTCGTTCAGTTCTTTTAGATGATATTCCAGCAACTGTTGTCGAGATTCACGCTCTTGCATCTCTTTTTGAAATACGGCTAATTGTTGGCAGGAGTCGTGCCATGTTTTCCATGCTTTTTTCATTTGAGCAAGTAGTTCTTGCTGGTTTGAATAGGCATCAAGCAGGGACTTTTGATGAGTGTTATCTAGCAAGAGTTGGTGCGCGTGCTGGCCATGAATTTGGATCAGTAATGTACCGAGTTCTCTAAGTTGTGATAAAGGTACAGAAACGCCGTTAATAAAACCTCGGGAACGGCCGTCAGGAGAGATAGTCCGACGTAATAAGCACTCATTTTGGTTATCAAGTTGGTGCTCAATAAGCCAATTAGCAGCCATCTCAGCATCAACTAAGGAAAAACGGGCACAAAGATCAGCACGCAGTGCACCAGGGCGTACCATATTGGCTTCCCCCCGATTACCTAAACATAGGCCAAGAGCATCAATAGCAATGGACTTACCCGCACCTGTTTCACCGGTTATGGCTGTCATACCATTACGGAAATCAATTTCTAATTCACGTACGATTGCAAAATTATTGATTGTTAGTTGGGTAAGCATCTGCGCTCTCCTGTGAAAATACACACCTGTGTTTTAATACAGTGTATGACTGTTTTTTTATACAGTAAAGAGGCAGAATGAAAAAATTAAAAAGTTTTTTTAGCCCAGCCTAATTTTGAACTTAACGTATTGAAATAATTGTAATCTTGTGGATGAACTAAATTAAGATTTTTATTACTACGTTTAACAATAACTTCCTCTCCATCCTGAATAGGGAGCATAATTTGGCTGTCACAGCTGACTTCATAATCAATATTTGTTCGTAAAAACTTCAACCGAATACTGCTGTCGCTGCTAATCACCAGTGGTCTGGAGGATAAGGTATGTGGAAACATTGGAACTAATACAATAGCATCCAAGTTTGGGGTTAAAATAGGGCCACCTGCGGAAAGAGAATAAGCTGTAGAACCTGTTGGTGTGGCGATAATCAAACCATCAGAACGCTGAGAAAAGGCAAATTTTTCATCAATGTAAACCTCGAATTCGATCATATGCGCAACTTTGCCTGGGTGCAGAACAATCTCATTAATTGCGGTGCTTTTACGTGCTTTTTGGTTAGCTTTAATGACTTGTGCTTCTAGTAAAAAACGTCTTTCTTCGCGGTATTTTCCTTCAAGAACACTTGAAAGTTGTTGCAATGCATTATCAGGGTCTAAATCAGTAAGAAAACCGAGATTACCACGATTTACACCGATCACTTTATTATTATAGCGGGATAAAATACGAGCAGCGCCAAGCATATTGCCATCCCCGCCAACGACGACAACTAAATCAGCCTGTTGGCCTATTTCAGTTAATGTACCAGTGTTGGCATTAGCTAATTTTAAATCTTTAGCAACTTGTTTATCGATAATGGCATGATAATTTTTTGAAATTAACCAATGGTATATTAATTCATGAGTTGCCAATGCTTCAGGATGCCTAGGGTGCCCGACAATGCCTATCGTTTTAAAATGTGGTAGTGCTGTATTATTGTCCTTTCGCATACTTTTTTGGCCTCTGATTGTATGACTTCCCTTGAATCCCTGTATTAGATCCCCATAATACTCTCATATATGGGATTAATGCTAAATACGCGGAGATATTCATGAGTAGTAAAGACCAAAACATGCATGATGAGCAAGCTTTTGAACAAAATGAATCACAAAAAGTTCAAGCTGAGCAAGAAGCCAGCGTTCAACAAGCTGATGAGTTACAAGCAGACGAACAAGCGTTAGCCGCGCGTATTGCTGAGCTTGAGCAACAGTTAGAAGCTTCACAAAAAACTGAACGTGAAGCGATGTTACGTGCACACGCCGAAATTGAAAATATTCGTCGTAGGACTGAGCAAGATATCGAAAAGGCACATAAATTTGCACTGGAAAAATTCTCAAATGAATTATTGCCAGTGATTGATAACTTGGAACGTGCAATAGAAGCTGCTGATCACGAAAGTGAAGAGTCTAAAGCGATGTTAGAAGGTTTAAATTTAACGTTAAAAACCTTTTTAGATGCAGTGGCTAAGTTCGGTATTGAGCCTGTCAGTGAAGTGAATGTGCCATTCAACCCTGAAGTTCACCAAGCGATGACGATGATTGAGTCACCTGATCACCAAGCTAATCATGTGATTGATGTGATGCAAAAAGGGTACACGTTAAATAACCGTTTACTCAGACCTGCAATGGTTATTGTGTCTAAATAATCGATGAAATGGGATACGTGAGTATCCCATTTTTTCTTGTCCGCAATTTGAAATTATTCGCTAATTACAGGTGTCCAATCTATAGGTTTTTTGCCTTGCTGAGCTAAAATTTCATTTGTTTGTGAAAAATGCCCACAACCTAAAAACCCGCGATGAGCAGAAAGTGGGGAGGGATGTGGGGCTTTCAGAACATGATGGCGTTTAGTATCAATAATTTTACCTTTTTTCTGGGCATGAGAGCCCCAGAGTAAAAAGATCACGCCCTCGGTATTTTCATTAATTGCTTCAATAACTTTATCTGTAAATGTTTCCCAACCTAAATGCGCATGGGAATGGGCATTGCCTTGCTCGACGGTGAGGACGGTGTTAAGGAGTAAAACACCTTGTTGAGCCCAACTGAGCAAGTACCCATGATTAGGCCTTTGAAAGCCACTAATATCTTTTTCTAGCTCTTTATACATATTGACTAATGATGGTGGTGGCTTAATTCCTGGGAGTACGGAAAAAGAGAGGCCGTGAGCTTGCCCTGGCCCATGGTAAGGGTCTTGCCCAAGGATAACAACTTTAATATCAGAAAGCTCGGTATACCTAAATGCATTAAAAACGTCGTCTTGAGCAGGATAGATAATTTTACCATTTTTGCGTTGTTCTGCTACATAAGCCAACGTTTCTTTGAAATAAGATTTTGATTTTTCAGGGCCAATAACATCGTGCCACGTAATGGAGTTTGACATGAAATATTCCATAACAATGAATTTAAGAAGGAACAATTATATGAACCAGTTGATAGCTATAAGCTTACTGGTTCATGAGGGAGAGATAAAGCCCTGATATTGAGTATTAATCTTTAAAAAAAATTGAAAATATATAAAAATAGTTAAAAAAATGAATTGTGAATTTTGATTTAAATCATAATGTTGGGTTGGTTGAATTAGTTACTAAGCGGAATAATTGATAAATATCAAAGAAAATAGGGGATCTAACTGGTATAAAATACCTATATACATTGGTTAGACCAAATATCCAATTACAAGTTTTCATAAGATTGATGGTTAATGTAGCTTCGATTTATTAAGCAAATCGAATGCAATCTAGCTCGAACGTGGAGGTCGACATGATTACAGGTATTCAAATTACTAAAACTGATAATGCAGCATTGATGAATTCGTTTTGGTTACTGGATGACGAAAAAAATGAAGCTCGTTGTGTTTGTGCAAAAGCCGATTATAACGAAGGGCAAATCGTTGCTAAAGACGAATTAGGTGCTTTTGAGTATCGTGAAGTTCCTTTAGAAATGAAACCAACTGTACGTGTTGAAGGTGGTCAGCACTTAAATGTTAACGTATTAAGTCGTGAAACATTAGAAGATGCAGTTAAAAACCCAGAAAAATATCCACAATTAACAATCCGTGTTTCTGGTTATGCAGTGCGTTTTAATTCATTAACGCCTGAACAACAACGTGATGTTATTACTCGTACTTTCACTGAAAGCTTGTAATAAATATTAAATGTAATTACATCTAGTAATGCATAATAAATTCTAAAGCCATTGTTACCAATGGCTTTTTATTTGTTCCTAATAAAGTTGATTATTTCCCACCTTGGTTATTTGTATTTCAATATTCTTCCAACAAATACACTTGTTAGGGAGAATTCATGTCACTATCAACACTACAAACATTATCAAAAAAAGATGAATATATTTTTGTTAGAGAAAACTTAAATATTTATTTGCAGCACCAACATCAAGAAATTAAACCTTGTATAACAGATTTATGGCCTAAAGAGATATTAAGAGAAGACTTCTTAGGAGGTCATGCACAACAAAATGACTATATTTTGGCTCTATTAGCACAAGGTGCTTATCATAAAAATTGGCGGAATATTCAAGGTGTTGAAAGATTAAGTAATAAAGAGATTTTTGATCTCGGAATTAATGCGGAACTATTAAACGACGAGCAAACAGGTTTTCAAGCTAATATCTGTCGATTTAATGATTTATATATTCTTTGTTTTGCTGGTACTAACGATATTATCGATTTTTACAGTAATATTCGTCAAGGCCTTGGTTTTTATGAGTCTCAATATTTTCAAGCTGTTGGTTTGATGAATGTTTTATTCAATGCAGTTAATGGAAACACAATTTGTACAGGGCACTCATTAGGTGGAGGATTGGCATCAATAGCGGCGTTAGCGAGTCAATCACCCTGTATCGCATTCAGTCCTGCAGGGCTGGCAAAAAATACTATTAATAATATTGGGATTGATTATCACGTTGCTGAAAAAATGGCACAAGAAGGGTTGATACGTTATTACACGGTGCAATATGATTGGCTCGATGGATTACAAAACTCTTTACCGATCCCTTCTGCGTTGGGAAATTGTATTAAAATGGCTTATAGCGAACATAGCTCTTGGAAAAATTGGTTACCCACCCGTTTATTAACAAGAAGTTTTATTGCTCATTCAATGCTTAAAATTATTAGGGTTATGTGCAAACATAAGCCATGGAATAATTGGAATGCAATCACAGGTGAATATAATAAGGTACAAGAAATACCACTAGAAATATTTCCAACTAAAGAAGAAAAACAGGAAATGAGTTGGCAGGAATGTTGTGAAAGTGCTATCAAAAAAGGAAATATAACGGAGTTTTCAGCACTTTTATCATTAGACCACAAACCTTGTGACATTAGTTTATTGGCACAACAATCAGTCAGAACAGTTAATGGGCAATTTATGGCAGCCCTAATGGAATCTCAATATGGTCAAACAATTAAAATGTTTCAATCCAGAGGCCAAAAAAGTATTTTGCATTTAGCTGCGCAAAATGGCCGTCTTATACAATCGCAACTTTTATTAAAAAATGGATTAACAGTGAATATTAAGGATAGTTTGGGGAACACACCTTTACATGATGCGTTAAATAGCCATGCACTTGATGTTGCTACATTACTATTGGAAAATGGAGCCGATTGGCGAATTAAAAATAATAAAGGCTTAGATTGTAAGGATATACTTGGTAGCCATATTATTAAGTATGATTTGCTAACTCATGAAGGCAAACAAATGCGAGATAAAGTTTTTCAAATGATGGGCTAAATAAAAAACGGGCCTAAACCCGTTTTTAGTGACTAGCTTTTATCGCTAGCTGTTGGTATAGAAGGGCTAGCAGGAGTACGACGTTTACCAATATTTTTCTTGTCGCGATGGCGTACTTTTTCTTTTTTCTTAGCTTGTTCTTCTTTTTTCTTTTCTTTACGCTTAGCAAGCACTTTCTTTGACGGTTTTGGCTTATTTAGCATCGCTTCTGAAGGGGCTTTAGTTGTTGGACGTAAAGAATCAACCACACGAATTTTGATAGGTTCTTCAATATAACGAGTAATTTTACCTAATAATGGGAAGTCATGCGCTTCGACTAAGGAAATTGCGGTTCCTTTACGCCCAGCTCGGCCGGTACGGCCAATACGGTGTAAATACACATCTGCAGTTCTAGGTAAGTCAAAGTTAAAAACATGGCTAACGTTTTCGATATCTAAGCCACGGGAAGCAACATCTGTTGCAACAAGTACTTTAACTTGGCCATCAACTAGGCGACGTACCGCTTCATTACGCTTAGCCTGCGGCATTTCACCTTCAAGATAACAAGGTTCGATACCCGCTTCACGTAACCATTGGACTAATTCGCGCAAACGCTCACGCTTACGCACAAAGACGATAGCTTTGGTGACTTCATCTTGTTTTAACAAATGGCACAGTAATGCCGTTTTATGCTCTAGTGTGTCAGCACGGTAATGAAATTGCTGAATTTTTTTACGTTCACGGCGTGAAGGGTCGGCGTCAATTTCAATTGGGTCTTCTAATAAGCGCTCAGCAAAGTCACGAATAGCTTCGCCTTCAAGAGTTGCAGAAAATAGCATGGTCTGCTTGCGCCAACGTGTTTCACCTGCAATTGTTTCTATGTCATTGGCAAAACCCATGTCGAGCATGCGGTCAGCTTCGTCAAGAATTAAAATCTCAACTGCACGGCAGTCAAAGTTTTCTTCTTTAATATATTGGAGTAGACGGCCTGTTGTTGCGACGACAATGTCTTGATTTTCGCTGAAAACTTCAGCGTGATTCATATAAGCAACACCACCCGTGATTGTTGCAATATCGAGGTGATTATGGGCACATAATTCTTTTGCTTGGTCAGCAACCTGCATGGCTAATTCACGAGTTGGCGTGACAACTAGAACGCGAGGTGGCCCTGATTTCTTTCTAGGGAAATCAAGTAAATGTTGGATCGCAGGTAGTAAAAACGCGGCGGTTTTACCTGTACCTGTCGGGGCTGAACCTAATACATCGCGGCCATCCATTGCAGCAGGAATAGCTGCCGCTTGAATCGCGGTTGGACGTTGATAGCCTTTATCTGAAAGCGCATCAATTAGGCTTTCATCAAGTTCAAGTTCAGTAAAAGTGGATGCAGTCATGATATACCTCTATTTGGGGCGCTGATTATAAACAGGTTAGCAAAATTGTTCACCTGAAAAAATCAGCTTTGCTCAAGTGTAACTGTTTTCACTGTGGACAGGGAGCGATATATCAATGTATGTGAGTGAAATATAGAGAAGATAAATAATTGAAGGAGGAAAGAGCTTTTCCTCCTTTATATGCTTATCTAACTTAGCTAAGTATATTAATTAACCATGTATGATAAGGAATACCAACTAAGTCAATGAGCACGGCACCACTGAGTGGCACAATCATGAAAGCTTTCATTGACACTTGTTTGTAACGTTCACAAACAGAGGACATATTCGCCATTGCATTTGGCGTCGCACCTAAGCCGTGCCCCATTAGGCCTGCACACATTACTGCGGCATCGTAGTTTTTGCCTAATAAGCGGAAAATGACAAAGACAACTAATAGAATTAAAATAATCACTTGCGCCAATAGAATGGTGAATAATGGCAAAGCAACAGCTTTTAGCTCCCATATTTTCAATGACATCATCGCCATAGTCAAAAATAGGCCAAGCGAAACTTCAGAGATAAGGTCAACCGACTTTTGGTTAATACGGAATAATTCTACTTGGTCATTAATATTGCGAATAACAATCGCAATGATCATTGCTCCAACATAGCTCGGCAAAGAAAACCCGGTTGCTTTGGTAAATTGCGCTGAAGCGAATTGACCAATAACCATAATTCCAAGAACAAGTGCTAGCATTTTTAAAAAGGCGTGAGCATCGATGGATTCAATTTTTCCAGCAATGGTTTCAGGAACTTGAACTCGCTCAACATTTTCATCAGCTTTAATCTGCACGTTAAATTTCTTAATTAAGAACGTTGCAATCGGACCACCAAGTAAACTTCCTGTAATTAGGCCGAATGTTGCTGCGGCAATTGCGGCAACCGTTGCGGATTGCACGCCAAGGCCCTCAGCCATGCCACCAAAGGCTGCTGCACCACCATGTCCCCCAGTAAGAGAAACGCCACCAGCCATGATACCAATAACGGGATCAACACCGAGTAAATGAGCAAGGCCTGCACCAAAGGTGTCTTGGAAAATAACCACAAACCAGCAGATAAACAGGTAGATAAAGAGTAACCGACCACCACTTTTTAAAATACGGAAGCTGCCGTCAATACCAATAGTGGTAAAGAAAGCGACCATTAAGAAGGTTTGTAAACTGGTATCAAAATTGATTTCGGCCAGATTAAATGATTTGAGCCCCCAAATAATCAAACTAACCAGAAAGCCGCCAATGACGGGAGAAGGGATACAAAAGCGCTGTAGCCATTCGATACGTTTCTTTAAGTGGATCCCCATGAGTAGGCAGATCACCGTTAGGAAGAGGGTGGAGAGTGTGTCGAGGTGTAGAATCATATTTTTCCCTTTTTAACTGTTGTCTTTCACGCTACAGCGTTGTTGGCCGCGCTCCGTTACCCTAGTCACATACTTTTGTATGCTCCTAGGGATAACGTCACTTGCCGCCTAGCTGTAACGCGAAATTCAATAGTTAAAAACCATTAAGTTATTGCGCTACGGCTAGTTTGATAATCAACTTCAAAGCTATTTTTATTGTGGTGTTTGAAAATTAATAATCTTAACAGCGTGAGAAACAGTGTATTTATCAGTCGAGTTGTTGTGTTGTTTTATTAGAATAAATATTGGTATATCAAATAAGCCGCGAGTTTGGCAGTATGGTTGTCAATATCAAATTCAGGATTACATTCTGCGATATCAAAAACCGCAATTTTTTGGCTGCTCTTGATAATGGCAAACAATTCATCAAAAATTTCAGTAGAAATGCCTTTTGGTGCTGGTGCACTAACGCCCGGTGCAATAGCGGCAGAAAAGACATCTAAATCAACGGTGACATATAAATAGTCTACTTCGTCAATAAATTTTTTAATTTTTTCAATCGTTTGAGGTAGCTTGGAATAAGCGAGTTCTTTATCGCGGATATATTGGCAACCTAGCGTATCTGCGGTATCGAATAATACTTTTGTATTGCCATGATCTGCGATGCCTAAACATAAATATTTGAAAGAGCGTTGGTGTTGCTGGCACAACATGGCTGATTGTAAAAATGGAGTGCCAGAAGTGGCGACAGGGGCTTCACGCAAATCAAAATGTGCATCAAAGTTAATAATACCAATCGTTTTACCCGCTTGATGTTGTTCAACGTAGTCAAACAGGCCCTGGAAGCTCGCAAATGCAACTTCATGACCGCCGCCAAGGACAATCGGTTTTTGGTTATCAGCGAGGAGGGCGATAAGTTGGTCGGATAAACGGCGTTGTGCTGCTTCTAAATTGCCATCATCACAGCGAATTGTACCGACATCTTTGATTGCAAGTGGTTGATGAATAGGCAAACCTGCCAGTTGATGACGAATTGCATCAGGGCCTGCTTTTGCACCTTGGCGGCCTTTATTGCGTCGAACGCCCTCATCAGAAGCAAAACCAATTAATGCAAACTTGGCAGGTGTGTGTTTATTAATGACTTGGTGGATGCGCAAATGTTCTTGTGTTTCACCATCTGTGCGCCCTTGCCATTGGAAAGGTTGTGTCATAGTTACTCCAAGTTAATTAATTTAGTGATGTTATGCGCTGTTTGGCAGGTGTGCGTGATAAATTCATCCACGCGATGTGTAGAGCGAAATTCAGGTGCCATAACTGAAACGACAGCTAACACATCATTACCTTTGAAAATCGGTGCAGAAACACCCAGTACGCCTTCATCGATTTCACTCACAGACATGCCGTAACCTTGTTTGCGTATCTGTTGTAAATCTTGTTGTAGCTTTATTTTTTGTTGTTCAGTGGTTAACTGCTTTGTATGAGCTTCAAGTACTTGGTTTTGATAGAGTTCATGACGAAAAGCTAACAATGTTTTCGCACTTGCTCCTTTAACTAAAGTATTGCCCCGGCCAATAATAAAAGAACAGCGTAGCGCTTGTTCACTCTCAATCATATCGACACAAATGGTCTCTCGTAAATTTGAGGTGATAATCGCCACGGTTTCTTGGGTTTTTTTCGCTAAAGTTTGCAGTTCTTGTTTAGACGCGCTCATCAATAAACTGTGGTGATAGTATTTTTCTTGATTTTTGATACTCTGCGAGCCAACACAGTATGTTCCATATTGTTTTGCGTGAGATACAAATTCCCAATCTATGAGAATTGTTAGTAAACGATAGACGGTTGATAATGGGATCTCTAACGCTGATGAGATAGACTGTGGCGTCACTGGAGATGCGCAAGTTGTGATATAAGACAAGATGTCTAAGGTTCTATTTATACTGTTCATGGCATCTCCTTTTTTTCGAACTTATCAGTAAATTTTTTTCGTCTCAAATATAATTCTCATATTATGAGAATTATATTGTAGCAAATAGGTTAAATTATGACTTTTATATGCTTAGTATGAGAATGTTCGAACAAGTATTAGCCAATTAGAGTGTTTGCATGTGTAAGCAAAAAAAGAATTACCGTAAAGGCGGTTTTACGTTTAAACAGTTTTTTGTGGCTCATGACCGATGTGCGATGAAAGTGGGGACGGATGGCGTGCTATTGGGGGCTTGGGCTCCTGTGGACAGTGTTCAATCTGTATTAGACATTGGTAGCGGTAGTGGGTTAATAGCCTTGATGTTAGCGCAAAGAAATACAAAGTTACGTGTTGATGCGGTCGAATTAGATAGCGATGCGGTAGTACAAGCACAGGAAAATTTTATTGAATCCCCATGGGCGGATCGTTTACATGTCATCAATCAAGACATTGTGAGTTACAGCCAGTTGTCATCGGTTCAATATGATTTGATTGTTAGTAACCCACCTTACTTTGAACCTGCGGTTGCGTGTCGGGATGAAAAACGAGACCAAGCGAGATATACCGCGACATTAACTCATGATGTATTACTCGAAAGTGCAAAATCCTGTCTTACATCTCATGGACTATTTTGTTTAGTGCTGCCCTATGAAGTTGGTGAAAAAATACAGAAGATGGCTGAGAATTCAGGTTGGTTTACCGCTTTTCGCGTCAATGTTAGTGATAAACCTACAACGGTCTACCATCGCATGCTATTGGGTATTCAACTGCAAGAGATACAAACACAAGTGACATCGCTGGCACTCAAAGATGAAAAGGGTGAGTATACCGATGAATTTCGTAAACTAATTCAGCCATTTTATGTGAAATATTAAAGCCGGCTCAAAGGCCGGCCCTAGCTCACGTTATTCAGGTTTTAAAATAGTGGGGCCTGAATTAGGAAGTGGTTCTGGGTAATCCAAGGTGTAATGTAACCCACGGCTTTCTTTGCGTTCTAATGCACAACTAACCATTAATTCAGCGACTTGAACTAGGTTACGTAATTCAAGTAAGTTATTTGAAATGCGGAAATTTGCATAGTAGTCGTGAATTTCTTGCTGCAATAGATGGATGCGACGCAGTGCGCGCTCAAGCCGTTTTGTGGTTCTCACAATTCCCATGTAATCCCACATAAATAGGCGTAATTCATGCCAGTTATGTTGAATAACAACCTGTTCATCTGAGTTATGCACTCGGCTTTCATCCCATTCAGATAAATAGGGAATTTCGTCGATCTGTTTGATCGTTTTATTAATATTTTCAGCCGCCGCCCAGCCGTATACCAAGCATTCTAATAGTGAATTGGATGCCATACGGTTTGCACCATGTAAGCCGGTGTAGCTCACTTCACCAATTGCATAGAGATTCGTGATATCAGTCATACCCGTTTCATCGACAATTACACCACCGCATGTGTAATGGGCCGCTGGGACGATAGGGATGGGCTCTTGAGTGAGGTCTAACCCTAAAGTCATCAATTTCGCATAAATAGTCGGGAAATGGTTTTTAACGAAATCGCTAGGCTTATGGCTAATGTCCAAATACATGCAATCAGCACCAAGGCGTTTCATTTCATGGTCAATAGCTCGTGCAACAACATCGCGAGGAGCAAGTTCACCACGATCGTCGTGATCTGGCATAAATCGGCTACCATCAGGACGCTTGAGGTAAGCTCCCTCACCACGTAATGCCTCAGTTAATAAAAAATTACGTGCTTGTGGGTGAAATAAACACGTTGGGTGGAATTGATTAAATTCAAGGTTAGCAACACGGCAGCCAGCCCGCCACGCCATTGCGATACCATCACCAGAAGAAATATCAGGGTTAGTGGTATATTGATAAACTTTAGCCGCGCCGCCCGTTGCTAGAACAATCGTTTTCGCTCGAATGGTTTCAACTTGCTCTTTTTGGCGGTTCCATACGTAAGCGCCTAAAATTCGTGGCGATTCAGCCTCATTAGAAAGGATAAGGTCGACGGCATTATAGCGTTCTTTAATATGAATGTTTGGGTGGGCAAAAGCGAGGTCAACTAACGTGGTTTCAACTTCTTTTCCTGTGGCATCAGCATGATGGAGGATCCGCCGATGACTATGGCCACCTTCACGGGTTAAATGATACTGTGTTTCACCGCTTTCGGTAATTTCAGTATCGAATAAAACACCTTGGTCGATAAGCCATTGCACGCAATGTTTCGCATTGGAGGCAATAAACTCAACAGCTTCTTTCTGGCAGATACCTGCACCAGCAATTAGCGTATCTTCTACATGGGATTCGATGCTGTCAGTGTCATCAAAAACGGCGGCAATACCACCTTGTGCGTAATATGATGCCCCTTCGCTGAGGCTGCTTTTACTGAGAATGGTCACTTGATGAAAAGGGGCGAGCCGTAAGGCAGCTGAAAGTCCTGCGACACCACTCCCAATGATTAAAATATCAGTGTAATGCTGTGTGGATTCGTTCATAAGTGTTTGCATGTATATAATAGTATGTATTGAGTTTTTTATGTTAGCCTATCGAGTGTCCTATTGCTATTAGTGGATGGTTGTTAATGCACAGTATATTGACCTAGCGCTATTTACGTATTCAAATGCTTTTAGTGTGATAGCTATCGCATTCGCGCCTAAAATCTGTATGCTGTCTTATAGGCCTGAAAGAATATTATAGGCAGTTGTTTTAATAAGGATCTTTAAGATCGTCTCAGTAATTTTTTTATCGGTTTTGTAAATTTTTGACTATTTTTTTAGATTAAATTGAACTTCAACGAGTTCTACTACTCAAAGTAGTGCTTGCTTTAGGAAGGGAGAACATGATCAAGTTAACATATTATCGGCCTGAATTCGGGAGATACTTCCTGGAATGAGCGAGCAACTGACCGACCAGATTTTGGTTGAAAAGGTACAAAAAGGCGATCAACAAGCTTTCAACTTATTGGTGATAAAATATCAGCATAAAGTCGCAAGCTTAGTATCCCGCTATGTACCGCAAGCAGATGTGCCTGACGTTGCGCAGGAGTCATTTATAAAAGCTTATCGCGCCATTGGTTCGTTTCGTGGTGACAGCGCATTTTATACTTGGCTTTATCGGATTGCGGTAAATACAGCTAAAAATTATTTAGTTGCCCAAGATAGACGCCCACCTGCGTCGGACTTGGAAGCGAGTGATGCAGAAAACTTTGAAACCGCTGGTGCCTTAAAAGAAATTTCGAACCCAGAGAACTTAATGTTGTCTGATGAATTAAAGAAAGTTGTTTTCCGGACCATCGAATCGCTGCCAGAAGATCTTAGAATGGCAATTACTCTCCGCGAGTTAGATGGTTTGAGCTATGAAGAAATCGCAGAAATAATGGATTGCCCTGTTGGCACCGTACGTTCTCGTATTTTTAGGGCAAGGGAAGCGATTGATAATAAAGTTCAGCCTCTGATTCAACAGTATTAGTCTGTTAAATCAGTCAATTAAATATAATTGTGATGCAATTAACTGAAGGTAATTGGGCATGCAAAGAGAGAAACTTTCCGCAATGATGGATGGCGAAGTACTAGACTTAGAACTGGTCAACGCTATTTCACGTGATTCAACGTTAAAACAACGTTGGGAGAGCTATCATCTTATTCGTGATACTCTGCGTAACGATACTAATGAAGTCATGCACTTCGATATTGCAAGTAAAGTTGCGGCAGCATTGGAGAATGAAGCTGTGCGTATTAATCCTCAGGTAGTTGTCGAATCGCAGCCAGAGCCTGCGACTTGGGGGGCTTTCCCATTCTGGGGCAAAATTCGTCCTTGGGCGAGCCAGTTGACTCAAATTGGTGTTGCAGCTTGTGTGTCTTTGGCGGTTATTGTTGGGGTTCAGCAATACAACCAAAGTAATGTCGTTGACTCACCGGTTGATGAGCCAATGTTTAATACTATTCCTGTTGGCAGCGGGGCGCCAGTTAGCTTAAATATCTCAGATAACCAATTATTTGGTAATGAGCAGCAAATTCAACAAGTTGAACAACAAAATCAACGTATTAATGCGATGCTGCAACAGTATGAAATTGAAAGACGCTCGATGCTTAACCAGCAATATCAAGAGTCTGTAAAACCTGCGTCTTCAGCAGGAGTTAAATTGCAATAATGAATAAATGGTTATCCGTCATCTGCCTGACGGGCAGCCTGATTATTTCTAATCAAGCTTCGGCATCTGAACTAGATGCCGATGTTCTTTTTAAAGAAATGGGAAATGCTGCCCAGAACCTCTCTTACGAAATGTCTTATATGACATTCAGTCCGCAATCAATAACACCTGTACGTTACCGCCATGCCATCATTAATGGTGAACCTGTTTCACAAATGATCCAAATGGATTCATCGCGTCGTGAAATTGTTCAAAAAGGCAATAGCATCAGTTACTTTGAACCTGGTTTTGATGCATTCAGCTTAAATGGTAAATATATAGTCGATAATTTACCATCAGTAGTTTTTGCCAATTATCAACAGATTAAACCTTATTATAATTTTATTGATGCAGGGCGGACCCACATCGGCGATAGACCAGCATTAGTAATTCGCATAATATCGAAAGACAATTCTCGGTTTAACTATGTAGTATTGATCGATGAAGAAACGAAATTGCCATTACGTATCGACCTTCTCGATAATAATAGCCAAACATTAGAACAATTTCGTGTGATCTCGACGGTGCTAGATAGCCAAACAGTTAAGGATTCATTACTTGCGTTAAGTAAGGTGAATATGCCGCCATTATTGATTTCCCCTAAAAATGGAAATCCTTCCTTTAAGTGGCAAGTTGGCATGTTACCACCTGGTTTTGAAGAAATATCCCGTTCTTCGCGAAAATTAGCTGAAGATGACGTGGTAGAAACCGCAATGTTTAGTGATGGTTTATTTACCTTTTCTGTAAATGTGACAAAATCGACTAAAGGCCCGTTACTCGATCAACCGCTTCAAAATGGGCGTCGAACTATTTACACAATGACGCAAAAGCAAAATGTCATCACTATCATTGGTGAATTACCATTAGCAACAGCACAAGTGGTAGCAGGTAGTATTCAGTTTCGGGAGTAAATTATGGTAAAAGAGTGGGCAACAGTAGTCCGTTGGCAAAACGGTAGGGCTTTATTGCGCTATGGTTCTTCATCCGGCTGTGGTAGTTGTGGTGCTCGTAAAACCTGTGGTTCTTATGCTTTAAGCAAAATTGGGCCAAATACGGAACATGAATTAGAAATCGCAATTGAACAACCACTAGTTGAAGGGCAGAAAATTGAAGTGGGCATCCCTGAGGGGAGTTTAATTCGCTCAGCGCTGTTAGTTTACTTAACACCCATTTTGGGGTTGTTTATTTTTGCAGGCTTAGCGCAGGCGTTTGATTTTGAGCAGTTCTGGATAGCGATTTCAGGTGTAATTGGTGGTATTATTGGTTTTTATGTCGCGCGTAGGCTAGCGTCAAATTTGCGCGATGATGAAGCTTTTCAACCTGTTGTTTTACAAATAGGGTTGCCTCCGAGCGAGCTTTCAGTACAAATTAATTGCTAAGTTTCAATATGTTGAGTTAGAAGGTTAATTTGATATTATCAATAGAAAGGGGAACATATGTTTCCCTTTTTTGTGGATTAGAATTAATTAACATACAAATAGTATTATGGCTAATAAAGTCATTAACATATTTTGTCTGTTTTGAGTTAGAAATTACAATAGATTGATTATGGCTATAAGCGTGGTTGATGTGGTTTGTATTAATGATGAATTATGACGACTAACCTATTAACCTGATGCAGGTTTACAGTTGTTTTACATTGAATCTTTGTGTTAGCGGGTTCTTATATGTAAAATGCTGCTAATTAACAATCTTGTGATAATCATAGCATTTTAGTTTTGTCGCGATACTTGCACAAAGCTGATTTTGTAAGGCAATTTAAAAGAAGATATTACCTTGAAAATCAATAATATAAGAAATTTTTCCATCATTGCTCATATCGACCATGGTAAGTCGACCTTGTCAGATCGCATTATTCAAATTTGTGGTGGCTTAACCGACCGCGAAATGGCGGCACAAGTTTTAGACTCGATGGACTTAGAGCGTGAGCGTGGGATCACTATTAAAGCACAGAGCGTGACGCTTGATTATAAAGCGTCAGATGGTGAAACTTACCAATTAAACTTCATTGACACCCCGGGTCACGTAGACTTCTCTTATGAAGTATCTCGTTCATTGGCAGCCTGTGAAGGTGCTTTGCTGGTGGTTGATGCAGGGCAAGGCGTTGAAGCTCAAACCTTGGCAAACTGTTATACCGCTATCGAAATGGATTTAGAAGTGGTTCCGGTTTTAAATAAAATTGATTTACCCGCTGCAGATCCTGAGCGTGTTGCTGATGAAATAGAAGATATTGTTGGCCTTGACGCGCATGATGCAGTTCGCTGCTCTGCAAAAACAGGTATTGGTGTTCAAGATGTGATTGAACGCCTTGTTAAAGAGATCCCACCTCCGATTGGGGATGCGGATGCGCCTTTGCAAGCACTTATTATTGACTCGTGGTTTGATAACTACTTAGGCGTTGTTTCATTGATCCGTATTAAAAACGGAACATTGAGAAAAGGCGATAAAATTAAAGTGATGAGCACCGGGCAAGTATATAATGCAGATCGCCTCGGTATTTTCACACCTAAGCAAATCGACCGTGATGTTTTGAGTTGCGGTGAAGTGGGCTGGTTAGTTTGTGCGATTAAAGACATCACTGGTGCCCCAGTTGGGGATACGTTAACTGGTGCTCGTAATCCAGCAGATAAAGCATTACCTGGTTTTAAAAAGGTTAAACCACAGGTTTACGCTGGTTTATTCCCAGTCAGTTCTGATGACTATGAATCATTCCGTGATGCGTTAGGTAAATTAAGTCTAAATGACGCGTCTTTATTTTATGAGCCAGAAACTTCTACTGCGCTAGGTTTCGGTTTCCGTTGTGGTTTCCTTGGCTTACTGCACATGGAAATCATTCAAGAACGTTTAGAACGTGAATATGACCTTGATTTGATTACCACTGCGCCAACTGTAGTGTATGAAGTGCAGCAGACCAATGGTGATATCGTGTATGTCGATAGCCCATCTAAGCTACCGGCATTGAACAATATTGAAGAATTACGCGAACCAATCGCAGAGTGTCATATGCTGATGCCTAAAGAATATTTAGGTAACGTTATTACACTTTGTATTGAGAAACGTGGCGTTCAGACCAATATGGTCTATCATGGTAATCAAGTATCGTTGACTTATGAAATCCCAATGGCAGAAGTGGTATTGGATTTCTTCGACCGCTTAAAATCAACGTCTCGTGGGTATGCATCTTTAGATTATGCATTTAAACGTTTCCAAGCATCAGACATGGTGCGTGTTGATGTTCTTATCAACAATGAGCGTGTAGATGCTTTGGCCTTGATCACTCACCGTGCGAATTCTCAATATCGCGGCCGTGAACTGGTTGAAAAAATGAAAGAGTTGATCCCGCGTCAGCAGTTCGATATTGCGATTCAAGCTGCGATCGGTAACCACATTATTGCTCGTTCTACAGTTAAACAACTGCGTAAAAACGTACTTGCCAAGTGTTATGGCGGTGACGTTAGCCGTAAGAAAAAACTGTTACAGAAGCAAAAGGATGGTAAGAAACGCATGAAGCAAGTTGGTAACGTTGAGCTACCACAAGAAGCGTTCCTTGCTATATTGCATGTTGGTAAAGACTAAGTTTACAAGGAGTCTCAATGGCTAACACCTTTGCCTTGATCCTAACACTGGCAACATTAATCACTGGGATTATATGGTGTTTAGACAAGTTTAAATTTGCACCTGCGCGTAAAGCAAAACTTAAGCAGTTACAGGATGCAACAAATGGCGCAGTGAGTGAGGCGGATGTGGCAAATGCTGTCCGCCGTCCATCATGGCTTGAAACAGGGTCATCTATTTTCCCTGTGTTAGCGATTGTACTGATTGTGCGTTCATTTATTTATGAGCCATTTCAAATACCTTCAGGGTCAATGATGCCAACATTGTTAGTTGGCGATTTTATGTTGGTTGAGAAATTTGCTTATGGTTTGAAAGATCCAATCACACAAACGACATTAATCGAAACTGGTAAACCGAAACGTGGTGATATCGCAGTTTTTAAATACCCAAAAGATCCTAATGTTGATTTTGTAAAACGAGTTATTGGAATGCCGGGTGATAAAATTATTTATAACCCAGATGCAAAGGAACTCACAATTTACCCTAATTGTGCAGATAACAAATGTACAGAGACCTTACCTATTGTTTATGGTCCTCTGGCGCCGAGTGAATGGACAATGTTCCTTGATATCGGTTCTGTTGTTGATAACCAAAAGGGCAATTATGAAATTCCATTAGACCAACCTCTACCAAGAAATGCATTGCGTCAATACGAACGTAGTGAAAAATTGGATACGGTTGAGCATCAAATTTTGATTATTCGTCAAGCAATTACCGAAGCAAAATATTTGCAACCAGGTATGCCGAAGAATGAATGGATTGTTCCTGAAAAGCACTACTTTATGATGGGTGACAACAGGGATAATAGCTCTGACAGCCGTATGTGGGGCTTTGTGCCGGAAGAAAATTTAGTTGGTCGCGCGGTATTTATTTGGTTAAGTCTTGATAAGCAAGAAAATGAATGGCCGACAGGTATTCGCTTTAGTCGAATTGGTCCACTATAATTTGGTTAGTGGGTCGAACCAAATGTTACAAATACGGGTTTTCGTTTGAAAACCCGTATTATCCGAAGCATTATTGTTTTACCCAGTGTACAATATAGATTAATTAATATTATTGGCTCCCCAATTATTAACTCTCCCATTTTAACTTATTGTAACTAATGGATTTTTATAATTAGTTCCACTGAGCTGCAAAAAATGCGAGAGGATTCGGAGTCAGTGCAAACGCAACAGTTTTGTAAAATGGTGCATTTTACAGGTCTGTTGCGTGTGCTTTTTTATCAAATAAAAATGGTTGGGCGCACATGAACCCCTCTTTAATAGAAAGATTACAACGTAAGCTTGGTTATCAATTCAAACAGAACGAGTTATTAATCCAAGCATTGACACATAGAAGTGCAAGCAGCAAACATAATGAGCGCTTAGAATTTTTAGGTGACTCGATTTTGAGTTTTGTGATTGCAAATGACTTATACCACCGTTTTCCAAAGGTAGACGAGGGGGATATGAGTCGTATGCGGGCAACGCTTGTACGCGGAAATACATTAGCAGAAATCGCACGCGAATTTGAACTCGGTGAATGTTTACGTTTAGGGCCGGGGGAATTAAAAAGCGGTGGTTTTCGTCGCGAATCTATCCTTGCTGATACTGTTGAAGCACTGATCGGTGGTATTTTTTTAGATAGTGATATCCAAACGATCGAAAGAATTATTTTAGATTGGTATCAAAGTAGACTGGTTGAGATCAGTCCGGGTGATAAGCAAAAAGACCCGAAAACAAGGTTACAAGAATATCTGCAAGGGCGCCATTTACCACTACCTAATTATTTGGTTGTTCAGGTCAAAGGTGAAGCTCATGATCAAGAATTTACGATCCACTGCCAAGTCAGTGGTATTGACCAACCGATTAATGGCGTTGGCTCAAGCCGTCGTAAAGCGGAGCAAGCAGCAGCAGAGCAAGCATTGAAAATTTTGGAGCTTGAATGAGTGAATTACAATCCCACTGTGGTTTTGTTGCCATAGTTGGACGGCCAAATGTCGGTAAATCGACATTATTGAATCAATTACTGGGGCAAAAAGTTTCGATTACTTCGAGAAAGCCACAGACGACTCGCCATCGTATTATGGGGATCCACACAGAAGATAATTACCAAATTATTTATGTTGATACCCCAGGACTTCATATTGAAGAAAAACGTGCAATTAACCGTTTAATGAACCGCGCTGCATCCAGTTCAATTGGTGATGTTGAATTAGTTATTTTTGTTGTTGAAGGAACTAATTGGACCGCTGATGATGAAATGGTACTGACTAAGTTATCTAGCTTACGTTGCCCTGTTATATTGGCAATTAATAAAATTGATAATGTGACTGATAAAACGATACTGTTGCCACATATCAGTATGATCAGTCAGAAAATGAATTTTTTAGATGTTGTTCCTATCAGTGCAGAAAAAGGTACTGGTGTGGATACAATTGCTAAAATTGTTAAACAACATATACCTGAAGCTATTCATCATTTTCCTGAAGACTATATTACTGACCGTTCTCAGCGTTTTATGGCATCTGAGATTATCCGTGAAAAGCTCATGCGTTTCTTGGGTGATGAACTGCCATATTCGGTAACCGTCGAAATTGAACAATTTAAGGTAACAGAAGCGGGTATTTACCATATCAATGGCTTAATTCTTGTTGAGCGTGAAGGCCAAAAGAAAATGGTTATTGGTAACAAAGGGAGCAAACTGAAAACCATTGGTACCGAAGCGCGTATCGATATGGAAAGAATGTTTGATAACAAGGTACACCTTGAGCTTTGGGTTAAGGTTAAATCTGGCTGGGCTGATGACGAAAGAGCATTACGTAGCCTGGGTTATGTTGACGACCTAAAATAGTAGGTGGCAAAGTGAGTGGTTGGCAGCGTGCGTTTGTACTCCATTCAAGGCCTTACAGTGAAACGAGTTTATTGCTCGATTTTTTTACTGAAGGCGAAGGAAAAATACGCTTACTTGCAAAAGGCGCTCGCCGTAATCGTTCACCATTAAGGGGCTGTTTACAGCCCTTCACACCTTTGTTAATCCGTTGGGGGGGCAAAGGTGAAATCAAAACCTTAATCAATGCCGACCCTGTGTCTTTGGCCCTCCCTTTAACGGGAACCGTTCTATATAGTGGTTTATACCTTAATGAATTAACCGCACGTGTATTAGAATTTGGTACACCATATTCCTCACTATTTTTTGATTACCTCTCATGCTTACAGATCCTTGCCGCAAGTGAACACACCCCTGAATTTGCATTGCGTCGGTTTGAATTGGCTCTGCTTTCTTACCTTGGTTATGGTGTTGATTTTTTACATTGTGCTGGCAGCGGAGAGCCCGTTTCTGACACAATGACTTATAGGTATAGAGAAGAAAAAGGGTTTATTGGTAGCTTGGTTGTTGACCAGCTTAGTTTTACGGGTAAACAACTTAAGGCATTGGCGAGTCGAGAATTTCCTGACGCAGATACGCTCAAAGCAGCAAAACGTTTTACCCGACTTGCTTTAAAACCATATTTAGGCGGTAAACCTTTAAAAAGCAGAGAATTATTTCGACAGTTTACTTACTCGCCAGTTACACATAACAAACAGAGCTAAAATTGTTTTTCATTTTATTTTTTATCTAGTTTGTTACACCTCGATTACTACAATATATCCTTTTCTCATGTGTCTTTTTAGCGGAACTGGCTCTTTCAGACAATACATTTATTTCACTGGTACAAAATCTTACGAAGCGCTTCGCAAAAATAAAATACAAATACTGAAACAGGATATACAGATTGGAATTTGCTTCGAATGGTGAGAGATTTATTCCCTCAAAGGAGAAAATTACAGTAGGATAGTAGGTAGATGAGTTTGTTAGTGTTTATTAATGGGGAATAAAAAATGGCAGAGCTTTTGTTAGGCGTAAATATCGACCATATTGCAACGGTTAGAAATGCAAGAGGAACTCAATATCCAGACCCTGTACAAGCTGCATTTGTTGCGGAGCAAGCAGGCGCTGATGGCATTACAGTGCATTTACGCGAAGATCGACGCCATATTACAGATAGAGATATCACTCTGTTGAATGAAACTATTCAAACACGTATGAATCTTGAAATGGCGATAACTGATGAAATGGTTGAAATTGCGTGCCGCATCAAACCTACTTTTTGCTGTTTAGTGCCAGAAAAGCGTGAAGAGGTAACCACTGAAGGTGGTTTAGATGTTGCGGGCCAAAAACAGAAAGTGGCTGATGCTGTAAAACGTCTGACTGACGCGGGCATTCTCGTTTCATTATTTATTGATGCGGATCATCAGCAAATTGATGCAGCACAAGAGTGTGGTGCACCATTTATTGAAATTCATACTGGGGCTTATGCTGATGCTAAATCAGAACAAGAGCAAGAGTTAGAATTTCGCCGTATTCGTGATGGTGCCGTATATGCGGCGAGTAAAGGCATTAAAGTTAATGCGGGTCATGGTTTAACATACCATAACGTTCAACGTATTGCACAGTTACCTGAAATTTATGAGCTTAATATTGGCCATGCAATTATTGGCCGTGCTTTGTTTAGTGGGTTAGCTCAAGCGGTTACTGACATGAAAAAAGTCTTATTAGAAGCACGTAAATAATGGCCATTGTTGGATTAGGAACGGATATTGTTGAGATTGCTCGAATTGAGTCGGTGCTTGAACGAACCGGTGATAGTCTGGCGAAAAGAATTCTAACTGAGAATGAATTAGTTCAATATCAACAGCAATCAAAGCCAGCTCGTTTTTTAGCAAAACGCTTTGCAGTTAAAGAAGCGGCAGCAAAAGCATTAGGAACAGGGATCCGTAATGGTTTAGCCTTTAACCAATTCGAAGTAACCAATGACAAATTGGGGAAACCATTATTAAGTTTAACTGGGGAGGCATTAGAGCTAGCGAATCGGTTAAAAGTTACGCATTACCATGTTTCTATTACCGATGAACGTCACTATGCATCTGCTACAGTTATCATAGAAAGTATTTCTTGAATCAATGTAATACCGAGCTGCCAGTAAAAATCACTGGCAGCATTTAAGGATAACTAGATGAATAATTGGATATAAGTGAAGTTAAACCTAAATTTTATCGGCGTGATGAATTGCAACAAACTTATCCCAAAGCTGTTCTTCAGTTTCGATATGTTGAGGATCAGTGATGATTGTATTAGTAATTGGGCAAACGGACTGGCAAGTAGGTTTGTCGTAATGGCCTACACATTCAGTACATAGTGTTGAGTCAATTTCGTAAATTTCGTCACCCATAAATATTGCATCATTTGGGCATTCGGGTTCACACATATCGCAATTGATACAGCGTTTTGTAATTAATAAAGACATATCAGTGATTTACATTGTATTAAGTTAAAAACTAGTAACTTATACCTTGCACCTATTCGTTACTTTCGTTTGGTTCTTATATTTTTATGCCATGTATTTTACCTGCAAAGCCTGAAAAAAGTAACAACAAATCATAGTGTAGATGTTTTACATCATTTAAATGATAAATTTGTGTTTTTAGCGTTCAATTTTTTGCTATACCAGAATATTGGTATCCTTTTCTGTTATTGTATTCACATCTGGATCGTTATTCTCTATTTTTAAATAATCAGTAAACTAGAATGTAATAATAAAGTGAATTAAGATAAGAATGTAAATATACCTATGCTAAATAATCGAAACTAGGGTGAAAGATAAGATTATTTATTTAAATAGACCTAATGTTAATAGTGTGGTGAAGTTTTAATGTTGATGATCTTATACCGCTTTTCTTTCTTTATTAAAATATGATTTTAAATTTGATTATTTAAATAAGGGGTAATTAATACCCCTTGTGACTAATTTAAGGTGTCATAAAATATACGTAATATAAGGAAGGTATTATATGATGCTATAGCTATGGGTTTTCCAGCTTTTATCTTTTTCAGCTTGACTGAATATATGGATAAGGCCATTGGCGATAAATAGAGTTGCCGATTGAATTGTACTTCCAACAGTAAATTCATCAACATAGAGTAGTTTTATGCCAGCTTTATCGTCAATTTCATATAATTCGACGATTTTCTCGCTTAAATTATATCCATATAAGTATTGTTTATTATCTACTGTATCATAAAATGCTTGAATATTACCAAGGTAGGATCTTAATTTGCCTTTTTGCGCAGGAGCATTTGGTTCAATTTTACCATTATCAGCCATAGCATAGACAACGTAAGTTTTATCTTTTGAGTGGCCTAAAAAATAATTACGTTTTGCGGCATTGAATGTCATTGTTGTTGGATAAAACTCTTCAAATGAACCGTCTTGTACCAATCTTCTAATGATAGCCATATATTTATTCCTTTTACTATTAATAATGAATAATAATTTGATTGCCTAGTTATCATAAATAAATAAGTTAGATTTAAAATAACCTTTATTATTAGTTCATTTCATATATCTAATAAATAGAATAAATATTCACAAAGATTGAAAGTTGTGATAAAAATAATAAAAAAGATAAAGGGTTGAAAATATGTTCGAAAATCTTGGTGTTCTTAACTTTTGGACTTACTTAGCTGGGCTTGTTTTAATCATTATCGTACCAGGGCCTAACTCATTATATGTATTAAAAACAAGTACTTCGAGTGGGACTCGGTTTGGTTATCGTGCTGCTCTAGGGGTATTTACTGGGGATGGGATATTAATTTTCCTGTCATTTATTGGTGTAGCTTCGGTAATCAAAGCTTCTCCAACATTATTTATGATAGTGCGTTACTTAGGGGCTGCTTATTTACTATATTTAGGTTGTAAGATTTTATATAGCACATTTATGCATAAGAAGTCGAATCAAGACGGCACTGACACTATTTCAATTAAAACAGAAAACCATTTTACTCGAGCCTTAGTGCTGAGCTTAACAAACCCGAAAGCAATTCTATTTTATATTTCTTTCTTTATACAATTTGTTGATTTTAATTACTCTCATGCATGGGTGCCTTATCTTGTACTCGCGACGATCTTAGAATTAGTCAGTTTTTTATACTTAAGCTTATTGATTTTTAGTGGTTACTTGATAGCTCGTTTTTTACGTGAAAAGCAGCTCCTTGCAAAACTTGGAAATTGTACGGTAGGCGCTTTCTTTATGGGTTTTGCAGCTAAATTAGCGATTTTTAGCAATTAAAATTAGGTTGTTATTATAAAGGCAAAAGCATTTTAATTGCGGTCATTCTAACATTTAAGGATAATCACGTATAAACGCATTGGTTAGAGGTAAGAGTGACACAAATAGAAATTGATGAGTATTGGATGCAACAAGCCATTGAACTTGCGCTAAAAGCACAAGATCTTGGCGAAATTCCTGTCGGTGCGGTCTTAGTGAAAGATAACCATTTGGTTGCCTCGGGGTGGAATCGTTCTATTATTGACCACAATCCGACTGCACATGCTGAGATTATGGCTTTGCAACAAGCAGGGCAAGAGCTATCAAATTATCGGTTATTAGATACCACCTTATATGTCACGTTAGAGCCTTGTATTATGTGTGCAGGTGCAATGATCCACAGCCGTATTAGCCGTGTAGTTTATGGTGCTAAGGACTTTAAAACTGGAGCTTGTGGTTCTTACCTAGATATCATGGGGCAAGCAGGGTTAAATCATTATGTGGATGTTACTGGTGGTGTTCTAGAACAGCAATGTTCTTCAATGCTGAGTGCTTTTTTTAAGCTGCGTAGAGCCCAAAAAAAAGAACAAAAGCGCTAATATGGTAAATTTTAGCGCTCCCATTTTATTTCAGCATGATTTATAACGGTTTCTCAGGTGCTTTTAGTGGTGTGATGGGCGTTTTATCATCGGTTTCATCGGTATTTTGCGATGGATGTAGTGAAAGCAAATACTTTCCTAATGGTAGTCTTTTTTCTTCAAGTGTTTTAGGTGGTTGCGTTGCAGAACTCATTTTCCCTAAATGCGTAGTACTCACTTTTTCAGGAATAGGGGACTGATTTTGAATCGTTTTAGACTCAGCTGCTGTCAGGTTTTCTGGTGAAATTAAATAAATAAGTGATTTTTGTGCAATATCAAGTGCATGCTGTTTTCTTTCTTGGCTTTGTAAGTAACCAACTAAACTTTGATGATAACGACGAATATTCTCAACGTAACGATAAGCTTCGTGACCACGAGCATAACCATAAGTGAGCTGTGAGTAATATTTTTTCTGTGTCAATAAAGGTAAGCGAGCTTTCACATCTAACCACCGGTTAGGGTCTCCGCCTAACATTTCAGTTAATTTACGTACATCCTGCATATGCCCATATCCCATATTATAGGCAGAAAGGGCGAACCAGATGCGGTCATCTTCTTCGATGGTTTCAGGTAAACGTTCCATAATATAAGCAAGATAAGCGGCACCACCCTTAATACTTTCTTCCGGGTCTAACCTGTCAGCAATACCCATTGTTGTTGCCGTTGGCTTGGTTAACATCATTAGCCCACGTACACCTGTAGGCGAAGTTGCTAAAGGGTCCCAATGGGACTCTTGCCATGCGATAGCTGCTAATAATTTCCAGTCAATCACCTGAGCATATTTTTCAAACAGCGGTTGATACTCGGGAAGTTTATTATCAATTGCCTTTATAAATGCCATTGTGTCGAAATAATCGAAGGATTCTACATGGCTAAAATATTTTTCATTAAGGCGTGCGAGTAATTCGGTTTCATGACTGAGATTGAAGAAGTCAAGTAACGCAGCGTCTAAACTGTTTTCTTTGCTACGACGCATATACCAAGTGATAGCATGTTCATCCAATAAATCAAAAGCTACGGCAATTTGGGGGTGAATACGTTGCTGTAGTGCAACCGCAATAGAGTCTTCTAACGTGTAGTCAACCTCGCCATCAGCAACCATTTCAAGGATTTGACTGGTATTGTATTTTGAAGTTTCTTCCCACTTTAGGTCTGGGTATTCTTTGGACAATTCTTTAAGTGTACTTGCATGAGCTGTGCCAGCGGTAACTAATAATTTACCATTAATTTCATTGAAATTTTTGGGACGGTTTGTTCCTTTACGATATACAAGTTGTTGAGTAACATTAAGATAGCTTGGACCGGTTTTCGTTTTGGCTAAACGGTCTTTGTTATACAGCAGGCCCGCTACCGCGATATCAGCATCACCATTTTCAAGGTCATCAAATATTTGCTCGAATGTTGGGCGGATGGTTATTTTGAGTTTAACTCCTAGGTATGAGGCAAAGCCTTGAGCCAGCTCGTAGTCAAACCCGCGCAGCTGTTTTTGCTCATCAATATAGATTAGTGGCGAGCTAACGGCACTAATACGTAATTCACCTTGAGAAATAATTTTATTAATTTGTGAATTCTGCGTATTGGGCCAACGGACGTTAAAACCGATGACCATAGTAGCCAGTAGCGCGATGACCACGACAATTAAATAGTTAACTTTTAAGTTATTCAAATAATAGTTTCTCGTGCATTGACTGGTGCTGTATGTCCATAAAAGAGTATGGCTAAGTAATGGTTATAATTCCAGTAGTCGGCTATTTTGCTCAACATTTAGGAAGGGTGCAACCTATATTATCGTATTTAGCACAGAATAATATTTAACTAATCGCTTTATTTTTAATCACGCAAACGGTTTCGTATTGATGAACATTGCTCTATAATGTGTTCCGGTTTCCCTGCTTTCATGTTCAGGGCTGGCGTTTAAAAGAGAGAAATTAAGACGATGGAAATTTTGCGTGGTTCACCTGCTCTATCAGCATTTCGTATTACCCGCCTTTTGGCACTGTTTGTAGAAAAACAGCTTCCTGTCACGGATATCTATGCTGAGTATATGCACTTTGCTGAAGTTTCGGCGCCGTTGAGTGATGGTGAGCAAGGCAAACTGAGCAGTTTGTTAAAGTACGGCCCTTCTCTGGCAGAGCACGACCCATTCGGTAAGCTTATTTTAGTGACTCCTCGTCCGGGAACTATTTCTCCATGGTCTTCAAAAGCAACAGATATTGCACACAACTGTGGTCTTAATCAAGTCAAGCGTATTGAACGCGGAGTTGCTTATTATGTCCAAGGTGATGCACTGACCCAAGAGCAGTGGCATGAAGTGATCGCTATTTTGCACGATCGCATGATGGAAAGCATTTTCTCTTCTTTTGAACAAGCGAGCGCATTATTTGTGCAGCACCAGCCAGCACCAATGAAATCCATTGATGTGATTGCGGGTGGTCGTATTGCATTGGAAACAGCAAACAGGGAAATGGGACTGGCATTAGCTGATGACGAAATTGATTACCTGTTAGAGGCCTTTGTCGGGTTAAAACGTAATCCAACGGATGTTGAGCTCTACATGTTTGCTCAAGCAAACTCAGAACACTGTCGCCACAAAATCTTTAATGCAGATTGGGTGATTGATGGCGAAGAGCAGCCTAAATCGCTGTTTAAAATGATTAAAAATACGTTTGAAAAAACACCTGACCACGTTTTATCGGCATATAAAGATAACGCAGCCGTGATGGAAGGTTCGCCTGTTGGTCGTTTCTTCCCTGAGCCTGAAGGGCGCACTTACCGCTATCACCAAGAAGATGCTCATATCTTAATGAAAGTGGAAACCCATAACCACCCAACAGCGATTTCGCCTTGGCCAGGCGCAGCAACAGGCTCTGGTGGTGAAATTCGTGATGAAGGCGCAACAGGTCGCGGCGCGAAGCCAAAAGCAGGTTTAGTCGGTTTTTCGGTTTCTAACCTACGTATTCCTGGTTTTGAACAGCCTTGGGAAGAAGATTTCGGTAAACCAGAGCGCATTGTGACCGCTTTGGATATTATGATGGAAGGGCCATTAGGCGGTGCGGCATTTAATAATGAATTTGGTCGCCCTGCGTTATTAGGCTATTTCCGTACTTATGAAGAAAAAGTCAATAGCCACAATGGAGAAGAGTTACGTGGTTATCATAAGCCGATTATGTTAGCGGGGGGCATAGGAAATATCCGTGCAGATCACGTACAGAAAGGCGAAATTACGGTCGGTGCAAAACTCATTGTACTCGGTGGCCCTTCAATGAATATCGGGTTAGGTGGTGGAGCTGCATCATCAATGGCATCGGGCCAATCAGATGCAGACCTAGATTTTGCTTCGGTACAGCGCGATAACGCAGAGATGGAACGCCGTTGCCAAGAAGTCATCGATAGCTGCTGGCAACTTGGTGATGATAACCCAATTTTATTTATCCATGACGTAGGCGCAGGCGGTTTGTCGAACGCAATGCCAGAATTGGTCAGTGATGGTGGCCGTGGTGGGCGCTTTGAGTTACGTAAGATTCTCAATGATGAGCCAGGAATGAGCCCATTGGAGGTCTGGTGTAACGAATCTCAAGAACGTTATGTAATGGCCGTTTCACCAGAGCAGCTTCCTGTGTTCACCGCAATTTGTGAGCGTGAACGTGCGCCGTTTGCAGTGATTGGGGAAGCCACTGAAGAACGTCATTTGACATTAAATGATGAACATTTTGCTAACCAACCGATTGATATGCCACTGGATGTTTTATTAGGCAAAACGCCAAAAATGTTGCGTGATGTAATAACATTAAAGGCGGAACCGGATTCATTAGACAGAACAGCGATTAATTTAAATGAAGCGGTGAAACGTGTCCTGCATTTACCAGCCGTAGCTGAAAAAACATTCTTAATTACCATTGGCGACCGAACCGTTACAGGCATGGTTGCTCGTGATCAGATGGTTGGCCCATGGCAAATTCCTGTCGCTGACTGTGCAGTAACGACTGCAAGTTTAGATAGCTACTATGGGGAATCCATGTCTATTGGTGAAAGAACGCCAGTAGCATTGGTGGATTTTGCTGCATCAGCACGCATGGCCGTGGGTGAAGCATTAACCAATATTGCATGTTCATATGTGCAAGATTTAAAACGCGTTAAATTGTCTGCAAACTGGATGGCAGCGGCAGGGCATCCGGGGGAAGACGCAGGTTTATATGAAGCGGTTAAAGCGGTAGGGGAAGAGCTTTGTCCTGCGCTAGGCCTAACCATCCCTGTTGGTAAAGATTCCATGTCAATGAAAACCCGTTGGCAGCAGGATGGTGAAGAGCGTGAAATGACGTCGCCACTTTCCTTGGTGATTAGTGCATTTGGCCGTGTTGAAGATGTCCGCTTAACAGTGACACCTGAGTTAAAAACAGGTCATGATAATGCCTTGTTATTAATTGACCTCGGGCAAGGCCATAACGCGCTGGGCGGTTCTGCACTCGCACAGGTATATCGTCAGTTAGGCAATAAAGCCCCTGATGTACGTAGCCCTGAAGTATTGCTTGGCTTCTTTAATACCATTCAGAAGTTATTATCCGAGCAAAAATTATTAGCCTATCATGACCGCTCAGATGGCGGCTTATTCGTCACTTTAGTGGAAATGGCTTTTGCAGGTCATTGCGGTATTAATGTTGATATTAGCTCTTTTGATGAAGACACGCTCGCAGCATTATTCAACGAAGAGTTAGGCGCTGTCATTCAAATTAATGAAGCCGATAGAGAGTATGTGGCAGAATGTTTTGCACAAGCAGGGCTTGCAGGCTGTGTTCATTATTTAGGTTCTGCAATACAAGATGATGCCGTGATCATCAATAGCCGAGATACGGTTGTTTACCGCGAATCTCGCAGTTTATTGCGCCAATGGTGGGCTGAAACGACTTGGCAAATGCAGCGCTTGCGTGATAACGAAGTGTGTGCCGACGAAGAACATACAATGAAACAGGATAACCAAGACCCAGGTTTGAATGTGAAATTGACTTATGACATTGAAGAAGACATTGCTGCGCCATTTATTTTGTCAGGTGTACGTCCTAAAGTAGCTGTTTTACGTGAACAAGGTGTGAACTCACATGTGGAAATGGCGGCAGCCTTTGACCGTGCTGGTTTCGATGCAATTGATGTGCATATGAGTGATTTACTCGCAGGTAACTTGTCTTTGGAACAATTCCAAGCATTAGTGGCTTGTGGCGGTTTCTCTTATGGTGACGTATTAGGTGCGGGTGAAGGTTGGGCAAAATCTATTTTATTCAACAATAAAGTCCGTGATGAATTTGAGACATTCTTTAACCGTGCTGATACTTTATCTCTGGGGGTATGTAATGGTTGCCAGATGATGTCGAACTTACATACGCTTATCCCGGGTGCTGAATTCTGGCCTCGTTTTGTACGTAACCGTTCTGAACGTTTTGAAGCACGCTTTAGCTTAGTTGAAATAGCAAAAAGCCCATCACTGTTACTGCAAGATATGACAGGTTCTCGTATGCCGATAGCGGTTTCTCATGGGGAAGGGCAAGTGGAAACCCGTGCAGCCGCACATTTACAGCAATTAGAAGATAATGGGCTGGTGGCAATGCGCTTCGTGAATAACTACGGTCAGGTAACCGAGCAATATCCAGCTAACCCGAATGGGTCAGTTAATGGTATTACGTCGGTGACCTCGACAGATGGCCGAGCAACGATCATGATGCCGCACCCTGAGCGTGTTTTCCGTACGGTGAGCAATTCATGGCACCCTGAAAATTGGGGAGAAGATAGCCCGTGGATGCGCATTTTCCGTAACGCACGTAAGCAATTAGGTTAATAAATCACAAGTTTGATAGATTGTTGAAAAGGCCAGCTATTTTGCTGGCCTGAATTTTAATCGAGTGAGTTTTAAACGGAAAGGTCGGTTTTTGAGTCAGAATTATTCCTAATTACTATTTCCAAAAACGGTCAATTTGTTCCCTTAGTGCTTCCGCCGTTTTTTGGCCTTTTTCACCCACTAACGCACGGCCAGCAATAAAGGCTTTTGCATTGATACCATTAAATAAATGCAGGTCTTCTGGAATTATCCCGCCTGTAATTGAGAGTTCTAGTCCTAAATCAGACAGTTTGCGCATTTTTTCGATATCTTCATTGCTCCAGCCAATACCAGCGAGTTCTGCATCACGGGAACGATGGTAAATAGCTTGCGAAATGCCAAGTTCAACCCAATTTTTAGCATCGTCAAAAGTCCAATTACCATAGATTTCAATTTGGATTTCACGATTAAACTCATCGGCAACTTTTTTACAGGCAGCAATAGTGGCAATATGTGCCGCCGCTGATACTGTGATCCAATCTGCTCCCGCTTCAAATGCCATTTTCGATAAAATGGCTCCACCATCCGTGGTTTTCATATCGCAAACTAGAATGTGGTTGGGATATTTTTGACGTAAAGTCGCGACCGCATTCATACCTTCTGCAAAAGCTAAGATTGTGCCCACTTCAATAATATCAACGAAAGTGTGTACATTTTCAGCCACTTCGAGTGCAGCCGGTAAGTTGGTTTGGTCTAGAGCTATTTGGATCAAAGGCTTTGTCATTGTGATTGTCCTAAAATATTTTCATGTATGAGACGCGCAAGGCCATCACCATTGTTATCGGTAGCACAAACGAAATCCGCATGGGACTTCACGGTGTCATCAGCATTTTTCATTGCAACTCCTAAGCCTGCTAGCTTAATCATGGAGATATCGTTGTGATTATCACCAACAGCAATAACTTGCTTCGAGTCATAACCCAGAGAATGAAGATACTCAGCTAAACGCGTGCCTTTGTTATTGCCTTTCGCAGCAAAATCGAAACGGTTTGACCATGATTTTTCTGCATTAAAAGTTTGTTTTATCCAAGGTGAGTTTAAGAAGCGCTCTAACGTAGCCGGTTCACCTTCGACGACAAATTTCCAAATATAGTCAGCGTGCTGGACTTGTTCTTCAAATGAATCAATGCGATAAATTTTTGGCGGATGGGCCATGGTTGGGTTGTTAGCCCATTGCTCCATCGCGCTCATGTAATCGATGGGATCGATTTTTGAATACACCATGGCATCGGTGATATACATCACCATTTTCAGTTTGTCCTGTTGCGCCAGTTCAATAAAAGTGAGCGCGTTCTCTTTGGTGAGAGCATTGTGTGTGAGAACTTTTTCATTTTGGTAATCATAAATATAAGTACCATTGCAACAAATAATTGGCGTGGTTAAACCAAGCTCATCATAATAGGGGCGAGCTGCGGTATGATGGCGACCCGTGACTATCATGACATGGCATTGTTTTGCTGCTTTGTGAATGGCTTGTTTGACGGCTGGGTGGATAGTGTGTTCTTGAGTTAAAACTGTGCCATCTAAATCAAGCGCTAATACGTTATACATAGTTGATTACCTCTATTGCTAATTAATGATTCTTTTTTATTATCATTAAATTAGCATAATGCTTGGTCAATAACCTGATAAACATCATCAATGGTGCGGCAGCGACGTAATTTATCAAGATCGACACCGGTTTCACTGTTTTCATCATCGAGAACGCGAGTCACTTCCATCAAGCCTTCCATATGTTCATCTGATGAGCTACCCGCTAAGGTGATCAGCACATCAACGGGTTCATCCTCGCCATCAAAAATAATGGGTTTGTCTAGAGTGACTAAAGCAAAGGCTGTTTTTAGTACACCATCTTCAGGTCTTGCATGGGGAAGGGCCAAATTAGGCGCGATACAAATATAAGGCCCAAGTTTTTCGACGCTGCTGATGATTGCCTCATGATAACTGGGTTTTATCGCCCCCGAAGCGATGAGCAGGTCTGTACCTATCTTAATAGCATCACGCCAGTTATCAGCGGATGCTTTTAGCTGTATCGAATTATTGTCGATTAGTGATTGTTTAAATCCCATCATTGCCTTCCTATTTTTCAACGTTAAGGGAGTAGATACCGTTATGAGCGATATCTATTCCTATGACTTAGGCTATTTATTTCCGATAAAATTAGTATGTATGATATCGAGTAGTTCATCACCAAATGAGTTAGGGTTGAGCATATTTTGTACGCCAAGCACAAATTTCCCATCACCGGGGTCCATTTCTGAGCTTAAATGCTTAGAGGAAACGATAATATCAGTGGCTGTTAATTTTGATTTATAGTCAGATACGGCGCAGGAGTCCATGATGTGTGGGATCCCTTTTTTCTCAAGATACTGGCCAATTTTCATTTTCATCATCATTGACGAGCCTTGTCCATTACCGCAAACTGCTAAGATACGTACAGGTTTAGCGCCGCTATTTTCAAGTGGGGCTGCTTCAGCTTTCTCATTGATCTGAATTTCAGTTTTGGTTGGACTTTGTGCGTCTTCTTCAGCGCGTAATTTTTTTGCGGCAAAGTACATATAGACAAAGGAGAGGGCGACAACCACAAAGAAGAACATTTTAGAGAAAGACAAACCTTGCATAATGACAGGGAAAGCTAATGCCCAGTCGGCCATTCCCATCCAACCGCTAAATTCAGTACCTTGTCGATTGATAAGATCAATGGCCCAAGCGGAACCTAATATCTCGATAACGCCCATGACAAAACAGACTTTCATAACCGCTTTCCAGCCGCCAAAATGGTTTGCAAAGATACCAATAGTGGCGTTGGAGAAAAACATTGGGATAAAACCAGGAATAATCATAATTGGCGAGTTAAATGCCAACATACCCAGAACGGCAACAAATTGCCCAATTGCCCCCCACATAAAGCCAAACACCATCGCATTAGGTGAGAAAGCGTAGATTGCCGCACAATCGATAGCGAGCACAGCGTTGGGAATGACACGTTCGGAGATCCCTTTAAAGGCCTCAGAAAGCTCAGCAACAAACATTCGCACACCCGTAACAATGATTTGGATAGCAACGGCAAATTTTAAACCTGTTTCAATAATATAAATGGTCCAGTGGGTGGTCCCTGCCATGGTTTGCAGATTAGGTATACCAAAGGAAATTAAGATCACACCAAAGAATAAGGTCATCACAATGGCAGTAGCGGAAATACTGTCATGGAAGATATGCAGCCATTTGGGCAGTTTTAAATTATCAACACTGTCTTTTCTATCCCCCAATTTCGGGGAAACTTTGGTTGCTATCCATGAGGCAAACTGCTGCTGGTGGCCGATAGAAAAACCGGCACCGCCAGTGACTTCTTGCGTTGGCTTAAACATAATATTGGAAGAAATTCCCCAATACAGCGCCATTAATACCGCAGAATACAAAATGGTTTCCCACATGCTTGAGCCGAGCACAAAATAGAAAACAGCGATTAGGCCTGCTTGTTGAAACATAATATGCCCTGTCAACATAATGGTACGAATACCCGTGACGCGGCGAAAAAGGACTAAAACAATATTAATTGCGAGAGCTAATAAAACGGTATAGCCCACCCAAGAATAGTTATCACCCATGGCTTCCATTGTCGCCATCATTGACGTATATGGATCAATAACTGAGCCCGTAAGTCCATGGTATTCAGACATTTTTTCTATTACGGGTTTAAAACTGGAAACTAAAGTACTGGCTCCAACGCCAACTAGCATAAAACCAACAATCGTTTTGATTGTCCCTTTGAGGATTGTCGTGCCATCGCGCTTTAATAGCCAATAACCAATAAATGTGACTAAGCCTAATAATAGAGGCGCTTTTGTCATTACTTGGCTGTAAAAAATATAGAAAGCGTCGTATAAAAAATCCATATTTTTACCTCTAATCAAATTGTATTTGTAATTTATCTGGGTCAGAGATGATTCATATTGATCGTATCTGGTGTTATTGCGATATAATCATTTAAAGGGGTTAAACAATCCCGCAAAAATCAAATGTGATCATATGTAATCACGAATTGCTCTTTTATGATTGTTTGCATTTGTCTGTTTTTTTACCAGTAAAAAAATAAATAAATGGCGACTTGATCACGTAATATTTAAAATATCCATATGTATCAATGTGATATTTTTACTTGAATCAAATATTGTTTTTTTGCATAAGCAAAGGTTGACAATATTAGATGAGATAAATAGAATCAAAACTAATCACTAGTAATCATTTTGAGTCATATGTCATCATGGTCGTGATTATTAACTAATAAGGCGATGATTATGAATGAAGTGCAAAGACACAATGAAATATTGTCGTTATTGGAAACGCATCGAGTGATCAATGTTTCTCATATAACCGAACAATTTAGTGTGTCTCCTGCAACTGCTCGTCGTGATATTTCAAAGTTAGATGGGCAAGGTAAATTGCGAAAAGTCCGTAATGGTGCAGAACGTATTGAAAATAAAAAGCGTAAGTGGACACCGTTAAACATCAATAGTACTGAGCACTATGAAGAAAAGTCTGAAATCGCAATTAAAGCGGCAGAACTTTGTCTTCCGGGAGAAAGCGCTGTAATTAACTGTGGTTCAACCGCGTTTATGTTAGGGCAGCAGTTGTGCGGTAAAAACGTGCAAATTGTGACGAATTATTTTCCATTAGCGAGTTATTTGATTGACCAAGACCATGATGACGTCATTTTAATCGGTGGGCAGTATAACAAAGCACAAAACATTTTTTTGAATCCTGCTTTGAACACGTTAATGGGCTATGCCGGTAACTGGATGTTTACTTCAGGTAAAGGATTAACGGAAGCTGGCTTATACAAAGCGGATATGTTAACTGCGGTAGCAGAGCAGCAAATGCTTGACCAAATTGATAAATTAGTCGTTGTTGTAGACAGTTCCAAAGTGGGTCATCGAACGGGAATGTTATTTTGCCCAGCTAATAAGATAGATGTTCTTATCACTGGAAGAAATGCCAATGCTGAGGTTATCAAAGCGATTGCCGAGCAGGGCACGCGAGTGATACTGGTTTAATTCCGTCGAATACCTGATTTTTTAATATAGACAAATTCAGCTGCCATGCCTTAATTTCTCGATTAAGGCATCAGGCTCCCTACATCTAAAATTCTAGAAAAGGTATTGTTACTATGAGCAAAGTAAATGAAATCACACGTGAATCTTGGATTTTAAGTACGTTTCCTGAGTGGGGAACGTGGCTAAATGAAGAAATTGAAAAAACGGTTGTTGAACCCAATACCTTTTCAATGTGGTGGCTGGGGTGCACAGGTATTTGGTTAAAGAGTGAGGGAAATACCAATGTTTGTATCGATTTTTGGTGTGGAACAGGGAAAAAAACGCAAAAAAATCCACTCATGAATAAGCAACACCAAATGATGCGTATGGGCGGTGTTGAAGCGCTACAACCAAACTTACGTACTGCGATTTTCCCTTTAGATCCGTTTGCAATTAAAGAAGTTGATGCGATTTTAGCCTCTCATGACCATGCTGACCATATCGATGTCAATGTCGCTGCTGCGGTAATGCAAAACTGTGGTGACCACGTTAAATTTATTGGCCCTCAAGCTTGTGTGGATTTATGGATAAAATGGGGAGTACCAACCGAACGTTGCGTTGTTGCCAAAGTCGGTGATGTACTGGAAGTGGGGGATATGAAAATCCGTGTGTTAGACTCATTTGACCGCACGGCACTAGTGACATTGCCACAGGGTGTTTCTTCTTATGATAAGCAAATTTTAGATGGTATGGATTCACGTGCAGTGAATTACCTGATTGAAACAACAGGTGGCTCTATTTATCATTCAGGCGATTCACATTATTCAAACTATTATGCGGCTCACGGTAACCGTTATCAGATTGATGTGGCATTGCTTTCCTATGGAGAGAACCCACGTGGTGTGACCGATAAAATGACGTCATCCGATATTTTACGTGCGGCAGAGTCATTAGATTGCGAGCGGGTTATTCCATTCCACCATGATATTTGGGCTAACTTCCAAAATGATCCGCGGGAAATTGAAGTCTTGTGGAATATGAAAAAAGAGCGTTTGCAATATAAATTTGCCCCGTTCTTCTGGCAAGTGGGTGGGAAATATACTTATCCAACAGATAAAGACCGCATGCATTATCAACATTTCCGTGGCTTTAGTGATATTTTCAAAAATGAACCTGAATTGCCATATAAAGCGTTTTTATAATTAATCCTGCTATTAAAAGCAGCGTTTAAGGAAACTTAGACGCTGTTTTTTTATTTTATTTAAAAAATATATATATTCAAATAATATGTATTGCCAATATATTTATTATCTATGTGGCATTATTTTTTATTAATCTACTGACGTTGACTGTCTTAATTTAATATTTTCTAATGTTAGTGTTATCAATGTAGATAACTTATCTGATTCAATAAAAATAATTTTTGCTGATTTAATTTCAGTTGTTAATGATGTTAAATTTAAAAACTTTTTAGAAAACCTAACAGGAAGTAAAGTAAATATTATATCAAACATGTACTTAAGCAAGTTTGATAAAGATGATTTTCTAACTACACATTGTGACTCCGATGATGGGATAGGTATTGTAATTAACCTAACAAAGGAATGGGAAGCAAATTATGGAGGATTAACGATGATTTTAGATAAGGATAAAAAGACAATTTTAGATACTTTTATCCCGTCATATTTAAATATTTTAATTTTTGATACAAAAAAAAGAAAAATCCCACATTTCGTTTCCACAGTGACATCTAATAGAACAAGTAAAAGAATGGCATTAGTTGTGAGGTATAATGAAGCAAATTAAAGTACTTTTTTGTGCTATTTTAATATCATTCATATGGGGGAGTGCATTTCCTATATCAAAACTAGCGATTGACCAAGTAGGTGTTTGGGCTTTTAGAATCTACTCCCTAATTATTTCAGTTATTTTTTTGTGCTTTGTTTTTTTCTTTTTTAGTCGGTGTCGGTTTAATTTTCGAGAGTTTGTAAACAGTATCCCACTTGGTTTTTTAAATGTTTTTTTAGTTCCTATATTAAATAGTTTGGCGTTAAAGTATACAGAAGCGGTAAAGGCATCTGTACTTGTTTATACAATGCCAGTAATGGCAACAGTTGTATTGGGTGTAATAAATAAACATATTGAAACTCGGTCAGTATTTGTATCTTTGTTATGCATTAGTGGTATTTTTATCTTTATATCACCAGTTGGTATAAGTATTGGTGAAATGATAATTTTATTAAGTGCATTTATGTGGGCACTAGGAACTATTTTATCTGAAAAAATTACCATGAAAATAAACCTAACTTCAAAAGTATTTTATCAAAATATAGTATCATTTGTTTTTTTATTTTATTAATTCCATGTTTAAATGTTGATTTAAACATATTGAGTAATATACATTCTGAATTTTTTATGAGTGTATATATACCAATTATCTATATGGGGATAGCTAATGGCGTGATTGTTTATGTTCTTTGGTATTATATGATAGAGTATGGTGGCGCAAAGCTTTCATCATACTCAATTCTTATTTCACCAATCATTAGTGTGATGATTTCATCCTATCTTTTAGATGAGACAATGACAATTTCGATGATAATCGGTATGTTATTTATTTTGTTAAGTATGTTAATTGTACTTTCAGAAAAAAATAAAAATTGATATTGAAGTCACCGATAATATGCTTTTAGTGATTATTTTCTTATGGGGCACATTCCCCCTCCGCCCTTATGGGTGAAGGGAGAATGTGCTATTCACAATGCTAAGTTTCCCTTGTTACCTAATGACATTTTGTATTATTCAAAGAGTGGGATATTACTCAAGAATAAACATGCCGTATGGGTGGATCTGCAAATAGAGGTTTTCCCCGACAGAAGGTTGTAATTGAGTGGCATTAATTTGCAGTAACATTGATTGACCATGCCAATCAACAGTGACTTCATATTGAGGCCCCATATAAGCAACATGAGTCACTGTACAGCGTTGGCTGTCTTCACCTTGTAAACTCAGCGTGATAGCTTCAGGACGAACCCCCACAGTTACCGCGGTTTTATCAGTAACAAACTGTTCTGGGCGTGGTAAGCGATAATTGAAAATATCCACGGAATCCGCACTGAGTGTCGCAGGGAAAATATTGGCATCCCCCATAAAGCTCGCCATAAATTTTGAGGCTGGCTGGCGGTAGAGCTCTTGCGGTGAGCCGAGTTGCATGATTTTCCCTTTATTCATGACCAACACCATATCCGAAACCGCAAAGGCCTCGCTTTGGTCATGGGTAACATACAAAGAGGTGATATTAAACTGCTGCTGTAACTCACGGATTTTTTCACGCATGCTACGACGTAAATTTGCATCCAAGTTACTTAATGGCTCATCGAATAACAGCACTTTTGGCTTAAGGATCAATGCGCGAGCTAAGGCAACTCGTTGCTGTTGTCCCCCAGAAATTTGGTCGACAAAGCGGTCAGCAAAACCAGCTAAATCAACTAATTCTAATGCCTCGTCAACTCGTTTTTTTATTTCGGCTTTGGGTAATCCTAACATTTTTAAGCCATAACCCACGTTGTCCCCCAAGGACATATGCGGGAACAGGGCGTAAGATTGGAAAACCATACAGATATCGCGTTGTTGAATGGAACGGTCTGTCACATCTTCACCGTCAATAAACATACGGCCTTCAGTCGGTTTTTCTAAGCCAGCCACTAAACGCAATACGGTGGTTTTACCGCAGCCTGATGGGCCGAGTAGGGTCACCATGCTACCTTGCGGAATTGAAAGACTTAAATCATCGATGACGGTATTGTTGCCAAAGCGTTTAGTCACATTTTTTAGTTCAACAAAATGATGTTGTGTCATGTCAGTTACTCCATGATTACTGTGCATTTTTGGCTTTGGAACGTGAAACACGGGCTTCGCCAATCAAATAGTCAAATAAGAAAATAATTGCCAACATTACGACAATCAGGATTGAGCCATAGGCAATGGCAACGCCATATTCACCGTCTTCAACACGGTTCAAAATATAAGCCGTTGCGACGCGAGTATCTGGAGTAACCAAGAATACAATCGCACTGACAGTGGTGATCGCACGGACAAAGCTATAAATCAGCGCCGATAAAATGGCTGGGCGCAACAAGGGTAACAGGATAAAGAAGATGGTACGCATTGAACCCGCTCGTAAGCTGAGTGACGCTTCATCCAATGATTTATCAATTTGCCCTAAACCTGCAATACCAGCACGGATACCCACAGGGACGTTACGCATGGTCATTGAAATAATGACGATGGCAGCCGTTCCCGTTAAATAAAACGGTGAGTCGTTAAAGGCTAAAATGTATGACACACCTGCCACGGTACCTGGAACCGCAAAACACAACATCGTCGTGAATTCGATGGTCTTTTTACCACGGAAGTCTTGGCGAACTACGATATAGGCAATTAGTAAACCAAGGATCGCGGTAATAGGTGCCGCAATACCTGCATACAGAAGCGTATCTAACAATGACGGCCATGCACCATCGCTCATACCCTGACCAAATAATTTAATAAAATTATCTAAGGTTAATGTGTAATCAACACCCCAGTTCACGGTAAAGCTACCGTAGAAAATACTACCGTATAACAATATGTTAAATGCAACCCAAATAGCTAAGAAGGTCGTTACAGTGGCAATTAACGATGTCGGTAATGGTTGAACATCACCACGGTAAGATTTCCCTGACACAGTGACATAGGAGCGTTTGCCTATCCACATATACTGAACGCAGAATACTAATAGTGAGAACACTAGTAGTGACGCACCCAAGGTACTGGCGGCTTGATAATCTAACTGCGACCCAGTGATATAGAAGTAAATTTGCGTCGCGAGTACGTCGAAGTTGCCACCTAAAACTAATGGGTTACTAAAGTCAGCCAATGATTGCACTATGACGATTAAAAATGCGTTTGCCAAAGCAGGTTTCAGTAATGGCATAAATACATTAAAGAAAGTTTGGTAACGGTTGGCACGCAATGTATAAGATGCTTCTTCTAAAGATGGGTGAATGGTTTTAATCGCACCATCTAAAATCATGAATGACATCGGGGTGAATGCTAGCACTTGCGCTAACCAAATTCCCGTAAAGCCATATAGCCAGTTGGTATTTTCAAGGCCCATATAGGTAGCAAGGAATTCGGTAATATACCCTGAACGCCCCATCATCAATGTGACCCCTAGACCGACGACAAATGGGGGAGTGACGATAGGCAAAATAGAAAAAACACGGCCAATGATGGCGGATCGTTTAGCAATACGCGTCGTATAAATGGCTAAAATTAAACCAAAGAAAGTACAGCCAGCCCCTACTGCTAACGATAAAAATACAGAGTTAATAATAACTTGAACAATATGCGATTGTGTCAAAATTGCCACAAAGGCGAATGGCGCAAAGTCTCCGTTTCCATCAGTAAACATCGGGATAAAAATAGCGACACTTGGGAACACAATAAACAGGGTTATTAAAGCAACAACGGTGATCAGTGAGCCAATAACAAACTGGTCTCCACCGAGCCACTCAAGGCGGGTTAACGCCAATGTCATCACCATTCCCAAGGCGATAAATAGCACAATAGCTGAGTAACCTAACCCTTTTCCTTCAAAGTAGGAGGTTAAGATCACCACGGCGGCGGTGATAACAGCCACGCCAATATCGACGTAATGCCGTGTTTTATGATAACGATCCGCTGGTGTTAACGGGCGAATAAATAAAATAGAAGGTAATAAATACCAAAGCCAACTAATGTTTAGGCTACTCCAACCGTAAGCCGCTATGATCTCGTCTTGTGTTGAATCAAGTACGCCATAGTCTAGGCTCCAAGAAGGTAGTAACGCGAAACCTAGCCATGCAATCAGCAACCAAAAGAATATGCTATCCTTTTTGGTTGGGGTCGATAAGGTTAGGGTTTGAGACATAGTTCCCCCTAAGCTCGTCATATTTTGCGCTGTCACGGTGCTGGCTTCACTCCGTTACCCTAGTCACATACTTATGTATGCTCCTAGGGATAACGTCACTTGCCGCCTAGTGACAACGCTCATAACTCGAAGCTTAATTAAATTAATTTTTTATTTTAGTTAAGTAAGTGCTCAGTGCGGCGAGTTAACGCCGCACTTAATGCTATTTGCTCATTTTGACTTCAGTAACCCATTTATTGATAAGGTTTTTACGGACGTCAGCATCACCGTATTTATCCATATCGTAATTAATTAGGTTCAAATCATTGAGTTTTAATGAAATAGGCGAGGATTCTGCCGTTGTGTTGGTTAAGATTTGGTAAGATTTCCCTTCTTTCCAGCTCAGCTCTTGAGCTTCTTTCGATAAGACGAAATCAACGAATAATTTGGCGTTGTCCATATTACGCGCGTTTTTCAGGATACTGATCCCGCCGATTTCATAGCCTGTTCCTTCACAAGGGGCGATGAGTTCTAACGGCGCACCGTTTTCCACTTCTAATGAATAATCATGCAAGAAGCCAATACCAATTGCCGACTCACCACGAGCCGCATTACGTGCTGGAGCAATACCTGACTTGGTATATTGTGATATGTTAGCATTTAATTTTTTTAGATAATCAAAGGCTTGCTCATTTCCCCATAATTGGTCGAAAGTGGCTAATGCAGTATAAGCAGTTCCTGAACTTTGTGGGTCTGCGATTTGAATTTCGCCTTTATACTCAGGTTTTGTTAAATCTTTCCAGCAAGTTGGGATCGGCAAACCTTTTTCTTTTAAGCGGTCTTTATTGACACCGAAGCCTAAAATACCGATGTAAACTGCGGAAGAATAATTACCTTTACGTTTTGCTGGGTCTTGGAACTGCGGCATAATTTCAGACAGATTTGGCGACTTGTATGGCTCAAGTAAATCCATTTCTCCTGCTTGTGAATGAGGGTCTAATGTACCGCCATACCACACGTCAGCTTGTGGGTTACGTTTTTCAGCCTCAATTTTTGCTAAAGTACTACCAGAACCGTTACGTACAAAGGTGGTTTTGACATCGTATTTTTTCGCAAAAGCTTGCGTTTCAGTTTCACACATGGCGTTAGTGGCGCTACAGTAAACAACCAAACGGCCCGCAGCATTTGCAGTGGTAGAAATAGCCGCTAGCGATAAACCAGCAGCGATGAGCGTAGAGAGAGTTTTCAGTTTCATTTTCAGTCCTTTATTCAGGTTTTATTATCAGAGGGTGAAACAGTGCCTGCTAAATGCTCTCGCTTGCTGACATTGGCAATCAATAGAGGCATTAGCAGTAATCCCATCAAAGCCGCAGCACTAGCCAGTAAAGAAAACATCCCTGACCAACCATAATGTGCAATGACTTGAGAGAGTGGCCATCCCGCAATTGCCGCCCCTAAATAGGCGTACAATCCAAGATAGCCCGTTACCGCCCCAGCTGCTTTTTTATGACAATATTCTGTTGCAGCTAAGCCGATTAACATTTGCGGTCCAAACACAAAAAATCCGATAGCAAAGAAACATACAGCCAATAAAGCGTAGTGATGAATTGGTGTTAACCATAAGGCGCTAACTGAGACACAAAGCCCCAAAGAAAACAGTAGGATCATTGGCGCTCGTTGGCCGCGAAATAGGATATCAGAGCCCCAGCCAGAGCAGAGAGCACCTAATAATCCCCCCAATTCAAATAACGATAATGTTGCATTTGCACTGAGTAAATTAGTGCCATGTTTCTCTGTTAACCATAAATTCCCCCAATCGTTTATCGCCATGCGAATGAGATAAACCAAAATATAGGAGAAACCCAGTAACCAAATCATACGGTTAAAAATAATGGCATCTTTTAAAATCGTTAACATTGGCATGGGAGGGGACAAACGCTCTTGGCGTAACTCCAACACATCTTGTCGCCATTGCCCCACGCTTGGAAGCTGTTCTTCTTGTGGTGTGCCACGTAATTGGCGGCACAGCCATAACCCAATGATGACTCCAATAACGCCAGGGACAATTAATGCCATTTGCCAGCTGTACTGGGTTGCCAATAATGCCGTTAGCAGAGGCAGTAACATTCCCCCTAGGTTGATGGAAATATTCCACAGCCCCCACCAAAACCCACGTTCATTGCGTGAATACCAGTGCGTTAGAATGCGTGCGCAAGGTGGCCAGCCCCAGCCTTGAAAAAAGCCATTTAGTGTCCACACGATTAATAACGCCGGAAACGATAAGCAATAGGCAAAAATAATATTTAGTAGCCCTGTCATCACTAAGCCGACACCCATAAACCAACGGTATCCGGTGATATCGTGGAAAATTCCCGATAAAAACTTAGAAATACCGTAGGTTAAATAAAATGCAGTCGCTATCCAGCCAATATCGCTTTTATCGAGAAACAGCTCGTTTTGCATGACAGGCATCACGAAGTTAAAACTCTTTCGCGTAAGGTAAAAAGTGGCATAACCAATAATCATTGATAGCATTAAGCGGCGACGCCAAAAACGATACGTGTTATCCAGACTCAAGGTGTCTTTACCTGTCATAGGGCGGTTTCTCTTGTTAGGCAAAATGTAATCAAGTTTTTAACAAAAAGGATGAGAGAAGGTATTAGGGGGCTAGGAATTATTCCTAGTTTTGCGATGTTTTATCTCAAAATGTGGGCAAGTTAACACTTATTTGTGTTCCGTTTTGTGTGGTCAATGTCCAGTCACCACCTAAGGCACGAACTCGCTCCTCAATACCGCGCAAACCAAAGCCACTCGTGCGTTTGCTAAATGGAATGCCAACACCATTATCATCAACAACTAGCTGGATCGAGTCACCTATTTGCTTAAGAGATATGTGAATTTGTGTGGCTTTTGCATGTTTACTGATATTGTTAAGTAATTCTTGGACGAGGCGATAAAGTGTAAATAAAACCGTTTCATTGATCGGCGTTTCTTGTAAGCCATAATGAAAGTGACATTGAATATTATTCTGTGGAAAAGAAAATTCAGTAATTAAGTGCTTAAGTGCATTTTCAAGGGACATTTCATCCAATACGGGAGGCCGCAATTGGCGCAATAATTGCCGCGTAGATTGGTGAATTTGCTGAGCTAGTTCATTTATTTGACTTGCTGCTTGGTGGCTGATGTCGTCAGACGCTGTTTTTTTCACTAGCATTGACTGAATTTGGATGGCAGTAATATTTTGCCCAATTTCATCATGCAACTCGCGAGCAATCGCTTTTTTGATATCTTCCTCGGTATGAACGAGTTGTAACATTAAGTCGCGTCGCGCTTTTAGCTCTTGCTCTAAGCGTTGTCGATAGCGTTGTAGGTTACTCGCCAGTTGTTTTTGTCGGCTAATTGCTATCCCAAGCCCAATGCCAATTAAGGCTTGGGAACTGAGAAACATTTCTAGCTCTTCTAAATCAACAAAGGCACCGTGAAACTGTCGTGCAAAAGTAATAATTAAACTGCCTAATAACGCAGAAAGTACGCCACCCTGCCAACCATAGCGATAGGCCATAAAAACATTAGGAATAAAGACGAGTAGGACAATTAACCGCTCAATTTCGGGGGCAAAAAAGACTTGGGCACTCAGCCCAACGACACAAAATAGAAAACACCAAACAATTAAGGATGTTCGTAATTGTTTATCTGGCGTTCCATAATCAAGGAGCATTTGGTAGTGCTGCTCGTGGAGATATTCATAAATAAGGTAAACAAAAGGAGAAAGTAGTATTCCTCCTGTGAATGTTGTTAGGAATAATTGGCTAATGGAATAAGATGATAACCCACTGAATAATAAAGCATGTAATACACTATTTGCGGCGACACCTGCGAGCAATAATAGTAATCGTTGCCAATATAACGTATAGCGCCACCAAATGTTTTGAATGACGAAGGCAACACCGAGACTCAATAATGGCGATAACAGTAAAACAGGTTGGAAGAGCAATTGCTCTGATGATAACCAAAAATTTAATATCCCTTCACTGAGTATTAGTGTTGGCCAGTAACGTCGCCACAGGATAATCATCAATGCTAGACGCAAGCCTTGTGGAAGAAATAAAGTTGCTTGAAAACTGTTTTGACTTAAATAAAAGCCGATGATCCACAACCCAATCCATAACAGAGAATAGGTAAAAAATAGAAAGATGGATTGCAGTGTTAAACGCAAGCTTTTATTCATACCTAAATTACCTTGATATTAGGTTATGTTCTAACGCGTAATGAACAAGGTCGATGGTATTTTCGCATTGTAATTTGCCTAATATATTTGCACGATGCACATGCACAGTTTTATGGCTTAATTCAAGTTGCTCTGCGATCACTTTTACACTCAAGCCAGCAACTAATAAATCAAACACTTCCCGTTCCCGAGGCGTGAGTTCTTGTAGACTTTGCTGCTGTTGGGGTGAGTGGCGTAACGCTCTCATGGCATCGGCGCATAGGTAGCAGCCTCCTTGGTGTACTGAGCGAACCGCTTGCACTAATTCTTCAGGGCCACAGCGTTTAGTTAAATACGCACTGGCTCCAGCATCTAAAGCACTTTGCACAAAAGCGGGGGTATCATAAATACTCAAGATAATGGTGCGAAAATCCGGCTTTTTTTGGCGCAACCGTGATAAAAGTTGCAGGCCGTTCTCATCTGGCATCGAAATATCCATGATGGCAACATCAATATCTAAATTAAGCAAATTAGGCCAAGCTTCTTGAGCATTAGCATATTGCCCGATAACCGAAATATCAGGTTCAAGTGTTAATAGTTGTGCGAAGCCAGAACGCACAACGATATGGTCATCAACTAACGCGATTTTTATCATATTTTTTATCAATTTGATGAGTAGGGTGTGGGAAATCTTATAGCAAGACGAACAGGGATAAGCTACTAACATAATTTAAAATTCTGATATTCATCAGGTATTTTCTTTCATTATCCTGCTTTAGTGCTTTGATTGTATAAAGCAGGATAGCGGACGTTAAATGGGGTATGCTTCAATAATGGAAATATGACATTGTGTTGAAATAATTTGTTTTAATTGTAAGTTTGCTTGATTTAGCAGTGAATTGAACTCAGTTTCTGTGCGTTCATGGCCTTCATCAAATAAAACCATCTGTACTAAATCCATATTTTTACTGAAGTGGGGGTGATTGTCGTTGGTAACAATATTTTCAATGATTAGTAACTTAGAGTTAGGACTCATCGACTTTCTAATTGTTTTAAGTATCTTTATTGCAACAGTATCTGACCAATTATGAGTAATATACTTGAGTAAATAAATATCAGCTTCAGGGCAGGCTTCAAGAAATGAGCCAGCTTGGATGCTCCAACGTGTGGGGTCATCTAGTTGATTAAAAATATGTTTTTCTAATACTTGGGCTTTATCAAATAATATACCTTTTAATGTTAAATTTGCTTTCATAACCTCTAAAAGTAACCCACCACAGCCGCCGCCAATGTCTGCAACGAGAGCGTTATCTGGGAAACTATAACTTTCTACGACAAATGCATTTTCTAATTTACTTACAGACGAAATGCCTTCGTGGAAATTATCACTATCAGTAATTCGTTCATCCCAATATTCATAAAAACTCATTCCAAACATGCTGTTAAACAAATGGGGCTCAAACGCGCTGCGGTGTAACTCGCCTGCGGGTAACCAGAACGAAGGGTCAGTAAACATCAATACCGCTTGCCGTAATGAAAACGTATTCTTTTCAGATAAATATTGTGCGGCGGGTGTGAGGTCAAATTTGTTATCAGGGGTTAGCTTAAAAATATCTTTAGTGGCTAATAATCGTAATAATCGAGTGAGTTCTCGGGGATTTGCTCCCGTTTCTTTGGCGAGTTCTTCAGCTGTTTTTGAACCTGATTGTAATGCTTCTGCAATACGCAGTTTCACCGCGGCACGTAGTGCAGCTTGGTATAAATAGCCAATAGATTGCTCTAAAATATGTAAAGCTGGTTGAAGATCCTGCATAGGTAATGAGGGCATTTTATTCATAAATACACCTTAAACGAGAAAGTAACAATAAAATATAATGATTGGTAAAGTATCTCTGCTGTTTTTATTATAGATGGATTTAACCAAAGTCAAATATATCAGTTATATATTGTTGTCTTGCTCTCTATCTTAATTAGTGCCTTACGGTAAATCATTAATTATTCTAATTTAATTTATATTAAGTGTATATTTAATGTGTGATTAAACGACAGTGTCTTAAATAAGAGACAAACACACTATAGCCGTGTCTCCAAAAGGCGACATTTATCTTATTGATATTTAAGGTATTTGAAAATGAGCTAATCGGGTGTCATAAATTAGCGACACTTAAGAAAAAACAGTAAGCGGGTACGGTGTATTAAAAAGTAGCTAAAGTGGGATTAAAAATAAATTTTGTTTTTAATCATGTAGATATAAAATTTCTTGAAAAGTTGGCACGACTTGTGCATAATAACATTCAGTTGCTCATTCAACTTCTTATGTAGGTCCAAAATTAGTTGGGTACATACCACATAAACCAAGAATGACGCCAAAGTAAGGTGCCTACCGTCCAACAGCATAGATATTCGCCTTCGGGCCTTATCAAACACAGGGCGACACGTGGAGTGAGGCACCACCTATATGATTATCTTTAATGTAAAGACATAATCATATAAAAAGCATTATAGAAGTTGTTATCGCTGGCGGGGTGAAGGTCAATACTTCATCCCGCCTTCCTGTTTTATGCTCGTCATACTTCGAACCGCAGCGTTGTTACCTGCGTTCAGCTACTCTAGTCACATACTTTTGTATGTTTCATAGAGATATCTTCTCTTGCCGCCCTATGCCCGTCATACTTCGAACCGCAGCGTTGTTACCTGCGTTCAGCTACTCTAGTCACATGCTATTGTATGTTTCATAGAGATTCCTCTCTTGCCGCCCTATGCCCGTCATACTTCGAACCGCAGCGTTGTTACCTGCGTTCAGCCACTCTAGTCACATACTTTTGTATGCTCCTAGAGATATCTTCACTTGGCGCCTAGCTGCAATCCGAATTATTTAGAGCATAGCTGAGTGTTTTATTTTTAAAGAAAAAACTAAAGAAAAGACGAAAGAATTCATTTAGTAAGACCTATCGATTCTTTTATGCTTTCGTTTATGCGAAAAAGGAACATCCGGAGCGATGAACATACCTATCTGAAAATTATCATTTTTTACCAATTAACTTGGCACGTTCATTGCTTTTTGATTGTTACACTTAGTCTGATTTTAACGCTATGGGACACAGAATTTGGATTGTGCTTTTCGCATTACAGGGAGTTCTGCTACCATTGCAATACGTTTAATGGGTATGAGATGAATGTATTGAGTAAATGGCGTTTTTTCCCTCGCTCCTTGCGTCAACTAGTTGTGATGGCTTTCTGGCTTGTATTACTTCCTTTATTAGTATTAGCCTATCAGGCATATCAAAGCCTAGAGCAACTGAGTAACCAAGCTGCCAATATCAATAAAACCACGTTGCTTGACGCACGGCGTAGTGAAGTGATGAGTAGCCTCGCCTTAGAAATGGAACGGAGCTATCGTCAATATTGTGTTTTGCAAGATGCTACATTGCATACTCAATATCAGAAACAGTTTGCAGACTACCAGCAAATGTTTGAACGTCAGCGAACGATCTTACCTACCTCGACAGACACTTCTGCATTGACTAAGACTTTGGATGTACTTAAAACGGTTGCGTGTGAAAACAATGAACCGACAGAAAAAATCACACGGGCTTTAGAACAATTTTCTGCCGAAAATGCCTCATTAGTGCAAGAAACTCGTGATGTGATTTTTAGCCGTGGGGAACAGCTGCAAAAAGCGATTGCGAATAAAGGCCAACTATTTGGTTGGCAAAGCTTAATTTTATTCTTATTAAGCGCATTGCTAGTGGCATTATTCACTCGGATGATTATTGGCCCAGTTAAAGCTATCGAACGAATGATTAACCGTCTCGGTACTGGGCGTACAATTGCGAATAATATTGAACGCTTTAAAGGCCCTAGGGAGCTACGGACAATCGCACAGCGGATTATTTGGTTAAGTGAACGACTCGCATGGCTTGAATCACAGCGCCACGAGTTTCTACGCCATATTTCACATGAATTAAAAACACCTCTTGCAAGCATGCGTGAAGGAACAGAATTACTCGCTGATGAGGTGGCAGGGCCATTAACAGTGTCTCAAAAAGAAGTTGTAGAAATTCTTGATCACAGCAGTAAGCATCTTCAGCAACTTATTGAGCAATTACTTGATTATAATCGTAAGCTTGTCGATGACCCGCCAGAAGCACAAATTGTTGATTTACAAAAGCTCATTGAAGATATTGTTAAAGCACATAATTTACCGGCACGGGCTAAAAATATTAAAACAGAAGTGCGTTTAAAAGTGGACAGCTGTTTAGCCGAACCCTCACTTTTAGGACGAGTTATTGATAATATCTACTCCAATGCGGTGCACTATGGTGGCGAATCAGGTAATATTTGGATCTCTAGTCGCCAAACAGGTAATAAGCTTCTGATTGAAGTTGCGAATACGGGGACGCCAATTCCTGAGTCTGAGCAAAGTATGATTTTTGAGCCGTTCTATCAAGGTTCACTACAAAGAAAAGGAGCTGTCAAAGGAAGTGGGCTAGGGCTGAGTATTGCGCAAGATTGTATTAAACAAATGGGGGGAGAACTTTCTCTCGTTCCCAACAAATCAGCAGATGTCTGTTTTAGAATTGAACTGCCTCTAACCGCAGAGAATGAATAATGGTAAATCGGTCTACAGGTGTTTGGGCGGTACTTTACCGTAACGCATCGTTAAGTAAATATAACCAAAGAGTACCTTATGTGATGAGACGTACAGGGCTCAATTTTGGGGCGGTTTTATTTTCCCTAATTTTAAGTGGATGTGTAGTAAAAAATGGTCAGTCACCACTCGAAACTCTGGCGCAAGTTGTTGTGCCTGAAGTTAAAGTCACAGACTACCGTTATACATCATGTGAATCTATTTGGAACAATGACCAGCCAACTGCACGGGAAAATGCATTATTTTGGTTACGAATGATGGACTGCGCAGATCGCACGGAAACCAGTCAAGCACGTGAAGATGCAGGTAAAATAGACGTAACAAATTGGTCGAGTGCATTTCAACAAAATATTTTGTTGAATTCTGCTGACCCGTCTATTGCAGAGCGCCGTAAAATGCTTGATAGCATAAATACGTACAGTTTGAATTTTCCCACAGGGGTACGTCCATTATTACAATTATGGCGTGAGCAACAAGTACAAATTATCAATCTGTCAGATGCAGGGGTTCGTTATAAACGCCTACAGCAAGAAATGGATACAAAACTCGACCGTCTAAAGGAAGATAATGCTAAATTGGCTTTTGAACTGAATACGACCTCCCGTAAGCTTGAAAATTTAACGGATATTGAACGCCAGCTTTCTTCTCGTAAGAAAAGCACCAACGAAACCGAAAAAGATGTAGAGAATGGGGTTGAAGGAGATAAGCCTATTTCCTCAGAAGAGCCAAAGCCTGATAGCAGCGCATCTTCTCCAGTAGAGCAAAATTCATCGGAGAATGAACAAAAATGACGAATCGTAAGTCAGCAAATTTATTGCTAGTTGACGATGACCCGAGCCTTCTTAAATTGTTAGGTATGCGCTTGAGTAGTGAAGGTTTTAAAGTCACTACAGCAGAAAGCGGCCCTGAAGCACTAAAAATCTTACAAAAAGAAAAATTAGATTTAGTGATCAGCGATTTACGCATGGATGAAATGGATGGTATGGCGCTTTTCGATGAGATACAAAAAGCCCATCCAAACATGCCAGTTATCATACTCACTGCTCATGGTTCTATCCCTGATGCCGTCGCGGCAACACAACGAGGCGTATTTAGTTTTTTAACTAAGCCAGTAGATAAAGACGCATTATATAAAGCAATCGATGAAGCTCTCGCGCTCTCTTCGACACCGATTAGCGATGAGGAGTGGAGCGCTGGTATAGTCACGCGTAGCCCCTTAATGATTCGGCTATTAGAACAAGCGCATATGGTGGCACAATCTGATGTTAGCGTGCTAATTAATGGGCAAAGTGGTACAGGTAAAGAGGTTTTAGCTCAGGCTATTCATAAAGCTAGCCCTAGGGCACGTAAGCCGTTTATTGCCATTAACTGCGGTGCATTACCTGAACAATTATTAGAGTCTGAATTATTTGGTCATGCTAAAGGGGCTTTTACCGGCGCAGTAAGTAACCGCGAAGGGTTATTCTTTGCAGCCAGCGGTGGTACGTTATTTTTAGATGAGATTGGCGATATGCCAATGCCATTGCAGGTTAAATTATTGCGAGTATTGCAAGAACGCAAAGTTCGCCCTTTAGGTAGTAACCGCGATTTAGATATTGACGTGCGAATTCTCTCCGCAACTCACCGGAATTTGCCTAAAGCGATGGAAAAAAATGAGTTTCGTGAGGACCTCTATTATCGCTTAAATGTGGTTAATCTGCGTATTCCTGCGTTAAATGAACGTTCTGAAGATATTCCATTATTAGCAAATCATCTATTGCGTGAATCTGCATCACGGCATAAACCTTTCGTGCGTAGTTTTTCCAGTGACGCCATGAAGTGCTTAATAACAGCGAGTTGGCCGGGCAATGTTCGTCAATTAGTTAATGTTATTGAACAATGCGTTGCATTAACAACGTCTCCTGTTATCAGCGAAGCACTCGTTAGCCAAGCGCTTCAAGGTGAAAATACGGCCTTGCCGACATTTGTTGAAGCTCGTAATCAATTTGAATTGAATTATTTACGTAAGTTATTACAAATGACAAAAGGGAATGTCACCCAAGCTGCCCGAATGGCAGGGCGAAACCGCACAGAATTTTACAAATTACTTGGTCGACACGATTTAGAAGCCAATGATTTTAAAGAATAAATAAGAATTATTTACCACATAGTTGTTATCGATTACATTATGTGGAATAAGGCAATTCATATTCACGCTCCGGGAGAAAAAACACCTTATGAGCCGTAAGCTTAATATTTCACTAGCACAACTTAATTGGTTAGTCGGTGACATCGAAGGCAACTGCGATCGCATGTTGCAAGTTGTGAGTGAACAAGCACCAAACACAGATATTGTCATGTTTTCAGAGCTGTCTTTGACAGGGTACCCACCAGAGGATTTAATTTTCCGAGCTGATTTTGAGGACCGCTGTTTAGTACAACTCGACCGTTTGCAAAAAGCCAGCCAAGAAACGGCAATTATTGTTGGTCATCCATGGTATGAAGGGGATGATATCTATAATGCATTGTCTTTTTTCTATCAAGGCAAATTGCATGCACGTTATTTTAAACAAGAATTACCAAATTACGGCGTGTTTGATGAGCCTCGTTATTTCACCGCAGATGAAAAAACCTGTGTTGTTGAATTTAAAGGTTATCAGCTCGGCTTATTGATTTGCGAAGATATTTGGTATGACGAACCGGTTGATGCAGTAAAAGGAGCTGGCGCTGAAATATTACTGACAATCAATGCATCTCCTTATGATATTAATAAAGAACATATTCGAACTGATTTATTAGTCGATCATTGTAAACGCACTCATATGCCAATTGTGTATCTCAATCAAGTTGGCGGGCAAGACGAATTGGTGTTTGATGGTGGCTCAAAAATCATTGCAAACAAAGGCAAGCAAACCTTTAAATTGGAAGAATTTAAAGAGCAGGTTATCACAGTGCAATTTGATGAACTTGCATTGGTGAGCGAAGGTAGCGTATTTATTGAGAATGACCCTGTGGCGCAGGTATACCAAGCTTTAGTCATGTCTACTCGCGATTACATCAATAAAAATGGTTTTAATGGGGCTATTTTAGGGCTATCAGGCGGGATTGATTCAGGGTTAACAGTGGCTATTGCCGTTGATGCAATAGGGAAAGAGCACGTGCAAGCGGTCATGATGCCATTCCGCTATACTTCTGAGATGAGTATCCACGACGCTAAAGAACAAGCTGATTTGCTTGGTGTTGAATTCGATATCGTATCTATCGAACCGATGTTTGATGCTTTTATGGCACAGTTAACGCCTATGTTTGAAGGAACCGCGGTTGATACAACTGAGGAAAACTTACAAGCGCGTTGCCGAGCCGTTATTTTAATGGCGATGTCAAATAAACGTCGTCGCTTAGTTTTGACTACCAGTAATAAAAGTGAGTCAGCGGTTGGCTACTCGACATTGTATGGTGATATGGCGGGTGGTTTTGACGTGTTAAAAGATGTGCCTAAAACCCTTGTCTTTGAGTTGGCTAAATACCGTAATACTATCTCTCCAGCAATCCCACAACGTGTGATTGATAGGCCGCCATCAGCAGAACTTGCGCCAGGGCAATTAGATCAAGACAGTTTGCCACCTTATGATGTGTTAGATGCATTATTAGAAGGCTATGTGGAAAAAGACTTGTCAGTTAATGACCTAATCAAACTTGGTTTTGATAAAGACGTGGTACGCAAAGTTGTGCGCCTTGTTGATATTAATGAATATAAACGTCGTCAGGCGCCTGTTGGGCCACGTATTACGATGCGCAATTTTGGCAAAGACCGCCGTTATCCGATCACCTCAGGTTTTGGCCGTAAAAACTGGTCATAACAGGAATTATTTATGAAAAAAATTGATGCAATTATAAAGCCATTCAAACTTGATGATGTTCGTGAAGCGCTGGCAGAAGTGGGTATTACTGGAATGACAGTGACTGAAGTGAAAGGTTTTGGACGTCAAAAAGGGCATACTGAACTTTACCGTGGCGCAGAGTATATGGTTGATTTTTTACCTAAGGTAAAAATTGAAATTGTAGTACCTGATGACATCGTTGAAAACTGCGTCGAAACCATTATGCAAACTGCACAAACTGGCAAAATTGGTGATGGAAAGATCTTTGTTTATGATGTCGCTCGAGTGATCCGTATTCGAACCGGTGAGCAAGACGAAGAAGCAATTTAATAAATTAAGTTTGTATGAAAATGCGGTAACGGAAAATACACAGGAATGGGATTAAAATTGTGTATTTATTATGCGATCCCGTTACCGCTAAATTAGAAAACTACGAATATTTAACTAGTTAACCCATTTTCTTCAGTTAATATGTTTCATAGAATGCTCTTCTAAACAGAAGAGCATTTTTTGTGAATTAATTGAGGGGTAATACCTTGTGTGGTCCAAAACATTCATAGTGAATAGCACTGGTATCGACACCCATTGCAATTAGCTGCTTACCTACGTGCTGCATAAACCCAACAGGGCCACAGAAATAGAATTGCATATTCGGTTGCTCAATCCATTCACGTACCAATTCTAAATTCATTAAACCTTCATATTGGTAATCAAACCCGAGACGATCTTCCTCTCTTGGTTGATTAAACCAAATCGTGGATTGGCTGGTTTGCTGTTTTACTAATAGTTGTTGAATTTCGTGCCTAAAGGTATGAACGGCACCATTTTCAGCGGCATGGAACCAATTAACTTGTGCGTTGTGACCTTGTTCTGTTAGATGATTTAACATGCTCAGCATTGGAGTTAAACCAACGCCAGCAGAGATCAAGGTAACAGGTGTCTGACCATCAACATCAATAAAGAAATCACCACATGGAGGGGCGAGCAGTACACTATCACCTTCATTTAATTGTTGATGTAAGAAATTAGAAACGGAGCCTTGTTCTTCACGTTTTACCGCAATACGGTAGCTACGGCCATTAGGTGCAGTGGTCAGAGAGTATTGGCGGATTTCTTGGTTTTCAAATCCCTGGTTGTTGACATAAATAGTGATATATTGGCCTGGGCGGTAATCAGCGACAGGTTGCCCATCGACAGGAACAAATTCAAAACTTGTAATCACATCACTTTGTGGTTGTTTTTGCGCTAATTTAAACTCACGTAAGCCTTCCCAACCCCCATTTTTATCCGCATTTTCTTGGTAAATTGCAGCTTCTCTACCAATAAAAATATCGGCTAAAACACCGTAAGCTCTTCCCCATGCATCAAGAACCTCTTGGCCTGGGTTGAGGAGTTCATCAATAGCCGCGAGTAAGTTTTCCCCGACGATTGGATAGTGCTCAGGTTTAATATTTAAGCTTACATGTTTTTGGGCGATTTTTTCGACAGCTGAAATAAGAGCTTCAGGAGTTTCAATATGCACAGCATATGCGCAGATAGCGTTGAAAAGGGCTTCTCGTTGGTCCCCATTCACTTGGTGAGTCATGTTAAAAATATCTTTTAATTCAGGATGCTGTTTAAACATCCGATCATAAAAATGCGCGGTCAGTTTTGGCCCTGTTTCAGCAATGGCAGGAATGGTTGATTTAACAATGGCAATGGTTTGGCTATCTAGCATACAGGTGCTCCTGAATTATTTTCATGTTCTCATTATAGTTATGGCAAAGGGCAAATTTTTGCGATCTAAAAATATTCCTTTGTAGATTAGTTAGATAAATTTATTTCATCTCAGCTAATCCCTATTTTTGCGAACGATGAAGGTGATTTATAAAGATGCATTTTAAATACAACTTATAATATTTACGTGTTTATGTAAAGACTCAAATCGGAAAAATAGGGTGGATTTAGGCACATAATGAGAAGGGAATAGCAAATCTGGATGTTTGTCCGTTAAAAATTAAAATTTGAGCTATTTTATAATGAAGCCTTCAGAAGCAAATGAAGTGAAAAAAATTAATGCAATCGTTTGCGTATATTTTTTCTTTAGGGCTATCTCAAGAGAGAAAAAGAGTTTACACTGTGTGTCATTGCGATGAATCGATTTTCAACCTATTGAATTGCTGAGGCAGGAGAAGCGAATGTTAAAGCGTGAAATGAATATTGCTGACTACGATCCGAAATTATGGGAAGCAATGGAGCAAGAAGTACAACGTCAAGAAGAACACATTGAATTAATTGCTTCTGAAAACTATACCAGTCCACGAGTCATGCAGGCTCAAGGTTCTCAGCTAACCAATAAATATGCAGAAGGCTACCCAGGCAAACGCTACTATGGCGGTTGTGAGTATGTTGACGTGGTAGAGCAATTAGCGATTGACCGTGCGAAAGAACTATTTGGTGCTGACTATGCGAACGTGCAGCCGCACTCAGGTTCGCAAGCTAACGCTGCAGTTTACATGGCGTTACTACAGCCAGGTGATACCGTTCTGGGAATGAACCTAGCACATGGTGGTCACTTAACTCACGGTTCACCGGTTAACTTCTCAGGTAAACTGTACAACATCGTGCCTTACGGTATTGATGAAAGCGGTAAAATTGACTACGACGATATCAAAGCGCAAGCGGAAAAACACAAACCAAAAATGATTATCGGTGGTTTCTCTGCGTACTCAGGTGTCGTTGATTGGGCTAAAATGCGTGAAATCGCAGATGGTATTGGCGCTTACCTGTTTGTTGATATGGCTCACGTTGCAGGTTTGATTGCTGCGGGTGTTTATCCAAACCCAGTTCCTCATGCACACGTTGTGACAACAACAACGCATAAAACTTTAGCGGGTCCACGTGGTGGGTTAATTTTAGCTAAAGGTGGTGACGAAGAGTTGTACAAAAAAATCAACTCAGCGGTATTCCCTGGATCTCAAGGTGGCCCTTTAATGCATGTTATTGCAGGTAAAGCGGTTGCTCTGAAAGAAGCGATGGAACCTGAATTCAAAGTTTATCAACAGCAAGTTGCTAAGAATGCGAAGGCAATGGTCGATGTTTTCCAAAAACGTGGCTACAAAGTGGTATCTGGCGGAACTGAAAACCACTTATTCTTAGTTGATTTGGTTGATAAAGACATTACAGGTAAAGATGCAGATGCTGCACTTGGCCGTGCGAATATCACTGTTAACAAAAACAGTGTACCGAACGACCCTAAGAGCCCATTTGTAACGTCTGGTGTACGTATTGGTTCTCCTGCGATTACGCGTCGTGGCTTCAAAGAAGCAGAAGCGGGTGAGCTAGCTGGCTGGATGTGTGATATTCTAGACAACCTCAATGACGAAGCGACCATTGAGAGCGTGAAGCAAAAAGTATTAGCAATTTGCAAAAAATACCCAGTTTACGCATAACATAACGTATTATTAATTACTGAAACCCGCTTCTACATGTATGTATGAGCGGGTTTTTTGCATTGAAAAAACGGAGGAGTGATGGTCATTCCATCAACGCGTTGGCTAGCTATTGATTATTTTACCTACTTTTTTGCCTACAGTATTTTCTTGCCATTTTGGTCAGTTTGGTTACAAGGTGAGGGAATTGATGCAGAAATGATTGGTGTTTTGTTAGGGGTAGGGCTAGCAGCCCGTTTCCTTGGTGCGATGTTTATTACTCCTTTAGTTAAAGAGCCCTCGAAACTTATTACTGCTCTACGCTTACTCGCAGGGCTTTCACTTATTTTTTCTGTCGGTTTTGCTCTGGGTTCTCACTGGGCATGGCTGTTGTTTGTAATGATTGGATTTAACTTATTTTTTGCACCAATGGTTCCACTGGGTGATTCACTGGCGGGGACATGGCAAAAACAATTTACCTTTGACTACGGCAAAATTCGCGTTTGGGGTTCGATAGCTTTTATTATTGGTTCCTCACTGATGGGGTATTTAGCCGGTGTTTGGGGAAATAAAGCCATCATGGTGGCCTTGATAGTAAGCTGTCTAGCATTATTACTTGGCGCAATGCTGAAACCAGCAATCATGCCAATGGGGGTAGCGAAAGCGGATGGTGGTAATAAGGTTACGTTTAAACAATTGATTGCGGATAAAAACGTCGTTAGGTTTCTTATCTGTGTTACGTTACTGCAAGGGGCTCATGCGGCTTATTATGGTTTTGCTTCCCTATTTTGGAAAGAAGCCGGCTATTCAGATTTAGTTATCGGTAATTTATGGTCGCTCGGTGTGGTTGCTGAAGTCATTGTATTTATGTTAAGCCACCGTTTATTTAGGCGTTGGAGCGCTCGAAATTTACTGTTGTTATCTGCCTTCTGTGGAATTATTCGTTGGGGCTTGATGGGAGCGTTTACTGCATTACCGGTATTAATCGTGGTACAAATTCTTCACAGTGGTACTTTTACAATTTGCCACCTAGCCGCAATGCGCTTTATTAGTGCAAGAAAAGAAAATGAAATTATCCCATTACAAGGTGTTTACTCCGCACTCGCAACTGGCGGCGGGTTAGCCGTACTGACTATTATTGTCGGATACATTTATGAGCGAGTGCCTGCTCATCATGGTGTGGTATTTTACTTAATGGCTCTTCTCGCTATCCCTGCCGTGTTTATCCGCCCTAAAGTGGTGGCTCAATCTTAATATTCACCTGCCAAGTTATAGAAGCGGTTAAGCCTATTTTATAGCTTGGTTTGGTATTGAATTTGTTTTCCAGTATCGTCAATATAAATCATTGTTATATTTTCTCCGTGATTAATATCAGCGGTTGAAAAGTAAGTTTGTGATGAAAATGGCTCTACCATCGAGCTTTTTGCAATAGAACGACTTTTATTATTAGCTAGATAGATATTGGCAATATTTAAAAAATAAGGGGTCGGGTTGTTGACGACAATACCTTCTTTAGCTAAATGGAATTGGATGTTTTTGATGACATTGTTTGGCTTTTCTGTGAGGTTTGTAGGGCGATAAAAAACTTTAATTCGTGTTTGAATGGCAAACTGTAGCATATTGGCACTATTTATTTGTTTTGGTTTTGGCGCAATGTCTAATACATTTAAATAAAATACAGACTCTTTATTCGTAGGGAGTTTGTCACCAATAAAACGTATTTGTAATTGAACTCCGTCATTTGCTGCGATTTTAGTGACGGGGGGCGTTACAATAAATGGTGCGTTCGTCGTTTCTGGTGTCGAGTCCGGATTACCTTCATCCACCCAGCTTTGAGTTAATGTGGCTTGTTCACTGTAATTAGTAAGTTGAATTCCGACGGATTTTTTATCACTAGGAAAAATAATTCGTGTTCCTTGCAAAACAAGACTTGCACTTGTTTGGAAGCTAAAAAATAGTAATGTAGCGAACCCTGTAATTTTAATGAATTCCACCATGGTATTTTCCTTGTTAATTATATGACATCACAACTGTTGCCGTACTTGAGACTTGCCCTTGAGTGACACTATTGGTGTTGTATGCATGGTAATAAGCTCCTAAATTTACTGAAAAAGAAGGGGAGATTGGATTTCCCTTTAGGACAGTAAAAATATTTGTCGCTCCATTTTTAGCTGCCACGCTATCTGAAAGCACTAACGGTGTATTGAGATTACTTGCACTAACTAATCGGAAGCCAACGCCTTTAGCGCCTTGGCTAATGGTATTATTCAATGTTGCTTTATCATTTGAGAGCAAATTGCTACTGGATAAAAAAATAGATACATCACGAGAAGCATTACCGCCTGCTAAAAAGTCTTGGCAAGTAAAATTAAGTGTGAATGGCGTATAGCCCGCTCTGGTTGCAGTTTTCACTGCATTGATGCTTACTGGGGGTAGCGAAACGACTAAACCTTGGTTAACAAAATTACAGGTAGTGAGGATTGGATTATAAGTTAAGGTAATTGGTTGTAAGTAGATATCATCAGCACTAGTTGGCCATTGCAGCGTTAACAGAAAAGTGACTAATTTAGATACAATATCTAATAGCCACTGTAAAATTCCCAAGCTGGATGCATCAGAGGCGAGTACGATAGGGGTAACTGTGGCGGTACTTCCTGATACTTCGACATAGTTGGTTCCGGGTTTAGTCGCAAGCAAATTAAATTGAACGGTAAAATTTGTATCGAGTTCACTACCTTGATGTACACCTTCCGTAAGGCCGATAACCCTATCTTTTTCTAATGCAGTGACTGTAATTGAGACAAACTGCTTTCCACCATTAAAACCAATAGTGGCGGTTCTACCTTGGAAAGGAGATGCGATACCAATAGAGTTAGGAAAAAGTATCCCTCTTGCAGTACAGGTAAAAGTTCCAGGGTAGATGGTTCTACTATTTTTACTAACTTGAGTCGATGTACTGGTGAGCTCTGTCGATAAATCAAAAGCAAGAGCGGGAGCCGTCACGGTAGAAGTTTGTCTACAATGTGCTGAGGAAAACTGGCTGTAAGCCAATATACTGGAAAACATCAGTGCTAAAGTGATTTTTTTCATCATATTTTCCTTTATCGACAGAGGTTTTTGTTCTTATCCATCGTGTTGAGTAGCGGCTCAATAACACATGTCTGTTTCCCTTTAAGCTTTATGTGTAATGCCATCGGTAATTGCTCACTTTTGATATACATCACGCCAGATTGGCCGACATAACCAATACTCTGTTGTTTAGCATCTGTGATTTCTGTTCCAAAAGGTAAGCTATCGCCATTAGCAAGAGCGCCACGGATGATATAAGTTTGTCGAGTATCGGTCTCGAGTTTGATGTAATTTACCGCCCCTTGATATGGACTTACATTTGCCATATTACCGAGCACCTCAGCGCCTGCGGTTTTCTCTGTATCTGTCAAGGTATAGGTATTGGTTCTATAGGGTGTGGAGTTAGCGACTAAAACAACACCTTGTTGATTAGTTAAAGTGGTTTTATCGGCATTGACCATCATGTCACTGGCCATTGGAGCATCAATGATGGTGTAGGTCTGTCCTGTTTCCCCTGAAAAAACAATATGTCCAGGAATAGCAACCAGAGTTCCTTTGGCGCCTAAACCCGTTTGGCGGTAATTATTGGCCTCTGTGTAAGATCCTGAAAGCGTGCTAGAGGGAAGCTGATAGCTGACGTTCCCACCAACTAAGTTATTACCACCGCTTTGGTTCGTTGCAGTTAGCGTATAATTGACTTGGTCATTTTTACCTGCAATACCACTGACACTCAGCGTAGTTTGTTGATAACGAGAGTCGGTGAAATAGCTTCCCATACTAATATTGGCGCGTTTTTCAAATAAAGAAAAAGGAACACTAAAGTTGGCATAAATACGAGTTTCTTCTTCGCTGTCGTAATTGCGAACACGTGAAACAGACACACTATAGGAAATATCGTTATAATTGTTTGCATAACCGGCTTGATATTCACGGCTATTACCGTTTGCATTCCAATAATCACGGTGTGTACCCGATATGAATACCGAACCATAACCATCAGCTAATTGTTGGTTTAAATTCAACGTAAATGTGTTTTTAGCACGTGAACCACGTAAAGCGTCATAATTAGTGAGTGAAAGCTCAGGTGGAATATTATTGCCGAGTTTTTCTGATAACTGGTCTTGATAAGCTTTCCAAGCGCGATAATTATCTTGGGAATAAATGGCATCAATAAAGCTATAGTAACCACTAGTGGAATAACGATATGACGCTAAGGTTAAATTGGTCGATGTTGCATTAATATATTTGTTATAAGTCAGGCGGTAGCTTTGCCCACTGTGATTTCCTGAATCCAATTTAGTATTTGCTTGCGTAATGTCAGCTGAAATGGCCCCAAAACTAAAATTCCAACCACTCCCTATAACGCCAGAATAGTATTTTTCGCTAAATAGCATTCCTGCATAAAGCGTCACTAAATTATTTAACCCATAGTGAAACTCACCTTGAGTAAATTTGGGTTGATAATGGGTATTGTCGATTTTAGTTTGCCCAGCAATAAGGCTGTAATTATAAACGCCCTGTTTGAGCATGTCAGGTACAGCAGAATAGGGCACAGTAAAGGTTTCTTGCCTTCCATCAGCTTCTTGGACAACGACGAATAAGTCACCTCCACCAGCACTAGGCTGCAGGTCATTAAATGCAAACTCACCAGGGGGAACGCTTTCTTGATAAACCAGATTATTATTTTGGTACACGCTGACTAAGGCATTTGTTTGAGCGACACCGCGTATAATAGGTACAAAATTTTGACTTGAATTTGGCAACATACTAGCTTCTGTTGCCAATGCAATCCCTCGAACTCGAATACTATTAAATAGGGCTGCGGGTGTATAAAAATCACCTAATTTCAACCCGGATTTGATTGCACTAAGAGGACGATAAATATAACGGGTATTGTTTTTCCATTTTTGGCTACTATGAGAGCTATGTCGATAGCTGGATTCATCTCTAAATTGCCAAGCGCCTAAATTAACGCCTGAATTTAAGGTAGCAAAAAAATTGTCACTGCTAGTTTTAGAGTTTTTTTTCTCTTTGTAACTATAATAATTTGTATTATAAGAAAAAATAATTGCAGGTTCGCCATAATTCCAGAGACTGGGGTCAACATAGTTAGCTTCGAGTTGTTTCAGAGCGACTTGAGGGACGGTAATATCGAGTCGTAGGTCGTTGATATTGAATTTATATTTTATATTGGCCACTAAATCATCAATAGGAATAAATGGCTGTTGTTTGGTTTGTTCAATCACCTCAGAAGATAAATTCAGGTTTAATTTCTGCACATCATCAGCAGCAAGGCTAATCAGTTTACCATCATTATTGATATCAATTTCAAATTGGCCTTTCCAACTATTATTTACATAAAGCTCGGCTAATTGTTTACCTGATGGAATTTTACTGTCGGTATAGAATCGTGAAATATCTCCTTGTGCAGATTTGCCTACCAATAGGGAAGTCTCAAACTCGTCCGCTATTGAGTTCTTTTGATAACTTTGTAGTCCTATTAAGATTAGGAGGTAGAGATAGTTTTCTTTTTTCACGATGATTTCTTCTATTAAAGTTTAATGTTTTTAGATTTGAAAACACCATAGTCATCCACATACATTAAAATAAGATCGTGGCTTTTCATTGTTCCTTTAATAGGTAATTCTTTTTCAGACATAGGGGCAATCATCGCAGAATCAATTAATGAATTATTTTTATCGTCCAATGGTGTGATAGCTGCAATAGTTAAATGGTATTGCGAGTTATTTTTAACTAATATGTTATTATTTTTAATCTGGTAGCTCGCATGATTAATGACTTCATCGGAGGATTCGGTTAGACCAATAGGACGATAAAAAATTTTAATTCGTGAGCGTGTGGCTAGCTGAATTGCATTTTTGCCTTTAGCAGATTCTGGAGTTTTAGGAATATCTAAAACATTTAAGAAAAATACACTTTCAACATTGTCAGAAAGTTTTCCGGGTATTTTTTTTATTTTTAATTGCTGACCTTGTAAACCTTCAATTTTAACAATAGGAGGGGACAAATAAAAAGGTGCTTCAGAATTCTCAGGTGTGGAATTTTCATCACCGTTATCAATCCATGACTGAACAAGAGACGATGTTTTGCTATTATTGGTTAATTGTACAGTAATACTATCAGCGTCAGCAGGATATATAACTCGAGTGCCTGTAATAATAACATTAGAAAATGTTGAGCTCGAAAATAAAATAGTGAGTAATAAAACTAGAGTTTTCATAATAGTATCCATTTAAAGCCAGGCTAATAAAAGCCTGGCTAAGTCATAATTATAAATAGGAAACTGTATATATTACATTTGATTGCAAAAGACCGACTTTGGCAGCAGTTGCATTAGTTTTATAATAACTGGCTATTAAATTGAGTGTAGCTCCTGTCGCGCCACCAGTGTCAGCCCCTGTAAGGTTAGTATCAAAGGCCACATTGAGTGGAATTGCGGTTGTTGGAGTGCTGGTTTTAGATAAACTAAATCCAACATTTTTAGCAACGGAAGCATCATTTTCATTGACGGAAGTATTCACTAAATACAAACCGGAAGGGGAAATATTACTTGATGAATAAAAGTGTAATTTCAGATTACTTACAGGCGTGCTCGCAGGTGCACAATCAGAGAAAGTTAAAGAAAATTGTTTTTGATTTTTAGAAATAACCGTCGCGGCAGTGGTCCCTGCATCTGTTACGGTTATTGGGTCAAGAACAACAGTCATATCGGCACTATTTCCGCCATTAATAGTACAAGTTGTATCGCTTATTGCTCCAGAAATTGAAATAATTCCTCCAGCACTGTTAGTTATTGCAAATGCTGAACTTGATATAACAGATAACGAAAGTAAAGACAGAGGTAGTATATATCTAGACATAATTAACCCCATAAGGTCAAAGTAAAATAAAGTGATAAAACTTTGATTAACAGCTGAATGTAAATTAGCTGTGTTATTTTATGCTAGATATAAAATATATTTTTTTCAAATTAAAAATCAAAAAAATATTTAATGAGATTAATGTCTTTTTTATATATATGAATTTAATGTGATATTGTTTTTCTAATTACTTTATGCTTACTTGTAATAAGTGTAACTTTTGATGGTTGGTAGTTTATCTTTTTGAGTATTTCTTGTTGTGCATGTTATTGTGACAAGGATAAAGATCAATTAACTTAACAATAAACAAAAGTAATATTAATTTGTGAAATTAAATAAAATTTAATTTATAAAAAATTAATTGATAATAAAATGGCAAGTCATAGTTAATGACTTGCCATTGAGATATAATTTTATCTTATAAGCTAGGTAGGAAAGTCGTAAATACAGGCATAAAAGTGACTAAGAGTAATACGATAATTAATGCAAAGAACAGTGGCATGACCTCACGAATAAAGTCTGAAATACGTACACCAGTAATCGATGTGGCAACAAACATTACCGTTCCCATAGGGGGTGTTAAACATCCGATAGCTAAATTAAGGATCATGACAATGCCAAAATGGATAGGGTCAATTCCTAAAAGTTTTACTGTAGGCATTAATAATGGAACAAGAACAATAATTGCTGCATTACCTTCAATAAACATACCTAGAATTAAAAGCACCGCATTGACAATCATTAAGAAGACATATGGATTATCAGAGAAACTGGTCATCATTTTGGCAACATCTTGTGCCACTTGCTCGTTCGTCAATACCCATGCTAATGCAGAACAAGTCATAATAATGAGCATGATGCTTGCTGTTGAACGAGCTGTTTCTAAAAATGAGGCCGCAATGTCTTTTAACTTCATTTCACGATAAAAAAAGGTACCAATTACAATAACGTAAAGTACAGCAATAGCACCAGCTTCTGTCGGTGTAAAAATACCAAAGCGAATTCCGCCAATAATAACGAGGACTAAGAGGAAAGCTGACATTGCTCCTTTACCTGTTTGGTAAACTTCAGCAAATGTAGGCGCTTTGTCTCTAGCAGGTTTGTATCCACGTTTTTTGGCAATAAGATAAATTGTAACCATTAAAGCAACGCAGCACATTAAACCAGGAATGATTGCAGCCATAAACATCTTACCAATAGAGACATCGGCAACAAATCCATAGATGATTAATGCAATACCTGGTGGAATTATAGGTGTTATTAATGATCCTGCAGCAGTGACAGCGGCAGAGAAGCTTTTCCCATAACCTAATTTGGTCATTTCGGGTACTAACATTTTAGATAACATGGCACAGTCAGCAAGGTTAGATGCAGAGAGCCCGCCCATCATTGTACTTAATAATACGTTAGATTGGGCAAGTCCCCCTGGGTAGTGCCCAGACAGTGTGCCAGTAAATTTTAACATTCGGCTAGTGATACCCGTGTAATTCAAAAGGTTACCTAACAGAATGAAAAAAGGAATAGCAAGTAACGTGACATTTTCTCCTGCACCAATAATGCGCTGAACTGCAATAAGAGGAGATATATCACCAGCAGAAAAGAAATAAGTGAGTAATGCAATTAGCACACTTAAAAAAATGGGAACATTAATTAAAAAGCAGAATATTAATACAATACAGGCGATAATTACTGACATGGTTTATCTCCTTTTATTAATTTACTCATGTCTTCCAGTAAATGTTGGATAGAAAATAACACCATGATGGATGCGCCAATGGGAACAGAAAGGTCGATATAGTAATAAGAAACACCAATAATTGGTGTTATTTTATCTTCTGCGATAATCGAGAGTTCATATCCAAGATACCCAAAAATTGATAAAGCAATAATGGCCATAATATGCGTAATGACCGCGATAGCTAATTGTACTTTTTCAGGAAATAAAGAGGTAATAGCATCAATACTGACGTGCATTCTTTTACCCGCAGCGGATGCTGCTCCAATCATAACCAACCATATGTAGCAAATAATTAAAACTTCCTCACTCCACATTAAAGGGTCATTAAGAAGCCAACGCATGAATACAGCAAGAATGGTAATAATGACGATAGCAGCAACAGCAAGCGAAGCCACTATATCACTTAATTTCCCCAGAAATTTAAACATAAAAGATCCTTGCGAGAATAATAGTCAACCATTTGTATTGTAAAAATTTTGGCGGTGTTAACCGCCAAGTAATAGGGTTAATTATTAATAATATCTTGAGTTTGTTGATATAAATTCGCAGACCATTCAGGGAATTCATTATAGAAAGGCTTAGATTTTTCTTTGAAGAGCGCTCTGTCTACTTCAACAACAGTAACACCTTCACTTTTCATTTTCTCAATGATCTCTTTCTCTTGCTGTAAGACTAAATCTGTTAAGAATTGCCCAGCTTCATTTCCTGATTCAACTAAAGCCTGCTGAATATTTTCAGGTAATTTAGCGTAGGTTTTGCTGCCCATGACTAAGTTGGTTACGTTTTCTACATGGCCAGTTAGAATTAAGAATTTGGCAGCTTCATGGTGTTTTTGCCCATATAGCACTGGAATTGGGTTTTCTGCACCATCAATAATTTTGAGATTAAGTGCAGTATAAACTTCAGCTAAAGGTAATGGTGTTGGTGTGGCTCCCATTGCCTCTAAACCTTTAATTTGAATTTTATTGTTGGGGACGCGAATTTTTAAACCTTTTAGGTCATCTGGGGTTTGGATCATTTTATTGGCTAAGATATGACGTGAACCATATAGCCAATCTTTAGAAACCACATGAAGGCCTTTTTTATCTAACTGTTGTTCTAAGGAACCATACCAAGGTGAGGCATTTAATTTAAAAATATCTTTATAAGATAGCCCTAAGTACGGCCCAAACATAATACCGTAATCAGGTACATAATCAGAAAAGAAGGCACCATCTGCTAAGGTAATTAATGGACTACCTAACTTCATTTGTTCGATGACATCTTTTTTAGAACCTAATTGTGAGCTTGGGTAAGGAATTAACTCACCTTCACCATTAGTTTTTTCATTGAATTTCTTTGCCCATTCGTGGATAGCTAAGTCAAAAGGCTCTCCGGGGTTATTTTCATAAGCGACTTTTAGCTTATATTTAGCATCGGCGAATGCGGCACCTGTCATGCTGCCCATTAATAGCATTGTGCTGAGTGTTAAGCTAAGAAATGTTTTTCCGTTTAATGTGCTCAGTTTCATAAAGGTATCTCCTGTAGGGGGATTTATTGTTTTAAGTATTTAGTTTTTTTCTAACCAATGTATTTTTTGCGTAGCATTATTTCTGTGCCACTATTCAGAATATCTGTGATTTTTTGGCTCACATCATCTTGTAATTGTGGTATTTCGTTGAGGTTTAATCCCCATAAATCAGACATTGCTAGCACATTTTCAGTCAGTTGTTTTACATTTGAGTCATAGAGCTCATTCCAAGCTTTAAAGCGTTCGAGTAAATAATCATCATCATTTAAAGGAATGAGTTGTTCACCCTGTTTTCCTCGATAGAAAACAATAAGTGCAGCAAGTGAAAATGAAATGCAATAAGGAATTTTATTGTATTGCTTAACATAAGAGATTAATTGAGGTAATAAACGAGTTTTAAATTTAGTTAGCGAGTTTAGAGAAATTGAAAGTAACTCATGCTCTATATATGGGTTATTAAAACGGTCAATTACTGCGGAGGCAAAAGCCATAAGCTCCGAAGGGCTTTGAGATAAAACAGGAATAACCTCATTATCAATTAAATCTTTGATGAAAGATAAAAAGATTGGGTTGGTAGTGACATCACGAACAGTTCGAATCCCTGCTAAATAAGCAACGGGAACCATCGCAGTGTGTGCACCATTTAAGATTGCAACTTTACGTTCTTTGTAGGGTTTTATGTCATCTACTACTTTGATATTTAATGGCAATTCATTTAACTTTAGCTTCTGCTCTAGTATTTTTGGCCCTTGAATAACAAATAAATAGAAATATTCAGCAGTGACGAGAAAATCGTCTTTATAACCTAATTCTTTTTCCAGTTTTTCAATTTCATTTTTCGGGTAGCCAGTAACAATTCTATCGACTAACGTAGAACAAAACGTATTACTGCTATTTAGCCAAGCGATAAAATCCGTGGGAAGTTGCCAGTCTTGTGCATGTTGATTTACAAACTCTTGTAACTTATCGCCATTATAGTCAATTAACTCACAGGGGATGATGAACAACCCTTTGCTACTATCGCCATTAAAATGTTGAAAGCGGTGAAATAAAAATTGAGTAAGCTTCGCAGGGAAACTACTTGCTGGTGTATCTTCTAAGCGTACGTCGTGTTTATATACGATCCCTGCTTCCGTAGTATTAGAGAAGATCCATTGTAATTCGGGATTTTCTGCACACTTTAAAAATTTATCATATTCAGAATAGATAAGTATTTCACGGTTAACCGAATTAATAATCCTTATATTAGAAACGCTTTGTTTTTGTTCATTAATTCCCCTGGTGATGGCAGTATAAAGTCCATTTTGTTGATTAATTGAGGGATGAGATGAGTCAATTGGCCTGACAAGCGTAATGCCACTATTGAAATCTGTCTTTTCATTCAGTTGGTCAACCATCCAGTCGATAAAAGCACGTAAAAAATTACCTTCTCCGAATTGCAAAATTCTCTCTGGGTATTGCTTATTAGCCATTGACTGTCTATTTAAGTAATCCATGACCATTCCTCTAGTTATTATGTGTATTAATCATCTGGTGTTGATTCAGACTAGAAGTATTTTTTTCTATGGACTATTAATTGCATCAATTTTGTGGAATGAATGGCTTTTTGATGTTTTTAATGTGTTTTTTATCAGTTAAAAACAGATGAATTATTGATAGATTAAATCTGTTCAATAAATATGTCTTTTAATTAATTGAAATATAGTGATAATTTTATTTTCTATAATTTTTGATAATAATAATTTTATAATTAAGCTGTTTTTTTACTGAAAAATTCAGGTTTTGTTTGATGTGTACCATTATCGACCCAAAGAAATAATTCGTCATTGGCCATCCATTGGCCTTGTAAACTAATGTTATTTATTCATAAGTTTGCTGTATGGAGTTGATCATAGTTCGTTTAGCGGTATCTAAATGATGTCTAAGTTCATTCATCGCGACAATATCATTACGGCTAATTAACGCACTTAAAATGGTCATGTGTTCTTCAATTGCCAGTACATTTCTTTCTTTTAAATCTGATTCATCCCATTGATATTGAAAATGAAATATCACAGTGATGATTTCAAGAGATTGATTAAAAAATGGGTTGTTGGCACCCGATAAAATAAGGCTATGTAGTTCATAATCTAGTTGAGAAAAGTCGCGGTAATTGATAGTAACGGTTTCACGCAGTGTTCTATGTTTGAGTAATAGCTCTTTCGCTAAAATCCAACGATGGTCATCTGGTGGTAAATTTAAAAAATGAGTCAATGCATTGGTTTCTAGTAACTCCCTAAACTCAAAAAGTTTTTCTGCGTATTCACGTGAAAACTTCATCATATGCCAATTTCCTCGGTGGGTGTTTTTAATTAACCCATAACGGGAAAACTCCACTAAGAACTCCCGAACAACACTAGAACTTACATGACTTTTTTTTGCTAATTGTAATTCAGTAAAAGTATCTCCGGGCATCAATTCTTTGCGTTTAATCATTTGATAAAACGCTTTTTCGAATAAGACGATTTGTTGATCAGGGAGACTTGATTCAACAGGAAAGAAATCAGTTTTATTGGGATAGCGAATGACATGATATTCATTCCCTTGTTTTTCAATGATTTTCTTTTCTAATAAATATTCGAGGGTATGTCTCACGGTGGTTCGACTGATATTAAACATCTCTGCTAAAGAAGATTGTGAGGGGAAGGGGGATGTTAATAAATTTTTATGTATGGCATCTAAGAATTCATTAATTGACCCATAGCGTATATTTTTACTCCTCACCATTTAAATACTCCTTGAATCTGATTTTTATTCTTTAAAGACCGATTTAAAACCGATTTAAAAACATTTAATCACAAAATTCGGTTGTTAATTATCTAGTCTATGTTTTTTAAATTAAAAAAGACAGATAAATTGATGGAGGGAAATATGAAACAATTGATTTGCCAAGAACCTAAACAATTAGTCTATCAACAAGTTGTTGAACCTACAGTTCAAACTGGGCACGTAAAAATAAAAATTCATGCGGTTGGTATATGTGGAACTGATATTCATGCATGGGGAGGAAACCAGCCATTTTTTCAATATCCACGCGTATTAGGACATGAAATTTCTGGAACTATTTGTGAGGTTGCATCAGATATCACGCAGTGGAAAGTCGGGCAACGTGTTGCAGTGATGCCTTATGTCGCATGTTACGAATGTGGTGCGTGCAAGGAAGGAAAAACAAATTGTTGCGAAAAAATTTCAGTTATTGGCGTCCACGAAGACGGGGGTTTTTGTGAATATTTAAATGTCCCAGAGAAAAATGTATTAGCGATTGCAGATACAGTCACAGATATTGATGGCGCCTTGATCGAACCATTTTCAATCAGTGCTCATGCCGTCAGGCGTGCGCAGGTTAAAGCGCAAGATACTGTTTTAGTCGTAGGGGCTGGGCCGATAGGGCTTGGCGTTGCTGCAATTGCCAAAGCGGATGGTGCTAACGTATTAGTGGCTGATACCAGTGAGGCACGTCGCCAACATGTTGAAAAGGTCTTAGGCTTAAAAACGTGTGACCCAGCGGCTGAAAATTACTTATCAAGCATTGAAGGCCATTTTTCAGGCATGCTTGCTGAGAAAGTCATTGATGCTACGGGGAATCAACACGCAATGAACACCGCGGTGAATTTAATTCGTCATGGTGGTTTAATTGTATTTGTTGGCCTATTTAAAGGTAATTTATCGTTTCCAGACCCCGATTTCCATAAAAAAGAGACAACAATGATGGGGAGTCGTAATGCAACGCCTGAAGACTTCAATAAAGTTGCAAGATTAATGGCTGAAGGTAAGTTATCTAGTGGGATGATGCTAACACACCAATTTGACTTTGATACCATTGGTGATGTTTATGAAAGTGATGTTATTAATAATCGTGAATTAATTAAAGGTGTTATTTTGTTTTAAACAACAATTTATTTTTAAGTAACAATAAAAACCCACAATAAGAGTGGGTTTTTGTTTGGCGCTAATTTATTTCTAGTCTGAATGAATTAGCGTTTTAATGCTTCCGATAATTCATCTTTCATGACGGACAGTATGTCTCTAACAACACGTGGGCTACCAGCGACTAAGTTACCCGATGCAATATAATTATGGCCGCCAATAAAGTCAGTCATGATACCGCCGGCTTCACGCATGATTAGCTCGCCGCCTAAGAAATCCCATGGTTTTAAGCCGATTTCAAAGAATGCATCAACACGACCAGAGGCAACATAACACAGGTCTAATGCCGCAGAACCCGTACGACGGAAATCAGCGCATTTGTCGAACATTGCGGTCATGATATTCATATATACCGCAGCGTGCTGTTTTTGTTTGAAAGGAAAACCTGTCGCAACGATAGCGCCATCAAGGTCACGTTTTTCATCAATGCGAATACGATAACCGTTAAGCTGAGCGCCTTGTCCACGTACTGCGCTAAATAATTCATTACGCATTGGGTCGTAGACAACAGCAACTTCTGTACGGCCTTTAACGCGTACAGCGATAGAAACAGAAAAATGAGGGAGGCGTTTTGTGAAGTTGGTGGTGCCATCCAGTGGATCGATTACCCATTGAATATCATCATCTTTACCAATTAATTCACCGCTTTCTTCAGTGATAATAGTGTGGTCTGGATATGACTTGCGGATGATTTCAATTATCAGTTGCTCAGATTCTTGGTCAACGTTAGTAACGAAATCGTTAGTGCCTTTCTGAGTGACTTTAATATTGCTAGGCATTTCATAGTTTTTAGCTATGTGATTACCGGCCTTACGTGCTGCACGTATGGCGATGTTAAGCATCGGATGCATGGGCTTTTTCCACTGGAATGTTAAAGAACGAAAAACTTGAGTGCCGAAGTATATAGATGTTCGTCACAATAAGCAATTTTGTGTTAAGCTATTGCGATAATTTTTTTATGAAACGTATAAACCATGTTAGATAATATCCGTATTGTTCTTGTTGAGACCTCACACACTGGTAATATGGGCTCAACGGCCCGTGCAATGAAAACCATGGGGCTTTCTAATCTCTATCTTGTTAACCCTCTTGTTGAACCAGACTCACACTCTATTGCGCTTTCTGCAGGAGCAAGTGATGTTATTGGTAATGCGACAATCGTTAAAACTCTCGATGAAGCTTTAGAAGGCTGTAAACTAGTGATCGGCACTAGTGCGCGTTCTCGTACTTTATCTTGGCCGATGGTTGAGCCACGTGAATGTGGCGTTAAATCTGTTGAGCAATCCAAAGAATCGCCAGTTGCGATTGTTTTTGGTCGTGAGCGAGTAGGATTGACCAACGAAGAATTACAAAAATGTCAGTATCATTTATATATCCCAACGAATCCTGAATACGGTTCTTTGAATTTAGCGATGGCGGTTCAGTTGGTGAGTTATGAGATACGTATGGCGTATCTTTCAATGAATGAAAAAAATACGGTAATTTCCGCAGATGATGAGGTAGAATACCCGCCGTCAGAAGATGTTGAGCGTTTTTATGTCCATCTTGAAAGCGTGTTGAATGAATCCGGTTTTATCCGTAAAGCCCACCCAGGCTTAATTATGAATAAATTACGCCGTTTATTCACTCGAGCGCATATCGAAACCCAAGAGTTACATATCCTGCGGGGTATCTTAACGTCAATGGAAAAATGGGCGAAAAAGTGAGGCGAAATCCGTGGTAAAAGTAGGTGAATAATACTTGAGTAAATTAGTCAGGTAAATAGTTGACTAAATTACTCAGGAATGTCACAATCTGACCATAATTTACCACGGAGTAATATGTTATGAGACTCACTTCCAAAGGGCGTTACGCAGTAACTGCGATGTTAGATGTCGCATTACACTCTCAGTCAGGTCCAGTGCCTTTAGCTGACATTTCTGAACGTCAGGGAATTTCCCTCTCTTATCTTGAGCAACTTTTCTCTCGTTTACGCAAAAACGAGTTGGTTTCGAGTGTGCGCGGTCCAGGCGGCGGTTATTTGCTTGGTAGAGACGCAGACCAAATCTTTGTTGCTGAAGTAATCGCTGCGGTAGATGAATCTGTTGATGCCACCCGTTGCCAGGGTAATAAAGAAGGTTGCCAAAATGGCGATCGCTGCTTAACTCACGCACTATGGCGCGATTTAAGCGATAGAATTACAAGTTTCCTTAGCAGCATTAGCCTTGATGAGCTGGTTAAAAACCAAGAAGTCATGGTTGTTGCTGATAGACAAGATAACGAACAGCGTAAAACCATGCCAAATGGGATTACACCTGAATCGATTATCAATGTACGTGCTTAAAAATATTAAAAAAATTGCAGTCGGTACATCTTGGTGAGTTGTTAGACGAAGAGCTAATTTCCGCTATTTGTATCTTTAAAAATTAAAGGCAAGTTACCTTGTCCTTTGGAGTAAGTGAGCAATGAAATTACCAATTTATCTTGATTATTCAGCAACAACACCGGTTGACCCGCGTGTGGCTGAAAAAATGATGCAATGTTTAACAATGGATGGGAACTTTGGTAACCCAGCGTCCCGTTCTCATCGTTTCGGCTGGCAAGCGGAAGAAGCGGTAGATATTGCTCGCAATCAAATCGCCGAATTAGTGGGCGCTGACCCGCGTGAAATCGTGTTTACTTCAGGCGCAACTGAGTCTGATAACTTAGCGATTAAAGGCGCTGCTAATTTCTATAAAAAGAAAGGCAACCACATTATTACCTGTAAAACGGAACACAAAGCCGTTTTAGATACCTGCCGCCAATTAGAGCGTGAAGGTTTTGAAGTGACTTACCTGTCACCGCAAAGCAACGGTTTAATTGCTATGCAAGACCTACAAGACGCTATCCGTGAAGACACTATTTTAATTTCTATTATGCATGTTAATAATGAAATTGGTGTAGTGCAGGATATCGAAGCTATTGGTGAATTATGCCGTAGCAAAGGGATTATTTTCCACGTCGATGCAACTCAAAGCGTGGGCAAGTTGCCCATCGACCTGAATGCGTTAAAAGTTGATTTAATGTCGTTCTCTGCGCACAAACTCTATGGCCCAATGGGCATTGGTGCACTGTATGTCCGACGTAAACCACGTGTTCGCCTTGAAGCGCAGCAGCACGGTGGTGGTCATGAGCGCGGTATGCGTTCTGGGACATTACCTGTACACCAAATCGTTGGTATGGGCGAAGCTTACCGTATTGCCAAAGAAGAAATGGCTGCGGAATCTGAGCGTTTACGCGGTTTACGGTTACGTTTGTGGAACGGTATTAAAGATATCGAAGAAGTTTACCTCAATGGTGATTTAGAACACGGTGCGCCGCACATTCTGAACGTCAGCTTCAACTATGTTGAAGGTGAATCACTGATGATGTCATTAAAAGATTTGGCTGTATCTTCAGGTTCTGCATGTACTTCTGCAAGCCTAGAACCTTCTTATGTACTGCGCGCTTTAGGGATGAATGATGAGCTGGCACATAGCTCAATCCGTTTCTCTTTAGGTCGTTTCACGACAGAAGAAGAAATTGACTATGCAATCAAAATGATTCATGGCGCAATTGGCCACTTACGCGAGCTGTCTCCTTTATGGGAAATGTTTAAAGACGGCGTAGATCTTAACAGCATCGAATGGTCTCACCATTAATCAGACGGTTTCAGGAGTTTAAAAATGGCTTACAGTGAAAAAGTTATCGATCATTATGAAAACCCACGCAACGTTGGTTCGTTTGACAACAGCGACCCAAGCGTCGGTAGCGGTATGGTAGGCGCACCTGCCTGTGGTGACGTCATGAAATTACAGATTAAAGTAAATGATGACGGCATTATTGAAGATGCACGTTTTAAAACTTATGGTTGCGGTTCAGCAATTGCTTCAAGTTCACTCGTGACTGAGTGGATGAAAGGCAAAAGTTTGGACGAAGCAGAGTCAATCAAAAATACAGCCATTGCAGAAGAGTTAGAATTACCACCAGTGAAAATTCACTGTTCAATTCTAGCGGAAGACGCAATCAAAGCTGCTATTGCTGATTACAAAAGCAAACGCCAAAGCAAATAAGTTTTTAATCAGTCTATAGGGCAAGCCATATTAATAAATAACAACAAGTTATCGTCCTATAACTGGAACAATACTCATGCCTTCTAGGCTAAACATCGCTGAGTTTCTTAGCTTAGAAATAGGGTGGGTATAAAATAATTTGAAGGCGGATGCGACTCATGAGTAGCATCTGCCTTGTTTGTTTCTAAAGTGAGGTTTGCAATGTCTATTTCTCTTACAGAAAGTGCTGCGCAGCGTATTCAATCCTTTCTGCAAAATCGTGGAAAAGGCGAGGGCTTGCGTTTAGGTGTAAGAACTTCAGGTTGTTCAGGAATGGCTTATGTTCTTGAATTCGCTGATATAATCAATGAAGAAGACACGGTTTTTGAAGATAAAGGCGTGAAGGTCATCGTCGATGGCAAGAGCATTGTTTATCTTGATGGTACTGAGCTGGATTTCGTTAAAGAAGGCTTAAACGAAGGGTTTAAATTTAATAACCCTAACGTCAATAGTGAATGCGGATGCGGTGAAAGTTTTCACGTATAATGCGTTCAATTAAGCCTAATTTTCGGCCAATCTCACTAATATTAACTTGTTAGTGGCATTGGTAACCGGTTCGAGAAACTGAGCACTTATGGATTACTTTACTCTTTTTGGGTTGACCCCAACTTATGCCATCGATAGCGAACAACTGACGTTACGTTTTCAAGACTTACAGCGTCAATACCATCCTGACCGGTTTGCAACCTGTTCTGAACAGGAAAAAATGCAAGCACTGCAAAAAGCAGCAACCATTAATGCTGCCTATCAAGCCCTTCGTCACCCGCTAAAACGCGCGGAATATATGCTTTCATTACATGGTTTTGATATTAATAACGAACAACATACCATGCATGATACGGCATTTTTAATGGAGCAGCTTGAGCTACGTGAAGAGTTAGACAATATTGAAAACAGTGATGATGCACTTGATTTATTGGCTAAATTTATGCAAAACGTCAAACAAATGCAGCAAGCACGAAGCGCACTGATGGTGACAGAGCTAGATGCCATGCAGTGGGAAAAAGCCGCTGATACCGTACGTAAACTACGTTTTCTCGATAAGCTTCAGCAGCAAGCTGAGCAACTCGAAGAACGGTTACTAGATGAATTTTAAGAGAAAACGATTATGGCGTTACTACAAATCAGCGAACCCGGTATGACAGCAGCTCCGCATCAACGCAAATTGGCTGCTGGCATTGATTTAGGTACCACCCACTCTTTGATTGCGACAGTGCGCAGTGGTGAAGCTGCGGCTTTGCCTGACAATCAAGGGCGTTTTTTATTACCATCGATTGTTAATTATCAGCCTGAAAGCAAACTAGTGGGATGGGATGCGAAGCAACTTGCAGAGCAAGACCCAGTCAATACCATTATTTCAGTGAAACGCATGATGGGGCGTTCATTGGCCGATATTCAAAAACGCTACCCTGACTTACCTTATCAACTAAGTGCCAGTGAAAATGGTTTGCCATTTATTCAAACTGCGGCTGGCCAAGTCGACCCAATCCAAGTGTCTTCTGACATTCTAAGAACATTAGCAAAACGTGCAGAAGAAACCTTAGGTGGTGAAATGGATGGCGTAGTGATTACGGTGCCAGCTTATTTTGATGATGCACAACGCCAAGGTACAAAAGATGCGGCGCGCCTTGCAGGCTTACATGTATTACGTTTACTGAATGAACCGACTGCCGCTGCGATTGCTTACGGGTTGGACTCTGGGCAAGAAGGCGTGATTGCTGTTTATGACCTTGGTGGTGGTACTTTTGATGTTTCTATTTTGCGTTTAAGCCGCGGTGTATTCGAGGTGTTGGCAACGGGCGGCGATACTGCACTTGGGGGCGATGATTTCGACCAAGTACTGGCACAGTGGATTGCTGAGCAAGCAGGCGTTTCATTACAAGGCGATCATCATTTAAATCGTCAACTATTAAATGTGGCAACAGAAACGAAAGTTGCGCTCAGTGACGCAGATGCCGTGGCTATTCAGCTTGCCAATTGGCAAGGGGAAATTCGTCGTGAGCAGTTTGAAACGTTAATTGAAACTTACGTGAAACGTACACTGATGGCTTGTCGTCGTGCATTGAAAGATGCAGGTGTTGAGGCACAAGAGGTGCTGAACGTTGTTATGGTTGGTGGTTCGACTCGCGTACCCTTAGTACGTCAAAAAGTTGGGGAGTTTTTTGGTAAATCACCACTGACATCCATCGACCCAGATAAAGTGGTGGCAATTGGCGCCGCAATTCAAGCCGATATCTTAGTAGGGAACAAGCCCGACAGCGAAATGTTGTTATTGGACGTGATCCCGTTATCCCTTGGTCTAGAGACCATGGGGGGATTGGTTGAAAAAGTGATCCCGCGCAATACGACGATTCCAGTTGCTCGAGCGCAAGAATTTACCACATTTAAAGACGGCCAAACGGCAATGAGTGTGCATGTGGTGCAAGGTGAACGTGAAATGGTGGCAGATTGCCGCTCGTTAGCGCGCTTTACCTTACGTGATATTCCAGCAATGGCAGCCGGTGGGGCTCATATTCGCGTCACTTTCCAAGTCGATGCTGATGGGCTGTTGAGTGTCAGTGCTATGGAAAAATCCACTGGTGTAGAAGCCTCGATTCAAGTTAAGCCATCGTATGGGTTAACGGATAACGAAATTTCAAACATGATTAAAGATTCAATGACTAACGCGCAAGATGACTTAAATGCGCGCCGCTTAGCGGAGCAAAAAGTTGAAGCTGCAAGAGTGCTTGAAAGTTTAACGAGCGCATTAGCCCAAGATGGCAATTTACTGACGCCAGAAGAAGAGTCAGAAATTGATAATGCGGTCAATGAGTTAATTAAAGCGGTTGAGGGTACAGACCCAATCGTAATTGAAAATGCCATTAAACAACTGGATAAGCAATCGCAGGAGTTTGCAGCGCGTCGTATGGATACGTCCATTCGCCAAGCGTTGTCAGGCCATTCTGTGGATGAGATATAATTATGCCTAAAATAGTTTTTTTACCTCATAGTGATTTATGTCCAGACGGTGCTGTCGTTGAAGCACAAGAAGGCGAGTCTATTTTAAATGTTGCATTACGCAGCGGTATTGAGCTTGAGCACGCCTGTGAAAAATCCTGTGCTTGTACAACCTGTCATTGCATCGTTCGCGAAGGTTTTGATTCACTAGAAGAAAGTAGTGAACTCGAAGATGACATGTTAGACAAAGCATGGGGGTTAGAACCAGAAAGTCGTTTAAGTTGCCAGGCATTGGTGGCGGATGAGGATTTAGTGGTGGAGATACCACGTTATACTATCAATCACGCCCGCGAACACTAATGCTCGTTATATTTCGCGTTGTAGGGGTGTTGGCTTCTTTCGAGTACTTGGGTCACATACTTTTGTATGCTCCCCAAGATACTCTCAATTGCCGCCTACCTACAACACGAACTATTTAGAGCATTGAATAGTTTGTTATATTTCGCGTTGTAGGGGTGTTGGCTTCTTTCGCTAACCCTAGTCACATACTTTTGTATGCTTTCCAAGCTACTCTCAATCGCTGCCTAGCTACAACGTGAATTATTTAAAAAATCAAAATACATGTTATGCTTCACGCTGTAGCGTTGTTGGCTTCTTTCGCTAACCCTAGTCACATACTTTTGTATGCTCTCCAAAATACTCTCATTTGCCGTCTAGCTACAATGTGAATTATTTAAAAAATAACAGTAAATCGTCCTTAATATTTATTCATATATGTAATAAGAGTGATTTTTTGTATTTTAATATTTTCCTTATTATTTTCTTTTGTTTTTTTTTTTTGAAAGTGAAATGCAACTCTTAATATTTTATTTAATTTTAATAAATTAATTATTTATATATTATGAAATTTTTTTGTTTTATTTACTTGCTGATTTAAAGTTAGTAATTAAATTATCACTTTGTGCGCTTTATTTTTTATGTTATAGATAATATCGATATTGAGTAGTTACCTTTGGATTAAAATACAATGATTCAATGTTTATATAAATGCTAATTAAATAAAGTTGGAGATAAAAAGGAATTTTATCATGAAATGGAAATATCGATTTGGCGCAGTGGCTGGTAATACACTTGAATATTATGATATTGCTGTTTTTGCGGCAATATCGAGTTATCTCAGCGCAGAATTAGAGCGGCTAGGCTATAACCAAGCGACAGAGATGGTATGGGGTATATTTGCATTGCGTTTTATTATTCGGCCTGTTGGCGCTTATATTATAGGGAGGTATGCCGACAGTGTTGGTAAAAAGTCCGCATTGGTTTTAACAAGTTTTATAACAGGGACAGCTACACTATGCATGGCATTATTACCTATTAATTTATTAGGGAATTACACTCCTATTGCCATTTTAATTTTGCAAATGGCACTATCATTTAGTTTTGCAGGAGAATATCCATCATTAATTACTTACCTTTTTAATAATTCTAAGAATAATGAAAGCTCAAGGTTATCAGCCATAATCAATGGCAGTACAGCATTCGGTATTATTATTTCACTTACAGTTGTATTTGCTTTGGAATTTTTTTTAGAACCAGAGATGATGCAAAGTATTGGATGGCGAGTTCCCCTGTTTTTAGGAGTGCTTAATATTGCTATTAGCTTTTGGTTTAGAATGAAATTGCCTAATAATTCAAGTGAAAAAATAAAATCAGTACCTATTAGTTATATGGATATGTTTTTTGTTTTTTTATTAACCATACCTGGAAATGTGCTCTTCTTTGTGCAGCATGTTTCAACAGCTATGTTTCTTGAAAAAATGCAAATGATAGAAGATAGGACTGTATGGGCACTGTTATTGTCAATTTTACTTCTATCTTTTATGTTAATTTGTGGCTGGCTTACCGACAAATATAATATTTTGGAAAAGGTATATAACCTCGGTGTGATAGGAATGGTGTTTTTATCAATTCCTATATTTTTATTAATTAGCAGTCAATCTATAATATTAACTATTATTTCTCAATTAATTATCAATATATATGCAGCAATGATTCTAGCAACGACCCCCTTTATGTTGTTTAAAGCGGCAAAAGGAAAGGTTGTTACACTTGCGTTAGGTTTTAACTTTACAGCAATGCTTTTTGGTGGTGTCTCACCTTTGATTACAACTTATCTTGTTAATATTAATATAGCCTATGTGGGCTTATTTCTAACATTGTGTGGTGTACTTCGATTTTTAATTTATAAAAAACCATCTAAAGATTTTGAAATAGAGACAAAAACGGGAAGTTAAACTTTATTAAGGAATTGATATGAATGCTGAAAGCCAAGTTTTTGAAGATGTATGTAGTAATTTTAAAAATGAATTTATAAATATTTTTGATTGGCATGATGTTGATGTTACCTATTTCTGTGTTGATTTAAAAAATAAAACAATGCATATAGCATCTAATAATTATGAATGGCAATTAATAAGTCTAAACAGTGGGTTGGATCTTTTGGTGGAAGAAAGATTAAAATCGAGCATCCAATATTGGAATAATTACCCAGAAGTTTTCATGAAGATTCTAGCTAAATCGAAAAAAAGTAAATTTAAAGTTGATTTTTGTAATAGATATGGGAGTACATTTGAAATTACTACTGTAAATTCAAATAAGCAGCTCACATTATCTGAAATGTTATCTATTTATAAGCATCGTCCCATGATTTCTGAGTATGCCCACCAGCTTTGGAAAAAAAATCCTGATGTTACTTTACCGATGAGAGCGAATATTCCTATAAAGACGCAATTATTAGGGCAAACAAAGAATGTTGCACCGGAACTATTAAATCCTCAAAAATATATGCGTTTTGGCCATATTCGTTTTACACGAAAAGAGATGATAACCATACGCCTACTGCTTTCGCACTGTAAGGTAAAAGAAATCAGTTATATTCAAGGTTGTTCAGAAGCCAGTGAAAATAGACGAATTCAAAATATCAAAGAAAAGTTGGGTTTCCCTTATGCTTCATCAAGCGGTTTGTTTACAGCATTAAAAGAGCAAGGTATTACATTGGCTTGTTTGGAAACACTTATCGATTTACCTCTCACAAACAGTATAATGAAGAATAACTGAAAAAGATCCGTTGGTATGATTCAAAGGGCTATAATTCGAAAAATAGTTGTTCATATAATGAGAGAAAATGATGAGTTTAAAATGGTCAAATAGCCGTGAAATCGGTGAAGCACTGTATGACGCATTTCCAGATGTTGATCCAAAAACGGTGCGCTTTACCGATATGCACCAGTGGATTTGCGATTTAGAAGAATTTGATGATGATCCGCAAAAATCGAACGAGAAAATCCTAGAAGCGATTTTGTTAGTTTGGCTGGATGAATTCGAATAAGTAGGGTTTTCCCCTAAAAACCGAGTGACTGTCAGAAATAGTGCTCGGTTTTTTATTTTATATCAGCACTATAATGATATCCCTATTGGTATTTATCAGTTAAGGTAATGCCATCTGCCGACAGAATAAATGGGCTTTTACTGTCTGCAAAAATAGACAAAGTGAGAAAAACGATGATAAAACAAATTATGCCAGTAATGATTTCTTGTGAGCCTGCTGCACCTTGTTGGGGCGAAGGCGCATTGTTAAGCTCTAGCGATAAAGGGATGACAATCCACCTGAAACATGCAGGTAAATTATGTGCAGTACAAAGCGCTGGCCGTAAATTAGATGGCCAAGGGATCCGTAATGTTGCTTTGGCTGGCGAAGGCTGGGATTTAGAAAAAAGCTGGGCATTTTGGCAAGGTTTTCGTGCGCCAAAAGGGGCTAGAACGATTGAATGGCCAGTGTTGCCAGAAGCGGATCGTAAAGAGTTAGAAAACCGCATTCGTACCATTGATTGGGTACGTGATGTGATTAACGCACCGGCAGAAGAGTTAGGCCCAGAACAACTCGCACAACGCGCCATTGATTTACTCTGCACTGTCGGCGCACAAGACATTAGCTACCGTATTATTAAAGGTGATGATTTATTAGAACAAGGTTATACCGGTATTCATACGGTTGGTCGTGGTTCAAGTCGTCCACCTGTATTTTTGGCGTTGGATTACAACCCAGGAGCCAACCCAAATGCCCCTGTATTTGCTGCGTTAGTGGGTAAAGGAATTACCTTCGATTCAGGCGGTTATAGTATCAAACCATCATCCTCAATGAATTCAATGAAAGCCGATATGGGCGGTGCAGCAACATTAGCAGGTTCATTGGCATTGGCGATTTCACGTGGCTTACAAAAACGTGTGAAAATGTTCCTGTGCATTGCTGACAATATGGTTAGCGGCAATGCATTCAAATTGGGTGATATTATTCGTTACCGCAATGGTAAATCCGTTGAAATAATGAATACAGATGCTGAGGGTCGTTTAGTCCTAGCCGATGGCCTGATTGATGCGAGCAAAGAAAAACCAACGTTAATTATTGATGCAGCAACCTTGACGGGCGCAGCGAAAACTGCCGTGGGTAATGACTACCATTCTGTATTGAGTTTCGATGACAAGTTAGTTGCTGATTTAATGAGCGCTTCAGACGCTGAATTTGAACTGTTCTGGCGTTTACCACTGGCAGAGTTCCATCGCCAACAATTACCGTCTGGTTTTGCGGATTTGAACAATATTGCGGCACCATCGCACACAGCAGGCGCAAGCACCGCTGCGGCATTTTTATCGCATTTTGTCGAAAATTATCGTCAAAATTGGGTGCATATTGACTGCTCAGCGACTTACCGTAAATCTGCAGTTAGCTTATGGGCAGAAGGCGCAACGGGTACAGGTGTAAGAACATTAGCTAACTTATTAATCAGTAAATCAAAGTAGCGAATGTTTGATTGATAACAGGCACGGGAAGGTGACTTTTCGTGCCTATTTTTTTACCTTGACGTATTTGCGAGTATAATAAGCGATTATTTTTAATAGCAGGGGATTGGCAATGTCGCAGCAATCGAATAATAACAGTTCCAACCAAGAAACTGAGATCCAATTTACTGAATTAACAGTGCCGAAAGGCTCATCACTTAAATTAAGTGTGTTAGAAGATCAGCCACAAGCCATTGTTGACGCGCTTACTGAATTTTTTAAACAACACAAAGTGGTCAGACGCGGTTTCATGGTCTCCGCAACAGAGAGCGATTCTGCTAAAGAAGCGCCTATCTTAATGATAGCGTTGGAGTTTACCACAGGAGCAGAAAATATTGATTCAATTATCCATGGGGCTGGGACGCTTGCTTGTGAGTTTTTAGCTGATGACGAGTCTATTGATTTTTGTGTGGTGAATGAAAATGAACAAGGTGTTAGCCATTTTATTACTCAACACGTTCAGCCTTTTTACCAGCGTCGTCTTGGTAGCTTCTTGCGGGACACAATCCCAGTAAAAAACACCTAATAATTCCATGTATAGAGTGAGGGAAATATTTTTTCTCACTCATAAAATGCATATTGCTCATTTATTAAATATATATTCTGCTTACTATTTAAAAAATATTATTTCATTTCTCTGTTTTTCTCTCCCATCATTTTTTCCGTTTTGTCTGATAGGTGTTCTAATCACATTCTGTTAAATTGTTTCGATAATTGAAATAATATCAGCAGTATTTATCTGTGTGTGTTTTTAAACATTTCTAAGTATGTAGAGGGTTTTAATCTCCTGTTAAAACCTTAAAAAACAGAATCAATTTTAACTAATTAAAGGGCGGGCGGTAATGAAACAACAATCAAGTTGGGCTTCATTGGCGGGTCTCAAAACCAAAAAGCGTTATTTAGCACTTGCGTTGGCATCGGTAGTGGCATTGGCTGGTTGTGATAATACAGATGAAACAACCAAAAATGAGCCAAATGTTTCAACCACAGCGCCAGAAAATCAAACCAAAACAGCGCCAGTTGCAGAACAGAAAAAAGCAGCACCGAAACTTTCCACTGAAGAAATGATAAAAAAATATGCAGGGAAAGATTTAACTATTCTGGATGCGTCTGAATTACAGCTTGATGGTGCGAGTGCCATGGTGGTGACATTCTCGGTTCCACTACAAGCAAACCAAGACTTTGGCCAGTACATTAACCTCATTGATGTTAAAGCGGGTAAGTTAGATGGCGCTTGGGAACTGTCTGATAACCAAATGGAACTCCGTTTTCGCCATCTTCCGCCATCTAAAGAGTTAAACTTAACCATTAACCCGGGTATTAAAGCGGTTAATGAGCGTACGACGACCGAAAATTTTGAGAAAAAATTGACCACTGCACAAATCATCCCAACCGTTGGTTTTGCAAGTAAAGGCTCTTTATTACCTAGCAAGGTTGCTCAAGGCTTACCTGTGATTGCCTTGAACGTTGATAAGGTCGACGTCAATTTCTTCCGTGTGGATGAAAAGCAATTACCACAATTTTTAGCACAGTGGCAGTATCGTAGTAATTATGAGTATTGGTATTCCGAAGAGTTTCTCGACAAAGTGGAGTTGGCTTATACCGGCCGCTTTGACTTAAATCCAGATAAAAATACCCGCCAAACCATTTTACTGCCGTTGAAAGATGTCAAAGAGTTACAGCAAGATGGCGTGTATTTGGCCATCATGCAAAAAGCAGGCAGCTATAGTTATCAATTCCCTGCAACTGTCTTCACATTGAGTGATATTGGTGTATCACTACACAGTTACCAAGACCGTGTCGATGTTTTCACTCAATCCTTAGCGAAAGGCTCTGCAATTAAAGGCGTTGAGCTGCGTATTTTGGATGAAAAAGGCCAGTTAGTAACAAAAGGTACGACAGATGGCGATGGTCATGCTCAGCTAGATAAATTAGCGGGTGGAAAATTATTGCTGGCAACCCATGAAGGGCAAACCAGTATGATTGACCTCACTCAGCCAGCGCTTGATTTATCCGAATTCGATATTTCAGGGCCAGAAGGCTACGCAAAACAATTTTTCACCTTCGGTCCTCGCGATTTGTATCGCCCAGGTGAATTATTGCTAGTAAATGGTCTATTGCGTGATGGCGATGGTAACCCAGTCAAAACTCAGCCAGTTAAAGTTGATGTATTAAAAACTGATGGGCAAGTGGTTCGTAGTTTTGTTTGGCAACCAGAAGAAAACCAAAATGGCTTATATCAATATCAATTTGAAATTCCTAAAAATGCAGAAACAGGCGGTTGGTCGCTTCGCTTTGATTTAGGTGATGGTTCACCACTGCGTTACTACAAATTTAATGTTGAAGATTTTATGCCAGAACGTATGGCTCTGGAAATTGAGGGCAGCGATGTCCCTCGTTTAACAAGTCAATCTGTCGATTTTGATATTCAAGGTCGTTATTTATACGGTGCGCCAGCGGCTGATAACCAGCTACAAGGGCAAATTGTCTTAAAAGCAGCTCGGGAAGCGGTCGCAAAATTACCTGGTTTTGAATTTGGTGCTGTCAATGAAGAAGGTTTACCACGTAAGTTGGACGAGTTTGACTTGACGCTGGACAGTAACGGTGAAACCGTGATTTCAATTCCAAATAGCAATTGGAGTTCAACACGTTCACCTATTTCGGCTGTTTTACAAGCAAGTTTGCTTGAGGCTGGCGGACGTCCTGTGACGCGCCGTGCCGAGCAAGCCATTTGGCCTGCGGAAAAACTGGTCGGTATTCGCCCATTATTTGCGAAAAAAGAAATTTATGATTACCGCACTGACCGTTATGTAAAACGTCACAATGTGGATGAAAATTCACTCGCAGAATTTGAATTAGTCATGGCTGATGCCGCAGGTAATAAACTGGCAGCAGAAAACTTAACCGTGCGTTTAGTGTATGAGCGTCGTGATTATTACTGGAGTTGGTCTGAAAGTGGTGGTTGGTCTTCAAATTATGACCAAAAAGACCTCGTTATGGCGAATGAAAATATTGCTATTGCTAAAGACGGAACGGCGAAAGTGTCTTTCCCTGTGGATTGGGGGGCATTCCGCCTAGAAGTTGTTAACCCAGAAAATCAGCTAGTGTCGAGCGTCCAGTTTTGGGCAGGGTATTCATGGCAAGATAACACAGGGGGAAGTGGCTCAGTTCGTCCTGACCAAGTGAAACTCAGCTTGAATAAGCCTGCGTACTTGCCGGGTGAAAAAGCTAAAGTTCGCATTGAATCTCCTAAAGCCGGTAAAGGGTATATATTGCTCGAATCGAGCAACGGTCCATTGTGGTGGGAAGAAATTGATGTGCCAGAAAAAGGCTTAGACGTTGAAATCCCAGTCAATAAAGAGTGGGCTCGTCATGACTTGTACGTCTCAGCAGTTGTGGTGCGCCCAGGAGACGATTCTAAAGAAGCAACGGTAAAACGTGCGGTGGGTGTGTTGCATTTACCAATCGCAGATGAAAACCGTAAGATTGCTTTAGCACTCTCCGCGCCAGATAAAATGCGTCCAAACCAAGACTTAACGGTAAAAATTAAAGCGACAGCACAAGATGGCAAACCGTTACCTGAAAAAGTGAATGTGTTGTTATCTGCGGTTGACACTGGTGTATTGAATATCACGGATTTCAAAACCCCAGACCCGTATGATGCCTTTTTTGGCCGTAAGCGTTATAGCGTTGACCAATATGACGTTTATGGTCATTTAATTGAAGGACAAGGTAAGGTTGCTAACTTGCGCTTTGGTGGTGACAGCGAGGATGCAGCATTAGAGCGTGGTGGTATGAAGCCACTCACTGAAGTGCAAATTATTGCGGAGCAAGCCAAACCTGTCACATTAAATAAAGACGGCGAGGGTGAAATTAGCCTCGCTATCCCTGATTTTAACGGGGAATTACGTGTGATGGCCCAAGCATGGAATGAAAAAGAGTTCGGCCATGCGGATAGCAAAGTGATTGTCGCGGCACCATTAGTGACACAAATGTCGATGCCACGTTTTATGGCTGGTGGTGATAAGTCTTACTTTGCGCTTGATTTGACCAATATGACGGATAATACACAAAATGTGACCGTCAATTTCAAGGCATCAGGAATGGTGAAACTTGATGGTGTCAGCAGCCGTGAGTTGGAGTTACCAAAAGGCAAACGTACCACGATTAATCTACCTGTCAGAGCAGACTACGGCTTCGGTGAAGGTGAAGTGTCAATGACCATTAATGGTGTGAAAATTCAAGGCGAAGCCAATAAAGATTACAGTAATAGTTGGAAAGTCGGGGTTCGTCCGGCACAACCAGCAGAAACTGTTTCTTTTGCAACTGCTATTGAGCCAGGCACCTCATGGGCGTTGCCGACTAACCAAATTGCCGGGTTACAACCCGATACCCTAGAAGGGCAAGTGCTATTAACTAGCCGTCCACCGTTAGATATTTCTCGTTATATTAGAGAGCTATTTGCTTACCCATATGGTTGCTTGGAGCAAACTATCAGCGGGTTATATCCATCATTATTCTCAACTCAAGCTGAGCTGAATAAGATAGGGATTAAAACGCAAACAGATGCGGATCGTCATAAAGCGATTGAAATTGGTATTCCGCATTTGTTAAGTATGCAACGTAATGATGGCGGTTTCTCGTTATGGGATAGAAACGGCCGCGAAGAGTATTGGTTAACTGCATATGCGGCGGATTTCTTGAATAAAGCGAATCAGCGTGGGTTTACGGTTCCGCAAGACGCTATCAGTAACGCAAACACGCGCTTATTGAGCTATTTACAAGATGGTAGCCAAATCAATTATCCTTATACGGAAAATCAGGCAGGTGCGCGTTTCGCAACTCAAGCTTATGCAGGCTTAGTGTTGGCGTCACAGCAAAAAGCACCTTTAGGCGCATTACGTCAACTTTATAACCAAAGAGATCATGCAGCGAGTGGTTTACCGCTCGTTCAGCTTGGTGTTGCGTTGAACTTGATGGGGGATAAATCACGTGGTGAGAGCGCGGTGATTGACGGACTGAAAAAACAACGTAACCGCTACAGCTATGTAGGGGATTACGGTTCGGTGATCCGTGATGACGCGATGATTGTTGCGCTATTAAATGAATATAATTTAATGCCAAAATCCCGTGACCAAAAACTGCAAACTTTATCTAATAACTTGACTTCTCAACGTTATTTCTCAACACAAGAGAGCAATGCGTTGTATTTAGCGGGTCGTTTCTACTTAAATGAAAGTGAAGCGCCGTGGAAAGCAACGATCAATGGCCAAGAACCTCCGATGGTTTCAGATAAACCCGTGAGTGAGTTCTTGAGTAAAGCACAATTAGAAACAGGTTATAGCATCGAAAACACGGGAACCAATACGCTATACACACGCCTAAACGTGGTGGGTTATCCACAACATTCGCCGAAGCCAAGTTCGAATGTGCTGGGTATCACTCGTAGTTACTATGATATGAAAGGTAACCGCATTTCGTTAGATAGGCTAAGAAGCGGTGAAATGGTGGTGGTTAAATTGGAAGTTCAAGCATCCCAAAGCGTACCAGATGCGCTAGTGGTTGACTTACTACCAGCGGGCTTAGAACTGGAAAACCAAAATTTAGCGAACAGTAGCGCTAATTTGAGTGAGTCTGCGCCGAACCTGCAAGAACTGATTGATGACATGCAGCAATCACAAATTCGCCATATGGAATACCGTGATGACCGTTTTGTGGCTGCCGTTGAAGTTCAGCAGTATCGCCCAACTACCTTAGTCTACTTAGCACGTGCAGTGACACCGGGTGTGTATAGCATTCCAGTACCACAAGTTGAATCAATGTATGTCCCTGATTGGCGCGCGACGGGCTATTCTGATGGCCAATTAGAAATCGTTCGTTAATCACCGCTAAACTGAGCCCTTATATATTGATATATAAAGTATAAGGGCTCTTTTAATTTATTTTCGGTACTCCCATCAATGAAAAAATGGTTACGCCGCACAGGCATTGCACTGGTTCTGTTGGTCATTATTTTGCCACTGGCTTTTCTAGCGGCTGATAAAATATGGCCGTTGCCGATTAAGCAAATTGAAATGGCCCGAACTGTGGTTGCGGCGGATGGCACACCATTGTGGCGCTTTGCAGACAAAGAAGGTATTTGGCGCTTTCCGGTTACACTCGATGAGGTTTCTCCTGATTTTATTGAAGCGTTATTAACGTATGAAGACCGCCATTTTTATCGCCATCCGGGGGTAAACCCGTTTTCGCTAGTTAGGGCCGCGGGGCAGTTTGTGAGTTCAGGGCGTATTGTGTCGGGCGGTAGTACCATTTCGATGCAAGTTGCACGGTTAATTGATCCCCATGAAAGAACATTGGGCGGTAAGCTGAAACAGCTTTGGCGTACGGCTCAGCTTGAGTATCACTACTCAAAAGATGAAATTTTAGAAATGTATTTAAACCGCGCTCCGTATGGTGGAACCATTGAAGGTATAGGAGCCGCTAGCTGGGTATATTTGAATAAGTCACCAGCAAAATTGACGGCGAGTGAAGCAGCTCTCTTTGCTGTTCTACCTCAAGCTCCTAGCCGTTTAAGGCCAGACCGTTATCCACAAAGGGCACAAGCCGCTCGTGATAAGGTGTTAGACAGGTTAGAGGAATACCAAGTTTGGAGCCCTGAAAAAGTTGCCGATATTAAACAAGAACAAATTTGGCTAGCACCGCGGAAGAATCCGCATTCTGCTCCTTTGCTTGCAAGGCGTGTGACTAAAAATACGCAAGACCCCATCATTGAAACCACTATCGACGCCAGTTTGCAAAGGCAACTGGAAGACATGGCAATGAATTGGAAAAACCAACTACCAAAACAAACTTCACTGGGGATTTTGGTGGTTGATCATACGGATATGGCAGTAAAAGCTTATATTGGCTCAATTGATTTCCAAGATGATAGCCGTTTTGGTCATGTGGACATGATTAGCGCTTGGCGCTCTCCAGGCTCAACGTTAAAACCTTTTTTATATGCATTAGCGATGGATGACGGGCTCATCCATGCGGAGTCGTTATTACAAGATGTACCGAGGCGCTTTAATGATTACCGTCCGGGGAACTTTGACAGTGGTTTTAATGGGCCAGTGAGTGTTAGTGATGCACTCGTTCGTTCATTAAATTTACCCGTAGTTCAGTTATTAGATGTGTATGGTAGTAAACGATTTACGGCTCAACTGCGTAATGTTGGGACTGAGCTGCGCTTTCCGTTAGGGAGTGAACCAAACTTGTCGCTGATTTTAGGCGGCACAGCCACACGGATGGAAGATTTGGTTTCCGCTTACAGCGCATTTGCGAGAAAAGGTTATGTGTCGCCGCTACGTTTTAAACCAACCGATAAAATTCGCGATAGAGCGCTGATGTCACCGGGAGCCGCGTGGATAGTGCGCCGTATTATGGGCGGGGAAGCACGCCCTGTTCCTGAGGCTAATTTATCAGGGCAACTTAATTTAGCATGGAAAACGGGAACCAGTTATGGTTATCGAGATGCGTGGGCGATTGGTGTTAATCCGCGTTATACCATCGGTGTTTGGGTCGGACGACCGGATGCAACGCCTGTTGCAGGGCAGCTAGGCTTTGCCACTGCTATCCCGATTATGAATCAAATCAATGGAATGTTACTGAGCAAAATTTACCTATCTCATGAACCGTTACCGAAAGATGTGAAGCCTGCCAGTGTTAGCCAAGCAGTGATTTGCTGGCCGGGAGGAACGGCATTACTGAAAGATGATAATAATTGCCGCCAAAGGCGCCTAAGTTGGATCTTGGATAATACGATCCCACCCACTTTAATGGCACGAGACCAAGAGTCACTCTTAGGGTTAAGACAAAAAATCTGGGTAAATAACAAAGGGCTACAAGTGGCGGCAGATTGCCCGAATGCACAGGAAAAAGAGGTACATTTATGGCCGATTACGGTGGAGTCATGGTTACCGAGTAGTGAAAAACGGGAAAACCAGTTACCTAAAGCAGATTTAGCTTGTCCTCCATTGAAGTTAGAAACGCCGCCATTATTGATTTCCGGTATACGTGATGGTGAAGTATTACAGCGCTTGCCAGGAAAAACCAGTTTAGATTTGCGTTTAGTCACACAGGGTGGGCAGGGGCAGAAATGGTGGTTCTTAAATGGAGAACAGGTGAACACAACAGAGCAAAATGGTTCTATTTTGCTGACACTCGATAAAAGTGGAAACTACCAAATTTCAGTATTGGATTTAAGCGGCCAAGTGACGGCAATGAGTTTTAGAGTGAAGTAATAGATGAAAAACGTGACTTACCCGAAAAAATAGTGTTTTTTGCTATAAAAAGTTTAACAAAATGTTGTTGTGACTGTAGGAAATTGTAATCAGAGCCCCTATAATCATCGCCTTATTTTTCTTTTTCCTAGACATGGTTGCTTTTGAAGTTTAAAAGCCTAACAATAGAATTAGAAATAATATAAAAAACTACAACATGCCTATTTTAAGTTCTTGCATCCTAAGTTACAGGGAAGAATAAAGAATAAAGGCCTAATGAATCGCTAAGAGGTTATTTATGACTGTTCAACGTACATTTTCTATTATTAAACCAAACGCTGTGAAGAAAAACGTTATTGGTGCAATTTACAACCGTTTTGAAAGCGCGGGTTTCACAATCATCGCTGCTAAAATGATGCATTTAACTCGTGAGCAAGCTGAAGGCTTCTACGCTGAACACAAAGGCCGTCCTTTCTTTGAAGGTCTGGTTGAATTCATGACTTCAGGCCCTATCATGCTGCAAGTGTTAGAAGGTGAAAATGCAATCCAACGTCATCGTGACCTGATGGGCGCAACTAACCCAGATAACGCGTTAGCAGGTACTTTACGTGCAGACTACGCAGACAGCTTCACTGAAAACGCAACTCACGGTTCAGACTCTGAAGAATCTGCTGCTCGTGAAATCGCGTATTTCTTCACTGCTGATGAAATCTGCCCACGCTAAGACTTCTTTAACTAATGCATTAGCATTATTGTTATAAAGTTTGTACAATGCGACGCCCTGCTATGATTAGCGGGGCGATTATATTTTTAAGACTGCAAAAATTACGTCGTGCTATACTCATTACTAGCACTGCCGAAAGTGTAACAACGAGGCAATACACCATGTCTGATATGACGACAGATGCACAATGTGCAACTTCTTCTGCTATTTCTGTCACGCCAGAAAAAACGAATCAAAAAACCAATTTACTTGATTTAAACCGCAAGCAAATGCGTGAGTTCTTTGCCCAAATGGGTGAAAAACCGTTCCGCGCGGATCAGGTCATGAAATGGATCTATCATTATTGCTATGATGATTTTGACCAAATGACCGATATTAATAAAGTTCTTAGAGCAAAACTAAAAGAAGTCGCGGAAATCCGTGCACCGGAAGTCGCTGACGAACAGCGCTCATCAGATGGTACCATTAAGTGGGCTATCAAAGTGGGTGACCAACTGGTTGAAACTGTATATATCCCAGAAGCAGATCGTGCAACATTGTGTGTCTCTTCACAGGTTGGTTGTGCGCTGGAGTGTAAATTCTGTTCCACGGCGCAACAAGGCTTCAACCGTAACTTACGTGTTTCGGAAATCATTGGTCAGGTTTGGCGAGCTGCAAAAATTATTGGTTCACTGAAATCCAGTGGACGCCGTCCAATTACCAACGTTGTAATGATGGGAATGGGCGAACCATTACTGAATTTGAATAATGTCGTCCCTGCGATGGAAATTATGTTAGATGACTTCGGTTTTGGTTTATCTAAGCGCCGTGTCACGATTTCCACTTCCGGTGTTGTACCTGCACTGGACAAATTAGGGGATATGATTGATGTCGCGTTAGCGATTTCATTGCATGCGCCAACAGATGATATCCGCGATGATATCGTTCCAATTAATAAAAAATACAATATTGAAACCTTCCTCAACAGTGTGAATCGTTATTTAACGAAATCGAATGCCAATGCAGGACGAGTAACCGTTGAGTATGTGATGTTAGATCACGTGAACGATAGTGTTGAACAAGCTCATCAATTAGCGGAATGTTTAAAAAACACACCGAGCAAAATCAACTTAATTCCATGGAACCCGTTCCCTGGAGCGCCATACGGTAGAAGTTCGAATAGTCGTATTGACCGCTTTTGTAAAGTATTGATGGGATATGGTTTTACTACGATAGTACGCAAAACACGCGGTGATGATATAGATGCAGCTTGTGGGCAACTTGCTGGCGATGTGATCGACAGAACAAAACGAACGTTGAAAAAACGCTTAGCAGGGGAACCTATCAAGGTAAAAACAGTCTGATTTATAAATATGTTTGAATCAGTGAATTAAGTTATGGTTTAGGGCGTTTTAGAGTTAGGCAAAACGCCTTTGTTCACCTACAATAGTAGAAGCAATAAGAAAAATTTAATTGTTGTTTCAACATGATGATAAATTATTGACGAGTAAAGCTGCTCAATGCTTGCTTTATATATTTTTAACTTGGAAATAGTGTTGCCAGCAAATGACTATCGAAAATAATACCGAACAGACTACGACGACAGTAGGACAATTATTGACGCAAGCACGTGAGCGCATGGGGCTAACCCAAGATGTTGTTGCAGAACGATTATGCCTTAAAATCAGTACGGTAAAAGAGATAGAACAAGATATTGCTCCCGCTGGTGTAGAACCGACGTTTTTACGTGGTTATATTCGCCTTTATGCACGCATGGTAGGTATACCAGAAAGCGAATTAAAAACGTATATGAAAACGGAAGAGCCCGTCACATTAGCCAAAGTTTCTCCTATGCAAAGCTATTCTTTAGGGAAAAAGCGTAAAAAGCGCGAAGGTTGGTTAATGAAACTGACTTGGTTGATTGTGATCGTCCTCATTGCAATGGTTGGTGTATGGTGGTGGCAAGATCATAACGCACAAAAAGATGAATTAGTTTCAATGGCAAATCAAAATGATTTGATTTTGTCTCAGCAAGATAACAGCACAACCCCCGTTGAATTGCCGGCTTCAACAGAGATAGTCTCAACGGATACAGCGCCTGTTACACAGGAAAATACACTTGAATTACAAGGCCAAGAGCCTGTATTAACGGCTGACTCTGTTACAGAGCCAGTTAGAACGATTCCATTACCGAATGCACCACAATCTTCAGTTGCATTAGATAGAACACAAAATACAGAAACGACTGAACCTGTTGCAGTGAGTAGCCAAGCTCTGGTCTTTAATTTTACTGGGCAGTGTTGGTTAGAAATTCGTGATGCGAATAATAAAATTTTATTCAGTGGTACCAAAAATAATGGGGATAAGCTGGAACTTGATGGTCCGCAACCTTATCGTCTGAACATTGGTGCGCCGGCGAATGTGACGGTACAGTTCCAAGGTAACGCTGTTGATTTAAGCCGTTTTATTAAAGCGAAACGTCCAGCAAAATTGAAGTTACCTGAAGCCTAAAAACAAATAGGCAAAAAGAAGCAAACTATATCCGAAAACATCTTTTTTGATAGGCTATGGTTTGCTTTCTTGTGTATAGTTGAGCGTATAAAAATAATCGTTAAAACTATACCACGGTAACAAAGAGTACTATAGGCACAAAAAGTACCACGGTAACAAAGAGCACATGGACGTTCGGAGAATTAAACCAAAATGCATAATGAATCACCGATAAAAAGACGTAAATCCACCCGTATTAATGTAGGTAGCGTACCCGTAGGCGATGGTGCTCCTATCGCTGTCCAGTCAATGACCAATACTCGTACAACTGATGTCGAAGCCACAGTTCGCCAAATAAAATCCCTTGAGCGCGTGGGTGTTGATATCGTGCGTGTTTCTGTTCCTACCATGGATGCTGCTGAAGCATTTAAATTGATTAAACAGCAAGTTAGCGTTCCACTGGTGGCTGATATCCATTTTGACTATCGTATTGCATTAAAAGTCGCAGAGTACGGTGTTGATTGCTTGCGTATTAACCCAGGTAATATTGGTAGTGAAGAAAGAATTCGCCAAGTTGTTGATTGCGCACGCCATTACAATATTCCTATTCGTATTGGGGTCAATGGCGGTTCCCTTGAAAAAGACATTCAAGAGAAGTACGGAGAACCAACACCTGAAGCCTTAGTTGAGTCGGCAATGCGCCATGTGGACATCTTAGATAGGCTGAATTTCGACCAATTCAAAGTCAGTGTAAAAGCTTCTGATGTATTTTTAGCTGTCGGCTCTTACCGTTTATTAGCGAATAAAATTGATCAACCTCTGCATTTAGGTATTACAGAGGCGGGTGGCGCACGTGCAGGCTCCGTAAAATCGGCGATTGGCTTAGGAATGTTACTGTCTGAAGGTATCGGTGATACTCTGCGTATTTCTTTGGCTGCAGACCCTGTTGAAGAAGTTAAAGTCGGTTTTGATATTTTAAAATCACTGCGTATTCGTTCGCGTGGCATTAATTTTATTGCTTGTCCAACCTGCTCACGGCAAGAATTTGATGTGATAGGCACGGTGAATGAGTTAGAACAGCGCTTAGAAGATATCATTACGCCAATGGATGTGTCGATTATTGGTTGTGTGGTCAATGGCCCCGGTGAAGCGGAAGTTTCGACGCTAGGTGTTGCAGGCGCAAAAACCAAGAGTGGTTTCTATGAAGACGGTAAACGTCAAAAAGAGCGCTTTGATAATGACAACATCATCGACCAATTAGAGGCTAAAATTCGAGCAAAAGCAGCGATGATGGATGAAAGCAAGCGGATTGAGGTCAACTTAAAAGATTAATTTTGTGTATTCTAATGCCAAGCGACTCATAGAGTCGTTTGGCGTATTTAGAACAAACGCTATATCAATTATCCGCATTTTTTTCTAAAATCGGTCGCTCACCGTACAAATTAACAGATAAATCCCGATTAGTATCAGTAATTGGTGTTTGTTGATTGAACCAGATGATATTTCGCTCTTATAATCAAACTAATGTAATTCTGAAAATAGAGAAATAAAGTGGGAAAAAATATCCAAGCCATTCGCGGCATGAATGATTACTTGCCAGCTGACACGCGTGTATGGCAGAAAATCGAGGCAACATTAAAAAATATTTTACAGGGTTATGGTTTTAGTGAAATTCGTACCCCGATTGTAGAGCAGACCCCGCTATTTCGCAGAGCGATAGGTGAAGTGACGGATGTCGTTGAAAAAGAAATGTACACTTTCAATGACCGTAATGATGAAAGTCTGACATTACGCCCTGAAAATACCGCAGGTTGTGTACGTGCAGGTATTGAGCATGGTTTGCTGTACAATCAGGAACAGCGTTTGTGGTATTTAGGCCCAATGTTCCGTTATGAGCGCCCACAAAAAGGTCGTTATCGTCAATTTCACCAGTTAGGGGCTGAAGTTTTTGGTCTTGCAGGCCCTGATATCGATGCTGAAGTTATTTTAATGACAGCGCGCTGGTGGAAAGCGTTAGGAATTAGTGAGCATGTAACATTAGAGCTGAACTCGATTGGTTCATTAGAAGCGCGTGCTAATTACCGTGAGGCTTTAGTTGCTTTCTTAGAACAGCATAAAGATAAGCTGGATGAAGACTGCAAACGCCGGATGTACACAAATCCTTTACGTGTTTTGGACTCCAAAAATCAAGAGATTCAAGCTTTATTGAATGATGCACCTGAACTGTTTGATTACCTTGATGTCGAATCACGTGAGCACTTTGATGGCTTATGCAAATTGTTAGAAGCTGCTGGGGTTCAATACCGCGTAAATCAACGTTTAGTTCGTGGTCTTGACTACTATAACCGCACTGTTTTTGAGTGGGTAACCACGGCGCTGGGTTCACAAGGCACTGTTTGTGCGGGTGGCCGTTATGATGGCCTAGTTGAACAATTAGGCGGTCGTGCAACACCTGCGGTTGGTTTTGCCATGGGTATGGAACGCATGGTGTTATTAGTCCAAGAAGTGAACCCTGAATTTACAGCGGATGCTTCAGTCGCTGACGTTTATCTCGCTTCTTTTGGCGAAAATAGCCAACAAGCAGCGATATTAGTGGCTGAAAAAGTCCGTGATGCACTACCAACACTACGGTTAATGACTAACCACGGTGGTGGTAACTTCAAGAAACAGTTAGCAAGAGCGGACAAACAAGGCGCTAAAATTGCACTGATCTTGGGGGAAGATGAAATTAAAAATAACCAAGTCACCGTGAAAGACTTACGTACTGGCGTACAAGAAACTATTTCGCAGCAACTTATGGCGTCACGCATCGCCGAATTATTAGGTTAAGGAGAGACAAGTGGAAGTCTATACAAACGAAAATGATCAAGTCGATGCGATTAAACGCTTTTTTGCGAATAATGGCGTGGCATTAGTTATTGGTCTCGTCATTGGCGTTGGTGGTGTATTTGGTTGGAACTACTGGCAGTCCCATAAAACCAATGTACTGCAAGAAAGTGCACAAAAATTTGAAACAGTAAACGCCCAATTACGTTCGGGTTCAGATCAGGCTATTGCTGCGGCGCAAAAATTCGCGGCTGAAACTGACGACGTATACAGTGCGATGATGGGTTTAGAGCTTGCGCAAATTGCAGTGGATAAAGGTGATTTAGCTAACGCACAAACTGCATTGACCAATGCATTAGCCAAAGCAAAAACTGTGGATATGCAAGATTTAATTAACTTGCGTTTAGCACGAGTACAATTGGCTCAAGGTAATGCTGATGGCGCGATAGCGTCAGTGGCAAATATTAAAAGTAAGTCATGGCAAGCAACGGCACAGGATGTCCGTGGCGATGCCTTACTCCACAAGGGTGATAAAGTAGGCGCAAAAGCCGCTTACACTCAGGGGTTAGAAAGTGAAGGCTCTCAATCTATTAGAGGTATTTTGACTCTGAAGTTGAACAACGTATCTAATTCATAAGAAGAAAGGAAACGACAAACATGCAGTTGCGCAAAACACTTTTAGTTGGCCTAGTCGCTTCAGCTTTACTTGCCGGTTGTTCCAGCGAAACTGATTCTATTATTATGGCGCCACTTCCACAGGTTGAAAATCAATTCACCCCATCAATTGTTTGGGATAAATCTGTTGGAAATGGTGTTGAACAATTTTATTCTGAATTATCACCGGTTTGGGATGGCTCAGCCGTTTATGCAGCAGACCGCAAAGGTTTAGTTAAAGCCTTTGAACTCGACAGTGGTAAAGAACTATGGTCGGTAGATTTATCTAAACGAACGGGTTTTCTTTCTGCTAATTTATCTGCATTATTATCCGGTGGTTTAACCGTTGATGGCGACAAAATCTTTGTGGGTACTGAGCGTGGAACAGTTATCGCTCTTAACAAAGAAGATGGTCAAGTCGCTTGGGATGTCGAAGTTGCAGGTGAAGCCCTTTCTAAACCTGTAGTGAGTAATGACCTTGTTGTTATTCATACCAGTAATGGTCAACTGCAAGCTTTAGACGTCAATAGCGGGGAAATCAAGTGGACTGTTAACATGGATACCCCATCGTTGTCATTACGTGGTGAATCTGCTCCAGCAGTTGCCTTTGGTGCTGCGATTGTGGGTGGGGATAACGGTCGTGTCAGTGCAGTGCTATTGTCTCAAGGCCAATTAATTTGGCAGCAACGCATTTCGCAAGTGACAAGTTCGACAGAAATCGGCCGCTTAAACGATGTCGATATGACACCAATTATTGATGACGGCAAAGTGTATGCGATTGCTTATAATGGCACATTGGCAGCACTGGATATGCGTTCAGGTCAAATCCTATGGAAACGTGAACTGGGCTCAATCAATGATATGGTAATGTCAGGTGAAAACCTGTACCTCGTTGACCAAAGTGACCGCGTATTGTCTGTTCGTAAAAGCGATGGTGTGACGCTGTGGACACAGGAAGACTTACTAAACCGCGGGTTATCTGCACCAGAAATGTATAATGGCTATCTTGTTGTCGGTGACAAAGAAGGTTATCTGCATTGGTTAGACATGAGTACGGGTGGGTTTGTTGCACAAAATAAATTAAACAGCTCTGGTATTCACAGTCGCCCAGTGGTTGCAAGTGATAAGCTAATGGTTCAGACAAAAAACGGAACAGTTTACCTGTTAACACGTTAATTTTCTGACAAACCGCCAATTTATCGATAAAATCAACGGTTCCTGAACACAGGAGCCGTTTCGTTTTTTGTTTTCTGAGTTAAAGCCTCAGAATTCCTTTAGTTAATAAAAGTTGTGAGGCATCTAAGAATGATACCCGTCGTAGCGCTGGTAGGGCGTCCAAACGTAGGAAAATCCACGTTATTTAACCGTTTAACCCGTACCCGTGACGCATTAGTAGCGGACTTTCCCGGTCTGACTCGTGATCGCAAATATGGTCGTGCAGAAGTTGAAGGTCACGAATTCATTATTATCGACACGGGTGGTATCGATGGGACTGAGGAAGGTGTAGAAACGCACATGGCCGCACAGTCCTTGCAAGCAATTGAAGAGGCAGATATTGTTCTGTTTATGGTCGATGCAAGAGCAGGGCTAATGCCTGCGGATGAAGGCATTGCCAAACATCTTCGTAGCCGCAAGAAAAAAACTTATTTAGTGGCAAACAAAACAGATGGTATTGAGGTCACAACAGCAATCGGGGATTTTTACTCTCTTGGTTTAGGGGAAATTCATCCTATCGCTGCATCACATGGCCGCGGTGTCACTCAGTTAATAGAACAATCGTTAAAACCTTTTGTTGCTGAAGATGAAGAAGAAGTCGAGCTGACCGAAGAAGAAGAAAATGCGGCATATTGGGCAGAGTTAGAAGCTCAAGGTGAGCTTGATGAAGACGAAGAAGATGACTTCGATCCAACAACATTACCGATTAAATTAGCCATCGTTGGTCGTCCGAATGTCGGTAAATCGACATTAACCAACCGTATATTGGGTGAAGAAAGGGTTGTTGTGTTTGATATGCCAGGCACAACCCGTGACAGCATTTATATTCCAATGGAACGCGATGAGCGTGAATATATTCTAATTGACACGGCTGGTGTGCGTAAACGCGGTAAAGTTACTGAAACAGTCGAAAAATTCTCTGTAATTAAAACATTACAAGCGATTGAAGATGCGAACGTCGTATTATTAGTTATCGATGCACGCGAAGGTATCTCAGACCAAGATTTATCTTTACTTGGTTTTATCCTCAATGCAGGTCGTTCATTAGTTATTGCGGTTAATAAATGGGATGGTATGAAGCCCGAGGACCGCGAGCATGTGAAGGATATGCTTGAACTGCGTCTTGGTTTTGTTGATTTCGCACGAATTCACTTTATTTCTGCATTGCATGGCAGTGGCGTGGGTAACCTATTTGAATCAGTGCAAGAAGCTTATGAATCTGCAACTCGTCGAGTGGGAACGGCATTATTAACGCGCATCATGAAGATGGCAGAAGATGAGCACCAACCGCCGCTTATTCGTGGTCGTCGTGTTAAAATGAAATATGCCCATGCTGGGGGGCATAACCCACCGATTGTTGTGATCCATGGTAACCAAGTCTCTGATTTACCAGACAGCTACAAACGTTATTTGATGAATTACTTCCGTCGTTCATTACAAGTGATGGGAACGCCAATTCGAATTCTGTTTAAAGAGGGTGAAAACCCATATGCAGATAAGAAAAATAAGCTAACGCCAACTCAGTTACGTAAGCGTAAGCGTTTAATGCAGCATTTGAAAAAACGTTAGTTAATAAGGCACTAATGTAGGTTTAGTTGACCGTATTAAATGCATAAAGCCGTAACAAAACCATTATGTTACGGCTTTTTAATATTATTTAGATTGATACTTTAAGAATAAATATCGCCCTTACGTTATCAAAATATATCATGACGGACAGGGGGAAGAATTAAAGATTGAGGGAAATTATGGACACTCGTTCTTCTACACGTTTAAACAAATATATTAGTGAAAGTGGTATTTGCTCAAGACGTGAAGCTGACCGTTATATTGAGCAGGGTAATGTATTTATTAATGGTAAGCGTGCAGGAATAGGCGACCAAGTTTTTTCTGGTGATGTGGTAAAAGTTAATGGGCAATTAATTGAGCCGCGTAATGAAGAAGATTTAGTGTTAATCGCTCTGAATAAGCCAGTCGGTATTGTCAGTACGACAGAGAGTGGTGAAAAAGATAATATTGTTGATTATGTTAATCACAGTACCCGAATTTTCCCAATTGGCCGTTTAGATAAAGACTCTCAAGGGTTGATTTTCCTCACAAACCATGGGGATTTGGTGAATAAAATTTTACGGGCAGGGAATTCCCATGAAAAAGAATATTTAGTTACTGTCAATAAACCCGTTACAGATGAATTTATCCGTGGAATGGGTGCTGGAGTACCGATTCTTGGCACAATGACTAAAAAATGTAAGGTTAAGAAAGAAGCTCCATTTGTTTTTAGAATTACTCTTGTGCAAGGGTTAAACCGTCAAATTCGTCGCATGTGTGAACACTTTGGTTTTGAAGTCACTAAACTTGAACGCGTTCGCATCATGAATGTTAGGCTGACGGGTATTCCTGTCGGGGAGTGGCGAGACTTAACAGATGACGAATTGATTGAGTTATTTGATATGATGGAAAAATCTGAGTCAGATATTAAACCGAAAAAAGCACAGAAATCGGTTTCTGCTAATAAAGGTAATACAAAGCAAGCATCGCCAAGTAAACCCAAAGTAAAAACAGAAAACCCGACACGTAAAAAGTTTACACAACCAGGTAGAAAAAAGAAAAAACGTTAACGTGCAGGTTTAATGAATAAGGCTGAATAAAAGAGTTGATTAATGCTCTTTAGTATCGGCCTTTGTATTTTACAGAAAAATTAATTTCAAATGGTTTAATGCTATCTAGCGATATATTTTATTACAGGTTTACTATCAACCCAACACCTAACCAACTCTGTTGTGTTTTTTGCGCAATATTATCATCAAACAGTTTCTTAGCCGCACGGATCGTAGCATCAGCAAATTCGATAAATGTCGCTTTCTTTGTCACTCTATTGTCAGACACTGCTTCCAGCCAAATTTTACCGGCGATATCCCACGTATAGCCACCAAGGCTCTTAGCTAATAAGTAAAAGGCTCTATTTGGAATGCCTGAATTAATATGTACGCCGCCATTATCAACAAAAATAGGTAAATCTTGATATTGAGACATATGGCCAACTTGTGGATCTCTGACCTCATCAGAAAGATAATAAGCGTCGCCTGGATTTATCATCGAACGTAGGGCAGGTGCATTTATTTGGTCAATAAATAAATTTTCTCCAAGTAGCCAATTAGAGGTATTGGCTGTTTCATTATTTAAATATTGTTTGACCATAATCCCAAGTACATCTGCGACAGACTCATTAAGAGCACCAGACTGGAAAGAATATCTAAAATTAGCTTTTGAACTAATAAAACCATGAGCAAGTTCGTGAGCAATTATATCAATGTCGTTATAGAATGGGCCAAAAACGATTCCATCCCCGTCACCAAAGAAAATAGCTTGAGAATTCCAAAATGCGTTAGCGTAGTTTGTTCCATAATGAATAACCGCATTAATATCAGCAGAACAGCCAAAAATTTGGTCAATATTTAATTTTTCCTTGAAAAAGGTACGAATAACACCAATTGAATTAAATACTTGCCCAGCGGGTTTTGATGGTGCTTGAGTGTCTTCTTCGCACATAATTACCGCATAGTCATCATGTGGCATATGACTATCTGGAGAAAGCCCTGAACGCTCACAAATTGGCAGGTCAGAATGCCAGTGATGTTTATGTGGAATAGGGCGCTGAGCATCACGAATAAAACGGTTATAGCGCTTTCCTGTCGTATCTATAGGGCAAGATGAAAGATTATTGCGATGAAATAATGCATCTTCATGTGAATAGGTTCGGCTCATAATATCATTGATATGAGTGAGCGTTGATTTTAAGTCAGTATGACCTGCTTTAGTCACTAAATTGGCTAATAAGCAAGGTGAGAGTAAAGAACGGCCTAAAATTTGATTCATATTATAACTCCATTCAGTTGGGTGAAATGGAATCATAATCTGTTGTGATAATTTTGTAACTAGTTGATATATAAGCTTTAAAATCAATTGCTGTTATTTTATATTAGAAAGGTAGAACGGTTATCTTTCTACCTTAATTTATAAACTAATGTTATTAATTATGGCGAAACCCACTCTTTATTTAGGATTAAAAATTCAGTATAGAGAGCAGCTTCTTGGCTATTAGGTTCAGGATGATAGTCGTATTCCCAGCGGACAAGTGGTGGCATTGACATTAAAATTGATTCTGTTCGGCCTCCACTTTGTAAGCCAAATAATGTACCTCTGTCCCATACCAAATTGAATTCGACATAACGACCACGACGATATAATTGGAATTGACGCTCTCGTTCACCCCATGAATGATCTTTGCGTTTTTCAACAATCGGCACATAGGCATCTAAAAAGCCATTACCAACGGCTTGAGTGAAGTTAAAACAGGATTCAAAACCCCCTTGGTTAAGGTCATCATAAAATAGCCCACCGACACCACGAGGTTCATTTCTATGCTTCAGGAAAAAGTATTCATCACACCAATTTTTATATTTAGGATAAACATCAGTACCATAAGGGCGGCATAAATCACGAGCAACAGTGTGCCAGTGGATGACATCTTCATGAAAGCCATAAAAAGGGGTTAAATCAAAACCGCCACCAAACCACCAAACAGGCTCGCAACCTTCTTTTTCAGCAATAAAGAAACGGACATTAGCATGGGTTGTCGGAATGTAAGGATTCAGAGGGTGAATGACGAGAGAGACGCCCATTGCTTGGTAGCTGCGACCTGCAAGTTCAGGGCGATGGGCTGAAGCAGATGCAGGTAATTTTTCTCCTTTAATATGAGAGAAATTAACCCCAGCTTGTTCAAATAATGCCCCTTTGGTTAATACTCGGCTACGACCCCCACCACCTTCAGAGCGTTCCCATGTTTGTTCTAGAAAAGTTTCCTTACCATCTAGCTCAGTGATTTTTTGACAAATAGCCTCTTGCAAGCTTTGCAAATAGGTTTTTACACGTTCAATATCTGGGTAATTCATTGTTTTATAATAGAACCATAGGTAAAAAATAATGGTTAAAGTATACCCTTTTGCTCGAAGAAAGGCATATTGAATATTGATTGTGTGGCAAAAGCAGAGATAATGGCAGAAAGATTAGTTTAAGCAGGCAAATGAGATGGAAATACGAGTCTTTCGACAAAGTGATTATGAAGACGTCCTGACATTATGGGAGCGTTGTTCTCTTAATGAATTTTCAGGGGATCCTGAACTCGATATTGAACGCAAATTACAGTGTGGAGCAGACTTATTTCTAGTGGCTGAAGTTGCCGGGGAAGTCGTTGGTACTATTATGGGGGGGTATGATGGTATTCGTGGTACTGCTGTTTACCTTGCCGTTCACCCTGAATACCGTGGCCGTGGTATTGCGAATGCATTAGTAAGTAGACTAGAAAAAAAACTGATCGCCAGAGGTTGCGGAAGAATCGAGCTGTTAGTGAGTGAAGAATCTGATGCTGCTATCTGTATGTTTGAAAAAATGTTGTATGAAGAAGAACAACCTGAACGTTTAATTTATTCGAAAAAATTAACGCACGAAACGGATTTTTAAGTTAATTGACTATTTATTTAACTATTCATGGGAATGTTTTGATAAATAGATTGTCACAATATGCATTATGCGACTCATAAAAGAGGATGATATGTCCCAACATGCAAAGTTGAATAGAAATAATGGATTATCGCCGTTGTTGAAGGCTTCTCTACTCTGTGGAACAGTTCTGTTATCAGGGTGTGCGGGTGTGAAATTCTTTTCGCCATCGACTTGGTTTAGCGGCCCACTGGTGGTTTCTAGCTCAGGACTTGGTCAAGTGACTAGTTTTACACCAATGCAAGCGGATATCATTAAGAAACAACTTGATGACCGCTATACATTACGCAGCGGTATGCAAATGGAAAATGGGGATGTGGTCACAATTTTCCAAGGAATGGATGATAATGAAGTAAAATTAGAAATAGTTGGCCCAGAGCACGGCTATGTATCACGAATTATAGTGAGTGACCCCGATATTGCAACTGAATGGGGGCCGACAGTGGGTACTGAATTTAGTGAAATTTATCAAAAAGCATTCGGTATTTGCGGTCTAGGCGAGCGAGTCAATGACGTTCCAACCATTGAATGTAATTCACCGCAATCAAGTAAAGTGGTTTACCGTTTTACAGGTAAGTGGCAAGGGCCAGAAGATTTAATGCCTTCAGATGATGACCTGAAAACATGGAAAATCTCGCAAATTATTTGGCATAAATAATCTCATTTCGTTAATAATATCGCCAGAACTATCTATACTGGCGATATCTTTCCATTAGTATTTCTTTTTCCTTGTTTTCAAAGAAATTTACCCTTTCTTAAATTTTCTTTCTTATAATAGACCGGAAACCTATATTCCCTTGCGTTAAAACAAGGTGAACATCATAGCGATAAGATAAGATAAGATATTAAAATCGCTTATATAAAAAATAGGTTATATAACATATTCATTTTACGAGGTTTACCGTATGTCTCATTCTCAAAGTGGTATTTTGAAAGAACATAGCCGTTTTGGTATTTTTATTGAAGCGCAAGTGCAAGAGGGATCTCTGGATGAAGTTAAGTCTGGATGTAAAAGCTTTGTCGAGGCTTTAACCAAATTACAAGCGCAATATCCAGATGATCGCCTTGGTGCAGTTATCGCGTTTGGCTCTGATATCTGGAAACAGCTCGGTAAGGCAAATACTGCTCCTGAATTGAAACCATTTCGCACTCTGGGTAAAGGGCTTGCTCCCGCCACTCAACGGGATATGTTTATTCATATTCAATCACTGCGCCACGATATTAATTTTTCTTTAGCACAAGCTGCTTTAAAAGCATTTGGTAAATCTATCTCTGTGGTTGAAGAAATTCATGGCTTCCGTTGGGTAGATGACAGAGATTTAAGTGGTTTTATTGATGGAACAGAGAACCCGCAGGGGGAAGAAATTTCAGAGGTTACATTAATTGAAGACGGTGAAGATAAAGGCGGAAGCTATGTTTTAGTCCAACGCTATGAACACGATTTACGAAAATGGGATCGTTTTTCGGAACATGAACAAGAAAAAATGATTGGCCGTACGAAAAAAGATAGCGTTGAATTAGATGAAGATGCGCGCAATGTCACCTCTCATGTCTCACGCGTGGTGATAGAAGAAGAGGGTGAAGAGCTTTCAGTTATGCGTCACAGCTTGCCATATGGTACAGCAAGCGGCAAACATGGCTTATTCTTTATCGCTTATTGTGCAAGGTTACACAATATTGAACAGCAGTTACTCAGCATGTTTGGTGAAAAAGATGGCAAATACGATGATTTGCTGCGTATGACGAAAGCCGTTTCGGGGAGTTATTACTATGCTCCGTCGATTGAGATATTGACGTCTCTTTGAACAATAAGTTGCCGCAGGGATGCGGCGATTGATAATTATTTATGTAATCTATTATTTTCAATGTATTAATCGGTTTTTTTTAATTCTTTACGAGCTGCAGCAGCAATAAAACCACTACGGCTACCATATTCAGGATTAACCTTCACTAAAGCATCAATACGATGTAATAAACGATGCGGCAAGGTGATATTAATACGCTCAGTACGGCCATCGTATTTATCCATATCGACATCCACAAATAACCATATCCCATGCGCATATTCAGGTTGTATTGGGTTCAATAGCGTTTGCTGAGATTTCGATAATGGGATCTCAAAGCCTTTTTCACTCAATAATTCAAAATGAGCATCAATTGCTGATTTTGCTTCTGCGTAAGCCTCTTCTATATTGCTGCCCGCGAATGTACATCCTTCAATATCAGGAAACCAGCCACTTGCGCTGCCATCATTATCAATTTCAATAAAGGCGGTATAAAGCATTAGGTTATCTCCATTAAAGATAGCGCTCATGCGTGAACGCTTTTCTTATTTAATGTGTTAGTTTCGCAGCCTTCAAAATGTGATTTAGTGTGCCTATCTTTAAATCTTTTTGTGGATGCGGAACAGTAATTACAATTGAAAAATGTGGGTGGGAAAACTGATGGTGACTTCCTTTTATTCTTTCAAGTTTCCAACCGTTTTTTTGCAGTATGTTTATCAGTTCCGAACTTTGCACGATCCCTCCATTTCGTTAACTGATATACACATAATACACACTCTGAAGAGTGCTTACAATATTTAAAGTGTGTGTTATGTGTATAAAAAAGAGAGAGGGGGAAAATGTTTAAGGTGTCTTTGCTTCGCTAAACTTAAAAATGAAACGCATTCATATCACTAACTAATTAAAAAATCAGTTAATTTTCCTGCTTATGACGTTCATTTCTTTGTTATTCTAATTTGATATATAAAAAGGTGATTGATAGCTACACAGTTATAACCAAAACATATACAGTGGTTCCAATGTCAGTCATTTGGGTTTAGTTACGAATAGGTGTGGAATGAAAAAATCATTTTTGAAAAAAACAGCACTAGCGAGTTTGGCAACGGTATCATTACTCGGAAGCTCACCATTAGTTGCAGCTGAACTGCTTAATAGCTCTTATGATATTGCCCGTGAATTATTTGTGGCGTTGAACCCTTCATTTGAAAAACAATGGAATGAAGCCCACCCTGACGACAAACTCACAATTAAACAATCACACGCCGGCTCATCAAAGCAAGCTCTGGCTATTTTACAAGGGCTGAAAGCGGATGTGGTGACCTATAACCAAGTCACGGACGTGCAAATTTTGCATGACAAAGGGAATTTGATCCCTGCAGACTGGCAAGCTCGCTTACCAAATAATAGCTCGCCTTATTATTCAACAATGGCGTTTTTAGTTCGTAAAGGAAACCCTAAAGGGATTAAAACGTGGGATGATTTAGTCCGTGAAGATGTTAAATTAATCTTCCCGAACCCAAAAACTTCAGGAAATGGCCGTTATACCTACCTTGCGGCATGGGGCGCTTTTAATCAAGAAAATAAAGATGATAAAGCAAAAACCCGTGAGCAAATGAAACAGTTTCTGAAAAATGTAGAAGTATTTGATACCGGTGGGCGTGGCGCGACGACGTCATTTATTGAACGGGGGCTCGGTGACGTCCTTATTAGTTTTGAATCAGAAGTGAATAATATTCGCTCTCAGTATGGTGAATCAGACTACGAAGTTATTGTACCGCCGGTGGATATCTTAGCGGAGTTTCCCGTCGCTTGGGTCGATAAAAATGTACAAAAAAATGGTACTGAAGATGTCGCTAAAGCTTACTTAAATTATCTCTATAGCCCACAGGCCCAAGAAATCATCACTCAGTACAATTACCGAGTGAATGACAAAGCGGTGATGAGTGCGAATAAGGATAAATTCCCAGAAACTCAGTTGTTTACTGTTGAATCACAATTTGAGAGCTGGCCAAAAGTAATGGACGTTCATTTTGCCACCGGTGGGGAATTTGACCAATTAATGGCTGAAGGGCGCCGTTAATGAATCGTTCAGGAAAGCGTTTTTTGCCAGGCTTTGGGCTAACGCTAGGTAGCAGCCTTTTTTATACCTGCTTGATTTTGCTATTACCCATGAGCGCTTTGGTGATCCAATTATCGGAAATGACATGGCAGCAATATTGGGCTGTCATTAGTTACCCGCAAGTGGTTGCCGCGTACAAAGTGACGTTACTGTCTGCATTAGTCGCAAGTTTGTTTAATGCGGTGTTTGGCATGTTATTAGCGTGGATTTTAACGCGTTATCGCTTTCCTGGGCGTTTGTTTTTAGATGGTTTAGTAGATTTACCCTTTGCATTACCTACTGCGGTAGCGGGGCTGACATTGGCAACCCTGTTTGCAACCTCGGGCTGGTATGGGCAATATCTGCACCAGTTTGACATTAAAGTTGTTAATACTTGGCTGGGAATTGCGGTTGCGATGGCTTTTACCAGTATTCCGTTTGTTGTGCGTACGGTTCAACCTGTGTTGGAAGAGCTAGGCCCTGAATACGAAGAAGCTGCTCAAACCCTAGGTGCGAGCCGTTGGCAAACTTTTCGTCGAGTGATACTGCCAGAGCTTTCACCGGCCTTATTAGCCGGAACGGTTTTGTCCTTTACACGGAGTTTAGGCGAGTTTGGTGCCATTATATTTATTGCGGGTAATATTGCGTGGCAAACCGAAGTTGTCTCATTAATGATTTTTAGTCAGCTACAGCAATTTGATTACCCGGCAGCCAGTGCTGTGGCCTCAGTTATTTTAGCGGTTTCATTGTTACTTCTATTTAGTGTTAATTTAGTACAAAGCCGCTTTGGTAAACGGTTGGGGGGCAAGTAATGGCGCAAATTACACCAATTCACACTACTAGCCGTACCCAAATTAACTGGGGGAAATGGCTACTAATTGCGATAGGTTTATTGTTTTCGTTTTTACTATTAGTGATTCCAATTGTTTGGATATTTATTACTGCATTTCAAAAAGGGTTAGATGCCGTTTTACTGAATTTGGCAGACCCAGATATGCTACACGCTATTGGTTTAACAGTATTAATTGCTTTAATTACCGTTCCTGTAAATTTAGTTTTTGGCACTATGATGGCGTGGTTAGTGACACGATTTCAATTTCCTGGTCGCCAATTATTACTCACCTTGGTAGATATCCCGTTTGCGGTTTCACCTGTTGTTGCGGGTTTGCTGTACTTACTTTTTTATGGCTCGAACAGCTGGTTTGGTGGGTGGCTTGAAGGTTTTGATATCCAGCTAATGTTTTCATGGCCAGGTATGGCATTAGTGACCATTTTTGTAACGTGTCCATTTGTCGTACGTGAGTTAGTGCCCTTGATGTTAAGCCAAGGTAGCCAAGAAGATGAAGCCGCGGTGTTGCTGGGAGCGTCAGGATGGAAGATGTTTTGGCGTGTGACATTGCCCAATATCCGCTGGGCATTATTGTATGGCGTGGTTTTAACTAACGCCCGTGCAATCGGTGAATTTGGTGCGGTTTCGGTGGTTTCAGGAGCTATTCGTGGTGAAACATACACCTTACCGTTGCAAGTTGAATTATTGCATCAGGATTATAATACAGTAGGGGCGTTTACGGCCGCAGGGATCTTAGCACTGCTGGCAATTATCACCTTAATACTTAAAAGCGCATTGCAGTGGCATTTAAGTCGCCAGCAATCTGAATCAGGAGTCCATTAATCATGAGTATTGAAATTGAAAAAATCGGTAAGTTATTTGGTAAAACCCAAGTACTCAGCGATATTTCACTGGATATTGCATCGGGTGAAATGGTTGCCTTATTAGGGCCTTCCGGTTCAGGAAAAACAACCTTATTGCGGATTATTGCTGGGCTTGAACAACAAAGTCAGGGGTTATTGCGCTTTCATGGTCACGATGTTAGTAAAATCCATGCGAAAGATAGGCATGTTGGCTTTGTATTTCAACACTATGCACTATTTCGCCACATGACAGTGTTTGATAATGTGGCATTTGGTTTAACGGTTTTACCCAGAAAGCAGCGCCCATCAGCTCAGGCTATTAAAGATAAAGTAACAAAATTGCTGGAAATGGTTCAACTCGCCCATCTGGCTTCACGTTACCCCGCGCAACTTTCAGGGGGGCAAAAACAGCGTGTGGCACTGGCAAGGGCTTTAGCCGTTGATCCACAAATTTTATTATTAGATGAACCTTTTGGTGCGCTTGACGCACAAGTGCGTATTGAATTACGCCGTTGGTTACGTCAATTACATGATGAATTAAAATTTACCAGTGTTTTTGTGACTCACGACCAAGAAGAAGCCATGGAAGTTGCAGACAGAGTGGTGGTGATGAGCCAAGGTCATATTGAGCAAGTTGGCACACCGAGCGATATTTGGCAGCGCCCAGAAACCCGTTTTGTGCTTGAATTTATGGGGGAAGTGAACCAAATTTCTGCCCACATCAAAGGTTCAACATTAAATATAGATGGCTATGAATTCCCCCTTAACCATACCAGTGTTCAACAAGGTGAAGTCGACGTATTTTTACGTCCTTGGGATATCTCATTACAAGCTGAAGTGGATGAACAGCACCGTTTACCTGTTAGAATTACGGAATCGGGGCCAAGAGGGCATTTTTGGCAATTAACCGTTCAACCATTAGGTTGGGGGAAAGAGCCTTTGTCAGTGATTTGGCAGTCCGAAAAAACGATACCAACGCGAGGTGAACGTTACTTTTTAGGTAGCCAGCAGGCAAAGATCTATCAAGGAGATCAGGCGTTAATTTTCCCACAACTTGCTGAAAGTGCATGAATATAAAACTCAATAACTTATAACACTAATAAATATATTATTGGTGTTATCTTTTCTATTACTTTCTAGGTATATGACCGATGATTAGACTTTATATTAAAAATATTTAGTCTATTTCCCCTTATGATTAAATCCACCATAACCGATTGATATAAAAGATTTATTTATCATATTTTTATATGAAATATAACTGGTAATTCTATAAACTTATTGTAATATAATATATCAATTAGCTATATCAGAAATAGTAATTAAGATAATCTATTTTTCTAATATTAATGTGAAGAGATTTCAATTTTCACATATCAATATTGGGGTAATATCTTATCTCTATTATTTCTTATTTATATATAAAAATTATAAGGATGGTAAAGTGTCGGCTCTGGAACAATTTATCGGTAATACCCCATTAGTAAAGCTTCAGCGTTTAACACAAGGGATTGAAGCTGAAATTTGGGTGAAGCTTGAAGGTAATAACCCCGCAGGTTCAGTGAAAGATCGCGCGGCATTTTCAATGATTAATGAAGCGCAATTACGGGGTGAAATTAAGCCAGGTGATACGCTAATTGAAGCAACTAGTGGAAATACAGGTATCGCGCTCGCGATGATAGCCGCAGTAAAAGGCTACAAACTGAAATTACTCATGCCAGATAACATGAGCAAAGAGCGGCAAGCTTCAATGCAAGCCTATGGTGCAGAACTCATTTTAGTGAGTACGGCTGTTGGTATGGAAGGTGCCCGCGATTTGGCTAAGGAAATGGAACAAAGAGGTGAGGGGAAAGTTTTAGACCAATTTAACAACCCTGATAACCCATTAGCTCATTTTAAAACAACAGGCCCTGAAATATGGCAGCAAACCAATGGCCGCATTACCCATTTTGTATCGAGTATGGGAACCACGGGGACCATTACCGGGGTAAGCCGCTATTTAAAATCCCAGTCAGATGATGTCCATATTGTTGGGTTACAACCTGCGGAAAAAAGCCAAATTCCGGGTATTAGGCGTTGGTCACCAGGTTACTTACCCGGTATTTTTGATGGCTCATTAGTTGATAGTGTACTGGATATAAACCAGCAAGAAGCTGAAGAGACTATGAGAGCTTTAGCTAAAGTTGAAGGTATCTTTTGTGGAGTGAGCTCGGGTGGGGCGGTTGCTGGTGCGTTAAAAGTGGCGAAAGCTAACCCGGGAGCGGTCATTGTGGCAGTAATTTGTGACCGAGGAGACCGTTATTTATCAACAGGTGTATTTAATGAGTGAGATAATTTAATGACAAATCTGTGCTCAATAAAAAATCCCTACAAATGAAAAACCATCAGGCAAGGCCTGATGGTTTTAACTAAATATTGGCAGTTAAGTTATTTCTTAATACGCATGATGACAGTTTCACCGACTGTCACTGAGCCTGTCAGTTTGTTTAGTTCTTTGATTTCGTCCATATTAGAAATGACAACTGGCGTTAGAACAGATTTTGCTTTCTCTTCTAACAGCGCTAAATCAAACTCGATGATTAAGTCGCCTTTCTTCACAGTTTGGCCTTCTTCAGCGATGCGTTTAAAGCCTTCACCTTTAAGTTCAACGGTATCAATACCGAAGTGAACAAATAGTTCTATACCATCATCTGATTCAATAGAAAACGCATGGTTAGTTTCAAATATTTTACCAATTGTACCGTCTACAGGGGCAACGATTTTGTTACCTGCGGGTTTAATCGCAATACCATCACCAACAATTTTTTCTGCGAACACAACGTCTGGAACATCTTCAATATTGACAATCTCACCCGATAAAGGTGCGATAATTTCAATACTGCCACTGCTACTTTTGTCTTCCGAAACGAGTGATTTCAGTTTGTCAAACAGACCCATGGACCTTCTCCTAATCGTTTTATATGGGACCGAACTAATGTGCTGTTCTTAGCATAACGTTTTTTCTTGGATAAAGGTATCTACAAGTTTCATCAATTCATCCGCTGTGGGTTGAGCAAGTGCTTGTTCAGCCAAAGCTTGGGTATCAGTAAAGCTCGCATTGCGAATTAACTTTTTGATACGCGGAATTGAAATCGCGCTCATACTAAATTCATCCAGCCCCATGCCAAGTAGCAATAAGGTTGCACGCTCATCTCCAGCTAACTCCCCACACATCCCAGTCCATTTACCTTCAGCGTGTGATGCATCGATCACTTGCTTAATTAAGTTTAGGACAGCAGGTGACATCGGGTTGTAAAGATGAGAAATCAGTTCATTACCACGGTCGACCGCTAAAGTGTATTGAGTGAGATCGTTCGTCCCAATACTAAAGAAATCAACTTCTTTTGCCAAGTGGCGAGCAATAACAGCTGCGGCTGGTGTTTCAACCATCACACCGACTTCAATTGACTCGTCAAAAGCTTTACCTTCTTCACGTAACTGAGCTTTAAGCATTTCTAGCTCTGCTTTTAGTTCACGAACTTCTTCAACGGAAATAACCATTGGGAACATAATACGCAGTTTACCAAATTTAGAGGCTCTTAAAATAGCTCTTAATTGTGAGTGTAAGATTTCTTTGCGATCAAGACAAATACGAATTGCACGCCAGCCGAGAAATGGGTTCTCTTCTTTTGGTAAATTCATATATGGCAGGTCTTTATCACCGCCGATATCCATTGTACGGACAATAACGGCTTGGCTGCCCATTGCTTCTGCAACGGCTTTATAAGCTTGAAACTGTTCTTCTTCGGTAGGAAGAGAGTCTCTATCCATGAATAAAAACTCAGTACGATAGAGCCCAACGCCTTCTGCGCCATTGCGCTCTGCACCAGCGACATCACGTACAGTACCGATATTCGCACAAACTTCAACTTGATGACCATCAAGGGTGATGGCAGGCAAATCTTTTAATTTTGCGAGCTCTTCTTTTTCTTGTAGATATTCATCACGGAAAGCTTTCAGTTTGTCGATTTCGGCTTCAGATGGGTTCAAGTGGATGGTGTTGTTGACACCATCTAATACAATGAAATCGCCATTTTTAATTTTGCTGGTGGCATCACTAGTTCCAACAATGGCAGGTAACTCAAGAGAACGCGCCATAATTGAGGTATGTGATGTACGGCCACCTAAATCAGTAATAAACCCTAATACTTTATCTAAATTTAGCTGTGCGGTTTCTGAAGGGGTTAAATCCGCAGCCACTAAAATAACTTCTTCGCTGATTGCACTTAAATCAACGATAGGAATATTTAAGATGTTTTTTAATAGACGTTTGCCAATATCACGCACGTCAGCGGCGCGTTCTTTAAGATATTCATCATCAAGGGATTCAAGCGCTTGAGCTTGATCTTCAATAACGGAATACGCAGCGGCATCTGCCGTTTTTTTATCGCCTTTGATTAAAGAGACAATTTCTTGTTCCAGCTCTTCATCTTCTAGCAGCATGATATGACCTTCAAAAATCTCAGCTTTTTCGGCTCCAAGATTTTTTTCGGCTTTCTCTTTAATCAAATTGAGTTGTTCGGCTGATTTGTTACGACCCTCAATAAAGCGAGCAATTTCTTTATCAACCTGATCGTCAGCAATTTTTTTTGTGCTAACAACGATAGGATCTTCTTTGAGGATTAAAGCCTGACCAAAAGCAAAACCCGGGGATACTAAAATTCCTGAAATCATAATATTACCTTACTGCTGCTAGTGCTGGGAGTTCTGATGTTGCAGAGACGACAATGAATATAGCCGATTATACAAATGTCCCCGAATGACATCACTCAGGGACATTGAATGAAATCAGTAAATGCTATTTTCGTGCGAAATTATTCTAATTCGCCCATCAGTTTAACTAAATGTTCAACGGCTTCTTTTTCGTCTTCGCCTTCAGCAGAAATTGTCACAACTGTGCCTTGCGTTAGGCCTAAGGTTTGTAATTTAAACAAACTTTTTGCGCTAGCGGATTTGCCGCCAGAAATTAAAGAAATGTCGGAAGAGAATGCTTTTGCTTCTTTTACGAATTGAGCTGCAGGACGAGTATGTAGACCATTTGGTGCCGTAATAGTAACTTCTTGCTGAAACATAGTATTTCCTCAATAACTTTCGTTTTTTTAATTACCCAGCCAATTGTAGATGAAATAGACTAGGTTTGCGTATAAGTTAGATTATTAACTTGAAAAAAGGTTTCCTACTTTGTGCGGTATCAACCCTTTTTCTGTTTTTCTTGCGAACTCGATACTTTTTTCTCATTGGCAAATTATTTTACTTGCCCTAGAGGTTGGCTAAAAAGTGATTAATTTCGAGGTGCAAAATAATTACTATGTTTAATACTAAACCCCGAATTATAAATCATCTCCATCCGTGCTAAAGTTTGATCTATGCCACAAAAAAAGCACCATTTAGGTGCTTTTTTAACGATATTGTAACGAAGTTATGCTACTCAGCCGAGATGTCAGCAAACAGGGCTGTAGACAAATAACGCTCACCTGAAGAAGGTAAAATAACGACGATATTTTTACCTTTATAGGCAGGGTCTGCGGCAATTTTAGTGGCAGCAGCAATAGCAGCGCCTGATGAGATACCCGCAAGGATACCTTCTTTTTCCATCAGCTCACGAGCCGTTTTGATGGCTTCGTCATCGCTGATTTGAATGACCTTATCGAGTAATTTTAAATCTAAGTTACCCGGAATAAAACCAGCGCCGATCCCTTGTATTTTGTGAGGGCCCGGTTTAATTTCTTCGCCCGCTAAAGCTTGGGTAATAACAGGGGATGTTTCTGGTTCAACAGCCACGATAGTCACATCTTTGCCTTTGGTGTTTTTCAGGTATTTTGCAATCCCTGTAATCGTCCCGCCCGTACCAACACCTGCGACTACAACATCGACATTGCCGTCAGTATCTTCCCAAATTTCAGGCCCAGTGGTTTTTTCATGGATTTCAGGGTTTGCTGGGTTATTAAACTGTTGAAGTAATAAGTATTTTTTAGGGTTGCTATTCACTATTTCTTCAGCTTTAGCTATTGCACCTTTCATGCCTTTTGCCCCCTCAGTTAAAACGAGGTTGGCACCTAATGCTTTGAGTAGTTTACGGCGCTCAATACTCATGGTTTCAGGCATGGTTAACGTCAATTTATAACCTCTCGCCGCAGCGACATAGGCTAAAGCGATACCCGTATTTCCACTAGTTGGTTCAACTAATTCTTTGTCTTTGTTTAGGATACCTTTTTTCTCTGCATCCCAAATCATGTTAGCACCAATACGGCACTTAACACTGAAGCTTGGGTTGCGAGATTCCACTTTTGCTAAAATATTGCCATTACCAAAATGTTTTAGGCGAACAAGTGGGGTGTGGCCAATAGTCAACGAGTTATCATCATAAATTTTGCTCATGGGATATCCTTAAAAATCGGTTAGCCAGTAATGTAATCGGTATTAATTAAAAATAATGAGATGGATTCAACATACGTTAAGAACAAATTAATGCAAATATGATTTGAGCATAAGCTTATAACGAAATGTTATTTTAGATCTAATAGTTCTAAGGAATAATTATAGTGTAACAATAATAAGTAAATAAAAGAGCGCAGGCGATAAACCTGCGCAATGATTTAATAGATTAGTAGCGTGCGTAACGCTCACGATACCTGTCAACCCACATCAATGTTGCACCACAAACTGCAACAGGCATGATCACTAAGTTGACAAAAGGCACCATCATTAACAAGCTAATGACGCCACCAAATTGAACGTTTCTCATCCGCTCTTTGGCAAGCGCCTGCTTCATTTCGTTAAAGCCAACACGGTGGTTATCAAACGGGTAATCGCAATATTGGATTGACATCATCCAAGCACCAAATAAAAACCACAGTACGGGGGCGACTGTTTGGCCAATACCGGGTATGAAAAATAGGATTAATAACCCAATAGCGCGAGGTAAGTAGTAACCGATTCGGACAAACTCGCGCTTTATCATACGAGGAACATCTTTTAATAACTCAGCAACACCAGTATCCGGTGATGGTTTACCCGTTAACTCGGCTTCGAGTTTTTCTGATAACCAACCGTTAAAAGGTGCAGCGATAATATTAGCAACCGTACTAAAAAAATAGGTAAACACGAGCAAAATAGAGATAACAGCGATTGGCCAAATAACATAATCGAGCCATTGTAGCCAGTCAGGAACGTAACTCATCACTTGGGCTATCCAGCCGCCAAGCTTTGTATATAACCACCAAAATGCGCCGCCTAAGAATAAAATATTGGCTAATAGGGGCAAAATAACAAAACGTTTAATACCGGGCCGAGTGATTAATCTCCAGCCTTGTGTAAAATAATAAAAACCAGAATGGTCTTTTTGTGTCGAAAATGTCGATTGGGTCATACTTCTTGTTCTCTCCTTTTCGGTTGACCATGTATCATATAGATATGAAATTAGGCTGACTAGCCATTATTCGCTTAAAAAAGCAGCAAATGAAAGCGGAATATTCTCTTTCTTGTAAGAAAATCGTTCTGGGGGTTGCACTTAGAGCAATTGAGAAATAATCTTAAGGAAGTTTCCGCCGTGTTGGCATTATCATTCATCAACTAGAGATAGCAGCGATGCAGGATTTGCGTCTGATATTAGTGGTCGTAGGTGCGATAGCGATTGTCGCTTTATTACTGCATGGTTTATGGACCAGCCGTAAAGAGCGCTCAAAGTTATTTCGCGACAGACCCGTAAAACGTAGAAAAAACGATATGCAGGAGAATTCATCAGAATATGATGATTCTGCATTATTTACTGAAAATCAACCGACTCAGCAGGCGCCTGTTCATCCCGCTGCGACTGAGCCTGTATATCCGGTAAAAAATGAGTCTCCAGTTGAGCCTAATATACAGCCAAAAGCATCGGTTGAACCTGACATTATTATGAACAAGGAGCCTGAGGCTAAATCGCCGGTTCATAATGAGCCTACGATGCATCAACGTACTGAACCCGTTCATGTACCCGAACAACTCACCATTAATATGAGTGAGGAAGTGATTGTTGAGCCAGCCATTGAAACTGTCGCTGAACCACATATTGATTCAACCAAATTGAGAGAAGAGCCTCAGCCGAGCACCTATGAACAAGAGACGCAGCATATTGAGAAGAAAGCTGAGCCGCAGGAAGATTCTGCTACAACAAGTAGCAAGGAGACAGTCCTGGTACTTCACGTAGCCGCTTTGCAAGGGCAGGAACTTCAAGGTGAATTATTACTGCAAAGTATTTTACAAGCCGGTTTCCAATTCGGGGAAATGAAAATATTCCATCGCCATGTGAACCCGTCTGGTACGGGGCCTGTTTTGTTTAGCTTAGCCAACATGGTGAAGCCTGGCTCATTCGACCCAGAGACAATGGCTGATTTTACCACCCCAGGGGTTTCCATGTTTATGATGGTCCCGTCTTACGGTGATGCAGGGCAAAACTTCAAATTGATGTTGCAAGCTGCTCAACGTATCGCATCAGATGCGGGAGGGGTTGTTCTTGATGACGAACGCAAAATGCTGACACCTCAAAAAATAGAGGTGTATCATGCTCGAATTAGAAACACATTAAGTTAAATAAACGTTGAACAAAACCCCCATTAATTGGGGGTTTTTTATCTGTATGAGTGAATCATGACTACCAAACAAGAAATAGACGAATTAAAAAAACAGTTACGTCATCATGAATATCAATACCATGTATTAGATGCCCCCGAAATTCCAGACGTAGAATATGACAAGTTAATGCAACGTCTAAAAGAGATAGAGGCACAGCATCCTGAACTTGTCACAAGTGATTCACCGACTCAACGTGTTGGTGCCGCACCATTGGCTGCGTTTGATACCGTACGCCATGAAATACCTATGTTATCCCTAGATAATGTTTTTGATGAAGAAAGTTACCTTGCGTTTGATAAGCGGGTAAGAGATCGTTTGAAAAATCATCAAGAACTGACTTTTTGTTGTGAGCTCAAGCTCGATGGGTTAGCGGTAAGTTTGTTGTATGAAAATGGTGAATTAGTACAAGCGGCGACTCGTGGTGATGGGACCGTAGGTGAGAATATTACCGCGAATGTACGAACCATACGCGCTATCCCATTGCGTTTAAGGGGAAGCAATATTCCTGATCGCGTTGAGATCCGTGGCGAAGTCTTCATGCCCCAAAAAGGTTTTGAAGCACTCAATGAGCAGGCACGTAAAACGGATGGCAAAGTCTTTGCAAACCCGCGTAATGCGGCTGCGGGTTCGTTACGTCAATTAGACCCACGTATTACCGCCAAAAGGCCACTCACTTTTTATTGTTATGGTGTTGGGCTTGTGGAAGGTGGCTCGTTACCGGACACACATTATGACCGTTTGATGCAATTTAAAGCATGGGGTTTACCGGTTAGTGATTATGTTCAATTACGTGTTGGTCATCAGGCCGTATTAGATTTTTACCATGAAATTGAGCAAGTTCGACCTGATCTTGGCTTTGATATCGATGGGGTAGTCATTAAAGTTAACTCAATCGCGATTCAAGAAGAATTAGGTTTTGTTTCTCGAGCACCTCGCTGGGCGACAGCGTTTAAATTCCCAGCTCAAGAACAAGTCACATTATTAAAAGATGTTGAATTTCAAGTTGGGCGTACAGGTGCTATCACGCCTGTGGCGCGTTTAGAACCCGTGCAAGTCGCAGGTGTGGTGGTCAGTAATGCGACGTTACACAATGCAGATGAAATTGAACGCCTTGGCGTGCATATCGGTGATACGGTCATTATTCGTCGAGCAGGGGATGTTATTCCACAAATCGTCAGTGTTGTGGTTGACAAGCGACCAACAGATAGCCGTGAAATTGTCTTCCCGACCCATTGCCCTGTATGCGGTTCTGATATCGAACGAGTTGAAGGTGAAGCGGTGGCACGCTGTACTGGTGGGCTTATTTGTGGGGCACAACGCAAAGAAGCACTGAAACATTTTGTCTCACGCCGAGCAATGGATGTGGATGGCATGGGCGATAAAATTATCGACCAGTTAGTCGAAAAAGAGTATGTCAAAACGCCGGCAGATTTATATCAATTAAGTGCGGGTATCTTAACAGGCTTGGATAGAATGGGGCCGAAGTCGGCACAGAATCTGGTTGATGCACTCAATAAGTCTAAGCAAACAACATTGGCTCGCTTTATTTATGCCCTTGGAATTCGTGAGGTTGGCGAAGCAACGGCGGCAAACTTAGCAGCGCATTACACCACACTTGAGGCTGTGATGGCGGCGGATGAAGAGTCACTAAAAACCGTTCAAGATATTGGTCATGTAGTTGCGAAACATGTGGTCAATTTTTTCCGTGAACCTCATAACCAAGCGGTGATTGAAGATTTACTGACGAAGGCAAATATTCATTGGCCTGAAGTAAAAGTCGTTAATAGTGCAGAAATCGATAGCCCATTTGCAGGTAAAACAGTGGTGCTAACAGGGTCAATGAGTGTATTGACGCGTGATGAAGCCAAAGACAAGTTAGTGGCTTTAGGTGCAAAAGTCTCAGGAAGCGTCTCGAAGAAAACAGATTTGGTCATTGCAGGTGAGGCCGCTGGTTCTAAATTAGCCAAAGCAAATGAACTTGGCATACGCGTTATTGATGAAAATGAATTGGTTCGTTTGCTGAATATTTAATAGTGAACTATATTCAATTTAACTTAGTTGCCTACGATCTCTGTAGGCAACAATTTTATACGCAGGTTGTTGTAAGTCTTAACTTAAATTCTCAGTAAAATTTCTGTGCAAAAAAAGCGAATGCTAGGAATTGTTATAGTTGAAACGTGATCCCCTTCTTCTTTTTGCAAAATACACCTAGTAAGCTTTCATATTAATGTGACCTCTGTCTCATTTAAATGTTGTCTATTACATAGAATATGCACATAGACTGATTCTTAAATTTGTTGGAGTCGCATATGACCTCGATCCTGCATTTCGTTTTATCTTTAGTAGTAATTGCCGCTCTTGCCATTTTAGCCAGTAGTAACCGTAGAGGGATCCGTCCTCGCTATGTTGTTCAACTACTGGTTATTCAAATTGCATTAGCTTATTTGTTCTTAAAATCGAATATTGGCGAATCTTTTGTTCTTGGTGTGGCAGGGGTATTTACTCACTTGCTAGGCTATGCAGCAGAAGGGACTAAATTTATTTTTGGTGGCATGATTGAAGGGAACTTAGCATTCTTCTTCTTACAAGTGTTATGCCCAATCATCTTTATTTCTGCGTTGATCGGGATCTTACAGCACGTCAAAATTCTCCCTATCGTGATCCGTATCATCGGTACCGTGTTATCGAAAGTGAATGGTATGGGTAAGTTAGAGTCTTTTAACGCAGTCAGTTCATTGTTATTGGGTCAGTCAGAAAACTTTATTGCGTATAAAGACCAATTGAACCGGATGTCAGACCGCAGAATGTACACCATGGCGGCAACTGCCATGTCAACGGTATCTATGTCTATCGTTGGGGCATACATGACCATGTTAGAGCCGCGTTTTGTGGTCGCTGCATTGGTTCTAAATATGTTTGGTACTTTCGTCGTACTATCACTGATTAACCCGTATCCACCTGAAGGTGAAGAAGATATTCAAATGAGCAACCTGCACGAAGGGCAAAGCTTCTTTGAAATGTTAGGTGAATATATTCTTGCAGGGTTTAAAGTAGCGATTATCGTTTCAGCGATGTTGATTGGTTTTATTGCCCTCATTGCGATGATTAACGGTATTTTCTCAGCTGTATTCGGTATCGACTTCCAAACCATGTTAGGTTACGTATTCTATCCATTTGCATGGATGCTCGGCATTCCTGCCGATGAAGCCTTACAGGTTGGCGGAATTATGGCAGTGAAAATGGTAACGAATGAATTCGTTGCGATGGATGGCTTACAAGCGATTGCTGGTGGGTTATCTGAGCGTTCTGTTGGTATCTTATCCGTATTCTTAGTTTCTTTCGCTAACTTCTCATCCATCGGTATTATTGCAGGTGCGATTAAAGGCTTAGATGAGAAACAAGGTAATACCGTGGCTCGTTTCGGTTTAAAATTACTGTATGGTTCAACCTTAGTTAGCTTCTTATCCGCAGCGGTTGTTGGGTTAGTTTTGTAATCCACTAAAACATGTTAGATTAAGAAACGGCGTTCAAATGAGCGCCGTTTTTTATGCTTTGATACGAAAGAGAAATAACAATGGAAAAACAAGATCTCATTGATATGGCCAATACGTATATGCCATTTGGTAAATATAAAGGCTGTATATTAATTGATTTACCTGAAGAATATTTATTATGGTTCTATAAGAAAGGAGAGTTCCCTGCTGGACGTTTAGGGCAGTTAATGGAGATGACCCTAGGAATAAAAATAGAAGGCTTAGAAGGGCTGGTAAAGCCTTTAAAACGGGGTTAATCGTGGCCTAGTGCGTGAGTAATTTTCTGACTTAAAGTAATAAATAGTTTTTGTTCTTGGGGCGTTAATGCTGCTTTGACCTTAGCTGCATTTTCAGCACGTCCTGTGGCTGCACGCTGCAAAAAATGATGCCCTTTGTCGGTTAAACGGGTGATCAGTTCCCGTCTATCTTCTTCAGATTGATATTGCTCGACAAATTCATAAGATTTCAGAACTCGAAGAAATTTCGATAAATTTTGGCGAGAGAGGCCAAGTGATTGGCTTAACTGGCTTGGTGTTAAATCCCCTTTTAATCTCAATATCTCTAGCACATCATATTGACCCCAAGTTATTTGCTCTGGGGTAAAGCTAACTCTGCGCGCAACTAGCGTACATTGCAGCAGGGAAAGCGCATCTTCAAGAGAATTTGGCATCATGAAAACTCCGTAACATTCAATCTATTGAGTATATATTGATTTTAATAATAAGACGACCAGTTGATTAACTTTGGTTAATTAATTATAGTTAACTAAAGTTAATCATAATTGAGGTGAGCTATGGGGAAGTTTAATCAGCGAGTGGCATTGGTTACAGGGGCATCGACAGGTGTCGGTTTTACTATTGCACAAAAGCTGTATTCACTTGGCGCGATAACGGTAATTACGGGGCGCAATGAGGTCGCTTTACAACAAGCCGCTAGAGAGATAGACCCAACAGGACAACGTGTCTATGCTATAAAAATGAATGTCGCAAATGCACAAGACTTTAAAACAACAGTCGAAAAAATTGAGCAACAATACGGTGTTTTGCACTATTTGGTGAATAATGCGGGGATCACTGGACCTCATGGCGTCAATATTGAGGATTATCCTTTAGAGGCTTGGCATGAGGTGATTGAAACCGATATAACAGGGACATTTCACGGTATGAAGTATAGTATTCCTGCGATTTTGCGTAGTGGTGGGGGAGCTATCGTAAATTTATCAGCTTGCAATGGGGTAACAGGAATAGCGGGTATAGCACCTTACACTGCAGCAAAGCATGCGGTACTGGGATTAACACGTTCCGCTGCCTTAGAGAACGCTCAAAAAGGTATCCGTATCAATGCTGTTGGCCCTGGCTATATAGAAACACCGAATATTAGTGCATTACCACAGGAAACGCAGCAATGGATGGCTTCTACTCACCCAATGGGCAGAATGGCTACTCGGCTAGAAATTGCTAATGTGGTGGCCTTTTTGTTATCAGAAGAAAGTAGCTTTATAACCGGTGCATTTATTCCTATTGATGGTGGTTATACCGCTCAGTAATTCATAATCTAAAAGATATTATTGATTTAAAATGGAAGAGGTGAATAGTGACTTTTAGTATTTAAGTGATTGGTGGAGCTAAGCGGGATCGAACCGCTGACCTCTTGCATGCCATGCAAGCGCTCTCCCAGCTGAGCTATAGCCCCAAACAAAATCTTTTGGACGGGATGCATCATATTCAAGCTAAGTTAGAGTGTCAATAAAATAATAGGGTTTTAGGTTTAATTGCTGAAATATAGAACATTTTGCAATCAGTTGAGTGGAGAAGGGAGGATGAATCAGAGAATTGGCCCCCAATAAATTGAGGGCCAATAATATTAAATTATTGAGCAGAAGCTTCACGTTCAGCGATAAACGCTAAGGCTTTCTCAATACGAGTGATAGAGCGAGCTTGACCGATAGCGTGAACGGTCACATCAAGGCCTGGAGACTGGCCAGCGCCTGTCACAGCAACACGTAAAGGCATACCCACTTTACCCATACCCACTTCTAATTCAGCGGCAGTTGCTTCGATGGCTTGGTGAACATTTTCAGCCGTCCAATCAGTTATCGCAGCTAATTTATCTTTTACGACTTCTAAAGGCTGACGAGCAACAGGTCGCAAGTGTTTTTTCGCCGCATCAGCGTCAAATTCTTCGAAATCTTGGTAGAAATAGTGGCAAGATTCCGCCATTTCTTTTAATGTTTTACAACGTTCACCAAGTAATTTGATTAGATCAACTAATTGAGGTCCTGTGCTGGTATCAATATTCTGTTGTTCAATATGCCATGCAAGATAGGTTGCAACTTCTTCTGCTGGTAATGAATTAATATAGTGGTGGTTTAACCATTGCAGTTTTTCAGTATTAAACGCGCTTGCTGACTTGCTGATAGCGTCAAGGCTGAAATATTCTTTCATTTCGTCAACAGTGAAAATCTCTTGGTCGCCATGAGACCAACCTAAACGCACAAGGTAGTTAAGAAGTGCTTGCGGCAAATAACCGTCATCACGATATTGCATAACACTAACCGCACCATGACGTTTTGATAGTTTTTTACCGTCATCACCTAGGATCATCGAAACGTGAGCATACACAGGCACTGGTGCCCCTAATGCTTTTAGAATGTTGATTTGGCGAGGCGTGTTGTTGATATGGTCTTCACCACGGATAACGTGGGTAATTTCCATATCCCAGTCATCGATAACCACACAGAAGTTGTAAGTTGGTGAACCATCAGTACGACGAATAATTAAATCGTCCAGCTCTTGGTTACTAAATTCAATTGGCCCACGAATTTTGTCGTCAAAAATAACGGAACCTTCTTGTGGGTTACGGAAACGAACAACGTGCGGCTCATCAGGTGTATGGTTGTGTGCATGGTCACGGCAGCAGCCATCATAACGAGGCTTTTCATTATTTGCCATTTGCTCTTCACGTAACGCCTCTAAGCGCTCTTTCGAACAATAACAACGATAAGCGGTACCCGCATCTAACATTTGGTCAATGACATCATTATAACGGTCAAAGCGTTTAGTTTGATAGTAAGGACCTTCATCCCAATTTAAATTCAACCAGTTCATACCGTCCATAATGGCGTCGATAGCTTCCTGAGTTGAGCGTTCTAAGTCAGTATCTTCAATACGCAGGACAAATTCGCCCTGATTGTGGCGACTAAATAACCAGGAATACAGAGCGGTACGTGCACCACCAACGTGTAAATAGCCAGTTGGGCTTGGTGCAAAACGGGTTTTGATTTTACTCATCGAGATTGCCTTAATTGCAAAACATGTTTTTGAAGCGCTTATCTGTTTACTGTTTAGAAGACTAAAAACAGGCACAATTAACTTGATGGCGAGTTTGATGTTCTAAGCAGTGAAATGTCTAAGCATTGCTAAAATGTATATCTATTCTATCATCCTACAATGATTCCTCAATCAAGTTATCAGGATAGAAGACAAGAAATTAGTTTGTTTCGCCAAATTTGACATAAATAAATGCGCTTTAAAAATAGTTTCTGTTTTTTTCTTAAAAGAATAAAGAGAAAATGATAGGTAATTGATTAAAAAGGCAGCTTTTCTGGTGAATATTGAAACATCTTGATTATTTTTGCAACGAACGAAAAAAATCTATTGAAAAAGCGTTGACTCAGAACTCAGTATCCCTATAATGCACCTCCATCGACGACGGGGCGATTAGCTCAGTTGGTAGAGCACCTCCCTTACAAGGAGGGGGTCAGTGGTTCGAGCCCGCTATCGCCCACCACCGTTGACGATGAAAAATAAATAATTGGGCGATTAGCTCAGTTGGTAGAGCACCTCCCTTACAAGGAGGGGGTCAGTGGTTCGAGCCCGCTATCGCCCACCAATTATTTATTATAATGTAGTATAAGTCATGAAGTGGGCGATTAGCTCAGTTGGTAGAGCACCTCCCTTACAAGGAGGGGGTCAGTGGTTCGAGCCCGCTATCGCCCACCACTTCATCAGTTACTTGCATTGAAACACAATTTAGATGGGTCGTTAGCTCAGTCGGTAGAGCAGTTGACTTTTAATCAATTGGTCGCAGGTTCGAATCCTGCACGACCCACCATCTAAGCAGTAAAAAATCAGATCTTCCAAG